>DBYB01000034.1 GCA_002309995.1 Bacteroidales bacterium UBA1197
GCGGAAATCGACGAGCGCAGCCAGCAACGCACGGCCATCAACAACGCTGAAGAGCAGGGATTAAAGAAGGGTCTTGCGAAGGGCCTTGCGAAGGGCAAGGCTGAGGTAGCCAAGGCGATGATTGCGGATGGCTTACCGGCTGAGGCAGTGGCAAAGTACACTGGTTTATCTGAGGCTGAGATTGCAGCACTGTAGCGAGACTCTGTAAACAGTTTTTTTAACCGCCACCGTAGGGATAGGGAACCCTTGCGGTGGCGGTTGTTTTTTCGCATACGTAACCGGAATCCGCCATCCGCTTCGCAGAAATCGACTCCGAAAACTTCCGCTTCGCTCCATCCTACCGCTGCGCGGCAGCTACTACTATCCCCCTGCACCCCCAGGGGACGGGGGAAAGGATTCCCCCGCCTCGCTGACGCGAGCCCCCTTCTATCTCTGGAATCAATTATCCTGCTGGCCACGGGCGGCCACTGTTTTTCGGAGTCGTTTCCTGCCTCCGCTCCGGCGTCTTCCTTCACCCCTCATTCCGGGCTTGACCCGGAATCTCCCGGCTGCTATGTCCCCGTGCTGTCACGAAATCCACAACAGCGGCTCTACATTGATTTCGTGACGGGTAATCCGCCCAAAACGGCCTTTTTCGTGCCACGAAATACACCAGAAGGCCTTCTCATTGATTTCGTGACAGGGCCGCCTATCGCTGCAGCGTAGGACCTCTCCATCCTCCAGGTCGCCTCTGTTTCGGCGCCTCACTCTGCCACGAGATACACCGCGAGGGGTGTTTTATGGATTTCGTGGCAACGTTTTGGCCGAAAAAGGGCTTTTCAGTGTCACGAGCTCCATGTGGAGGGTCTGTGATGGATTTCGTGGCAACGGTTGCGGCGGTAAACTTTCTTCAGTTTTAAAAGGAATCCGCAATACAATTCTTTGTGTTTTCCAGCCAGTCGAAAGAATCGTAAAATTCTGCATTTCGCGGAGCAGAAGACAATGGAGATTTAAGGAGAAAGTGCTATAATTGCAGCCTAAATGAACTGTGAAAAACAAATGAATAAACTAACTGAATCGAAGAAACGGCAGTACATTGCCGAGGGGAACAAGAGCAAATGGTTCCGTAACCTGTCGGAGGATCGTAAGGCGGAGATTGTGGAGAAGTATATGTCGAGCGAGTTCCTCGACCTGAAGTGTGACTGGGCGTTCAAGTTCGTGATGTCGTCCCCGGAAATCCTGATTATCTTGTTGAACGACTTCCTTCCGGAGACGGTGACGGAGGTTGTGTCGGTGTCCACGGAACCGAAGCGTCTGGGCGGAACTGAGAAGAATGTGTTGATGGATGTTGTAGCACGGACTGCAGACGGGCGGGAGATTGTGATCGAGATGCAGCAGTTCAAGAAGACTGATTTTAAGGCGCGTATGTTCTACTACGGCGCGGCAATGGTGCGGAGCCAGCTGCGACGGGGAAAGAATTACAGTAAGCTTAAGCCGGTGTATGTGATTAGTTTTATGAACTTCCGACTGCGTCATTCGAGCAACCGGTTGGTGTATAGGTACAGAATGATGGAGGAAGAGATACACGAAATCTACGGAGACTGGTTATCTATATACCTATGTGAGTTGCCGCGTCTGAAGAAGAGGGCAATGTCAGAGATGGATTATGTAGAGGGTTGGTTGCATATATTGCGTGAAAGTGTTAATTTTGCGGGAGTACCGGAGGGGATGGACGCGCACTTTAGCCCGGTTGTGGAGGCCGCGCGGTTGCAGACGGTACCGGAGGACGAAATGATGAACTATTTCAAATCAGTGATATCAGACAACGAGCGCCTGGAGTACGGCGAGGACCGCTTTGCGGAGGGACTCGCTGAGGGTCTTGAGAAAGGCAAAGCCGAAGGTTTGGCAGCTGGACTCGCCAATGGTCTCGCAGAGGGACTTGCCAAGGGGCTGTCGCAAGGCAAGGCCGAGGTCGCCAAAAATTTGCTGGAGATGGGAATGCCTGCCGAGACTGTTGCTAAAGCTACTGGGCTTTCTCCTGAGGCGGTGAAGGCTCTGTAGAGTAATTATCCATTGAACTATAACCGCCACCGCAGGGAGGGAGTCCTAGCGGTGGCGGTTGTTTTCCGGAAGGTGTTGAGAATCAGGGAGAAGTGGAGGTCCTGTGCGTAAAAGTGCGCATAGGAGATACGGATGTGGGTGAGATACAGAAGGTTACGGAAAACGGGGCTGGTGATGAGGGAACGGGAGGATAAGGAAAGAGCCCGGCGGAGGGGTGCGGCCGGGGGGTGGTGCAAAAGCATAAGCCCAGCGCGGGGGGAGGGCGCAAAAGCAAAAGCCCAGCGCGGGGAAGGGGCGCTGGGCGCGGGATTAAGGCAATAAATATCAGTAAAGAAATTATTCTCGGATAAGCCTCACGGGCATATAGTAGTACTTACCGAAGTCGCCAGCGCCACTAACAGTGCTGGTATCGATGTACAGGATGTACGCGTTAGAACCATTGCGCTGCGTAGCAGACCAATAGGTTCCGTAGCTACCACCACGGCCCCAACCGCCAGAGTAGTACCCTGCCGCCGGCAAGAAAACGCAGCCTCCGTCAAGCAATTGCTTTAATGCCGTCCAAGAAATTGTGGTTCCGGCCGTAAAGTTTTTATTATTTGCCGTAATGCCAGGACAGGAAACTGCTGTATAGTCCGGAACAAGCAGAAGTCCCACCTGGAAACCACCGTTGTTGCCTGTAACAGCCCCTCCGGATGTATTATTTAATCCTTTACTATGATAATCGTACCCTTCTTCACCAACGCTTGTTGCTCCGGCAAGACTGACACGAACCACAGAATAACCTGCTGTAGTGCTATTAATAGTGCACGATGGCCCATTCCCGATTATAGAACCCCATTGAGTATTACTCGGTATTTTCCAGACAAGCCCGTCAACGGCCAGGCCGTTTGTTATGTTTGCAGTTGCCGCAGGATTACCGTCTATGCGTCCCTTGAGGCTGTTGTCGAGTCCGCTGCCGCCCCACTGGTGCCAGACAGTATTCAGAGCTGCTGTTAAAGCATCTCCACTAGTACCATAATACCTGATGGGTAAGAACGGGTCGTCGGGATCGGAAAGTTTATATTCTCCGGCAGTAGTATCCCAGACAAGGTATCCCTTAGATAATTCATATCCCCTGAACCTCCCAGTATACCCCGAACTGTGGGTGACAGAAATAAAACTAACATCAACCTTTTTGCCTGTACCGTGTGCAATAGGGCCCCAGCCGGAGACGGCTTTGGTGGTGGTGATGTCTGTTCCGCCGGTGGCTCGGACCTGAATGCCGGTTAATGCGGTCAAGTCGATTGTGGGGACGGGGATGTTGAGGTACACCTCGCTGTTGGAGATGGAAAGGTTCGAGAACGTTATGGCCCCGTTAGGGCTACTGGAGTAAGTGGTGGTAGCCGTGTTCGTTCCGGGGTTGTTGACAGTAAAGGTGCCGGCGACGTAGTTGGGGCTGCTGAGGCCTGTGAAGGTTACTATGAGTGTAGTGGTTCCAGAAGGAATCTCTGTCACGTGCAGCCGGATGAGACCTCCTACGTGGAAGAACGAGAGGTCGGTTTTTGTGTTGTCGGCCACCATAGGGGTGGGCGCCCAGGTGTTGGCAGACGTTACGTCCTTTCCATACATATCGTATGAAGAGGGATAGACCACGGTAGGGGTGGTGCTTCCTGCACTGGACCTGGGGTATATGGCGTAGCCAGACCTTGTTTGACCGGAGGTAAGGCTGAGTCTTACGGAATTGCTGGTGACGGCTGCATCTACGTACTTGTTTGCGCCGGTGCCGGAGACGTACACGGCGATGGGGTCGTTGGTTTCCCAGGCGGTGACGCCGGTGGTGGGGTTGACGGTGACCTTGGTGCTGGGGGTGCTGGGGTCGTCGCAGGAGATGGAGCCCTCGACGGAGACGGGGATGACGAGGTCGGTGGTCTCACCGAGGTCGGGGTTCTCGGGGCCGGCGGGGTCCTGCTGGCAGGAGGCGGCCACGCCCGCTGCGGCCGACACCACGAAGGCGGCCGCGAGAAGGTTGATGAAGTTGGTAAGTTTCATATTATGTTGTTTTTTCTTTTTTCGTTTTCCTTGGGATTCCCGGTCAGACCGGGGATGTCGGGGAAGGCTAGTTGCGGACAAGCCGCACGGGGAAGTAGTTGTTGGTCTTATTGAAGTTAGTGACATCGATGCTACTGTCGCTGATGCGGAGGGTGTAAGCGTTACTACTATTGGGGGATGCCGACCAATAGAACCCGCAGTACCCTCCGTAGTACCAACTGCCATCGTAGATCCCTGTCGACGGCAAGAAAACGCATCCCTTGCTTGTCAGGGTTTCAAGATCTTCGTAGCTGATAACGTTGGAACTACCAGAAGCCGTGGTGTTGTTTGAATTGCCTGGGACTGCTTTGATTCCTGCGCATGTCAAATATGCGCCGTCCGGAACCAGGAGTATACCCGCCTGGTATGCTTTGGCACCTGCAGCACTCAAAGTGTAGTCGCCATAATAACCAAGTCCTTTATTTTTGTATGCTGCTGGCGCGTCTGCGAGGCTAACATTTACATATATTAGATTTGCCGTATTGTCGGTGTAAGCATTACCACTGTTCAAGTTATTGACCTTTATCCCGTATGTCGGATTACTATTGTAAATGGTATACCATTCGCCGGTTGATGAGCCTAGTGTCGGAATCCTCCATGGATATGAAGTGCTGGTTCCGGGGTGGTTTGCGCTCACGGTGCCCGTAATGGTTGTTCCTGCACTACCTCCAAGTCGTTCATCCAGTTGCGTCCAGGTGAAATAACAAGCGTTCACCCAGGCAGTGCCGGATGAGCCGTCAAACTTGGTGTTCTGGGAGTCGTACCAATAGTGCTGCAGGAGTTCCAGCGGGTCATCTCCGGAGGTGATGGAGAATGCAGAACCGTTCCAGAAGAGTGAACCGGGATGCACGTAGTATCCACGGAACTTGTAAGGCTCGCCATTGGAAGGGAATGTGAGGTCGGTAACAAGTCCGCAGGTCACGGTATTGTCGCTGTCGGTTACGGAGCCGTAGCCAGGGACGGAAACTGTGAGGGTGGCGGAGCCTTCGGCGACGCCGGTGACTACAACGGAGGCGGTCATAGTTGTGGCGTTAACCTTTACCGGAGTGGTTGTGGCGGAGGAGACAGTCACCTTGTCGGTGTCGCTGCTGGTCCAGCTGACGACCAGGTCAGCGGGAACGCCGGTGGGGGTGCCGTTGTTTGAGTTCGTGAGGGTGGCGGTGATGGCTTTGGTCTTGCCTGGTGCTACCTTGTGGGAATTAGCCACGCTGATGGCGGTGATGGCGTTTACGTATACCGTATAGTCTTCGGAGTAGGGGGTGCCGCCGGAGTTGGGAGTGGCGGTGGCGGTGATGGTCACGGGGCCGCCGGCGCTGACGGCGGTCACGAGGCCAGAAGCGGCATCCACGGATGCGATTGTATCGTCAGAGGTGCTCCATACCATCGAGACGTCGGAGTACGTGCGGCCGTAGGTGTCGAGGGCGGTGGCGGTGCGCTGGACGGTTTTGCTCTTCCACATGGTGACTGCGGCGGTGGAGGACAGGCGGACGCCGGAGAGGACGTCGGCGGTGAAGTCGGCGGCGAGGATGCGGCCGTAGCCGTGCTTGATGGTACCCCAGCTGCCGATGATGCCCTTGGAGACGGTGCCTATCTTGGTGTTGCCGCTGTTGTAGCACTCGATGCGGACGGCGGTGAGGGCGCTGAAGTCGATGGAGGGAATCGGGACGTTGAGATACATAGTCTCGGCGCTGCGGGTCACGTTCGTGAAGGTGACAACGTTCTTGTCGGTCTCGGCGGAGGCGAAGGCCGTGGTGGCCTTGCTGGTGCCGGGTTGGGTTACGTTGCAAGTGCCGGTGACCTGGTCCATACCCTCGAAGGTGACGGTAATCTTCACCGTGCCGTCGGGGACGTTGTCGAGGATGAGGCGCAGGAGGCCGCCCACGTGGTAGAAGCGCAGGAGTTCGGCGTTGTTGACGGCCATCATCGGCACGTAGGAGAAGGCGGGCGAGGTGAGGGTGAGGCCGCTCATACTATATGTGGCCAGATATTCGACCTTCGGGGCGGCGGCGGAGCCTGCGGCCATTATGAGCGGAGACACTGCGTAGCCCGCGAGACTCATCTCGGGGGTCATTGCCAGGTGGACGGTGTTGGAGCCGGTGTTCACTGTGGCTTCCTGATAGCCGTCGCCTCCGCTGTCGTTGGCAATCCAAATGCCGATCTTGTCGCCGGCGGTCCAGGTGCATTCGCCGTTGTTGCCGTCGACGTCCACCTTGGTGGCGAGGTCTTCCATCTGCAGGGCGATCTCTATGTCGCCCTCCAGCCTCTCGGGGCCCACGGGCTCCTGCTGGCAGCCGGTAGCCACGCCTGCCGCGGCCGATACCACGATGGCGGTCGCTAAAAGGTTGATGAAGTTGGTAAGTTTCATATTATGTTGTTTTTATTATTCGGGGTTAGTTGCGGACAAGCCGCACGGGCTGATAGTTGTTGGACTTAAAGTTGTAGTTAGTGGCGCTAACAGAGCTGCTATAGAAGTACAAGTAATACGCGTTTGCAGTCCAAGAGGAGTACTGCGTAGCAGACCAATGGTAGCCGCCGCCACCACCATCGCTCCAGGAACTGCCATAGTAGTACCCTGCCGCCGGCAAGAAAACGCAACCGCCGGTTACGAGGATCTCAAGATCGTCGTAGGTGATGCAGTTGGTGCTTACGCTCCAGGAAGCAGCGGCGCCAACGGTACCTTTCATCCTCGGGCAAGAGACGGTTGCCCCGTCAGGAATGAGAAGCAGGCCGGCAATGTAGTTTGTGCGGCTGACCGCGCCGCCGTCGGCGACGCCTGCTGAGCCACCCATCTCGTAAGTGGTTAGACCTTGGCCTGCTAAGGTACTTCCGGTCAGATTGATTACAATTTGTGCAAAGCCTTTGCTGAGGGTGGTTGAACCGACCTTTGTGGTGGATGTGGGAGCGGTATTAATGATGGTATCCCACTCACTCTGCGTAGGGATACGCCAGGTATTAACTCCATCATTATATACCGTTCCGGTGATTGTTCCACTCGTGGTTGTGAAAGCTGTTGAGAGGTCGGGCCAAGAGAAGTAATGCTTCGCGCGTCCTGCTGCTGTACCGAAAGCTGCCATAACTGAAGCAAGTCCGTCAAGTTCTCCTGTTACTCCATATGCTGAGCTCTCGTACTTCAAGATTCCCGGATACAGGTATTTGTCGCGGAACTTGTACTTTTCGCCGGGAGCGGTGATGGTTATGGTGGTCCTGTCTTCGCACGGGAAGTCGGTCAGTGAGGCGGTTATGCCGTCGGCGTATTTGGTGGCGACGGAGACGGTGATCGTGGAGGTACCTTCGGCGACGCCGGTAGCTGTAGCTGCGGCCTGGCCGGTGGCTATGGCGGGCTGTGCACTGCCTGAAACGGTGATTTTGGCAGGAGTTGCGGAGCTCCACTCGAGAAGGTCGGCGGGATACGCGGTTGGTGTGCCGTATGAGGTACAGGTTACGGTGGCCGTGAGGTCAACTGTATCATCCGGCCTCACGAAGTCTTGAGCCGCCGTGAGGGTGATGCCTGTAGGAGCGTTGACGTAGACGTTGTAGGAGAGGGTGTAGGGGGTGGAGCCGTCGTTGGGGGTGACGGTGGCGGTGACGGTGGCTTCGCCGGGGGCGACGGCGCGGATTTCACCGGTGCTCTGGTTCAGGTAGATGACTCCATATGCGGGGCTGCAGGACCAGGAGGCGGAGACGTCGGAGAAGATGTTGCCGGAACGGTTGACGGCGGTGACGGTGCGCTGGGCGGTCTCGGTGCGCCAGAGATACATGTCGGAGGCGTCGCTGAGGGCTATGTGGTCGAGTTCCTCCCAGGCGAAGTCCTGCTCGATGTGGGCGCCGCTGAACCACTTGACTTCGTCCCGCAATTCGGTATATGCGTCGAAGTCGAGGTCGTCGATCCAATCGATGTTGTTGACTGCTTCGGCTCCTATCCACCAGACTACGCCGTCCATTATCTGGAGGCTGAAGTCCCAGGAGATGCTGTCGTCGATGGTTGCATCCACGACGACGGGGAAACTGAGGCCGCTGATGCGGTATTTACAGTAGGGATCAAACTGCACGAAGGCGCCGCCTGCGGTCTTGAGGGTAATCCTGCGAGTGACCGTTGCGCCTCCGTCGAAGGAGCCTTTGAACTCCAGGGTGATGCCGTTTGAGAAGGTCTGCGGCAGGGTGAAGACGGTGAGTTTGAGGTTGGGGTTGGTGGCGTTGAGGAGCGCGAGGTCGTCGGTGGAATCCTCGTCGTCGCCGTTGAGGTCCATAGTGATGACGTTGGAGGCGTCGGCAATGGAGGCTACGGCGTTATATGAGCCTGCGCTCACGGTGAAGGTGCCTGCGAGCTTGTCGCCTTCAGCGCCCTTGATTTTGAACTCGGAGAGGTTGACGGTGGTGTAGGCTCCCTTGTTTATGACTACCTCGAATGCCGTGAACTGCGGGGTGAACGCCAGAGGAACGGTGGGGTTGGCAGCGGGGTCAAGCCCTGTTTTGGATGCGAGCATAGGGGCGTAGGAGGCCATACGTGGCACCAGTTCGATGGTGCCTGCGGAGGTGCTGCTGCTCAGGGGCTCCTGGGTGGCAGGCATTGTGAATACCATCGTGCCTTCACTGAAAGTGTTGCCGCCGGAGGGCGTCGGGTACATAGCGTAGAAAGCGTGCTCGCCAGCTTCATTATTCCACTGGAGTGAGTTGGCGTCGGCCGAGGGGGTGATGGTCGCCGTGCTTATGAGACTGGCGTTGGAGTGGCTCTTGACGCGGAAGTCTGCCTCGTGAACGCTCGGCTTTTCGTAAACATAGGCCTGGGGGGAGTAAACGCGTATGACGTCGCCGTCGATCCATTCGATGCGCTGCTGTCCCTCGGAGGGGAGTCCCGAGTAGGCAGTCTTGGTGGCTCGCTCGGGGCTGAGGAACCCGGTGCTCTGGGCCTTGAAGTTGATGCCCCTGCGGGCGATGAGTCCCTCGCGGGTGCAGGATGATGAGAGTGCGGCCGCGAGCAGGAGGGTGATGGCAATCGCCGGAGTGATTATTCTATTCCCATTCATGGCTGAAACTGGTGGTGTTGGAAAAGTCTTTCTCTTCGTACGACTGAGCGGCGGTGGTGACTCCTCCTGCGTTAAACTTGTCCACAACGCTGCCAGCGAGTATGCGTGACTCCAGCGAGAGCGGGAGGTCCGGGCTCAGGCGTGGCGGCGTGTATGTGATCCTTTTGTTCATATATTTTGTATTTTTCTGTTAGCTTGTTCGAGCCAGGCGCGGGGGACGCGGGCGCTGGCGAAGACCATTCCGGCGAGGGACACGACGACGTAGAGCTTGCCCTGGAGTTCGAGGACGTTGCCCTCGACGCCCTTGAGGGGGCCGCGGGTGATGCGCACGCGGTCGCCGACGGCGAGGGGCCGGTCGATGAGGCCGCCCTCGGTGATGCTGACTTCGAGGACCTTGCGGAAATCGTCCATCTGCTTGTCGGGGACGGTGAGCATCGTGTGGCGGACGTAGTCGAAGAGGTAGTTGACGGGGAGTGCGCGCTCGGTGCGGAGCTCGCAGGCTGTGCGCTTGTCGGCGCGGATGAATACGAGGTTGTTGATGAGCGGGCGCTCGCGGAGCTGTCCGCGGTAGTTGCGTCGCTTCTCGCTGGGTATGAAGTGCTCCACGCCGAGCGCCTCGAGCCGGTCCCGAATGCCGAGTTCCTGCCCGTAGCGCGTGCGCGCAGCGTACCAATGAGTATTATTGAGCGTCGCTTCTGCCATATCGTGCCTAAAACTTCTTTCCTGAGACGATGCTGAGGAACGTGAGCCCGAGGACCTGTGCGTCGAAGAGCAACGAGTGGTTGCGGAGGTAGTACAGGTCGAGGTCGAGGCGCGTGAGCATCTTCTCGAGGGTGTCCGTGTAGCCGTTATACAGTGTGGCATAGCTCGTTACGCCTGGCCTGATCTGGTACAGGTAGCGGTAACGGGGGTTCTGCCGCATAATTTCATCTATGTAGCACTGGCGCTCGGGGCGATAGCCGATGAAGGACATATCGCCTCGGAGGACGTTCCAGAGCTGGGGAAGTTCGTCGAGGTGGTGCTTGCGAAGGAAGGCGCCGACGCGTGTAAGTCGCGGGTCGGAGTCGCCGGCGTAGAGCTGCGGCTCACCGTCGGCCTCGGCGTCCTTGCGCATTGAGCGGAACTTGAGGATGTGGAATGGCCGTCCGTCCTTGCCGATGCGTTCCTGGCGGAAGAGCACGGGGTCGCCGTCCTCGGCCTTGATTGCGATTGCGCAGATGGCTGCGAGGGGCGAGAAGAGAATGAGTAGGAGGGCGGAGAGGACGATGTCGAAGGCGCGCTTGAGGAGCTGCCCGGCGCCTGACATTCCGTCACTGACGGGGGCTGAGTCTGCCTTGGGCGCGGAGTTTACGCCGCTGCCATCGCCTTCGTAAGTTGTTGATTCAGAGCGAGAAGAATGCGATGGGGGGGGGGTGGATATTCTAGGGAAACAGACGCAGTCTATTCCGCCGAGGCGCCACTCGAGGGCGCTGAGGTCGTCCTGCCCGGCGCAGTGATAGACTACGGTGTCGCGGATGACGCTGCCAGCGAGGGCCGGGTCTTCCGTGATGAATCCCACCACGTTGTATTCGTCTTCGAGGGATGCGGCGAGCTGCACGGAGTCGTCGCTGGTTCCGACGACGAGTGCGTTCTTGCGCGCGGCTTCTTCCTTTACGCGGTTGACCTCGCTGCGTGAGAACACGCGTGCGGCGAAGCGGATGTAGAGGAGGAGCAGGGTGGTGATCATCGTGTCGGTGAGAACCGCTACGACGGCGAGGGCTGCGCTGGGCATCGGCACGAGGTGCAGGAGGACTGCCAGAGCCATCACGGCCTCCTTGATTGCCACGGCTCCGAGGAGTCTTGCGGAGGAAGACACTGTGGCCCAGCGGCGCACGACCTTATGGCTGCCGGAGACGAGCATCCCCAGCAGGGAAGCAGCAAGCGACAGTCCCAGCCACACCAGCACCATGCGGGTGAAGCCGGGAATCGGCTCGCTGAGCCAGCGCACCAACAGCACCGCCAGCAGGGAGGCCCCCGCCGACAGGCCGCAGTCCTGCGCCAGCACCAACAATGCTCCCGGCTGCCTTTCGGCCACGCCGTTTGTCATCTTCGCTTCCAAAATCTTTTTCGTCTATTTAGGGACTATCGCGAAATAGTCAA
>DBYB01000024.1:0-9463 GCA_002309995.1 Bacteroidales bacterium UBA1197
AATACAAAGTCTTTTTCAGTGGCCTCCATTTTTACGCACAGGAGATACAGTTTTAGTTGATATTCAACGGGTTGCGGAAAACGGGCGGCAGGGTTCCGTTACGGGAGCTGGTGGATCCAGGTGGCGATGTCGGAGAGAACTTCGGGGGAGATGGTTTCTTCGATGCTGGCGTACTCGGTGCTGAGGCCGGTGGTGCAATGCTGGAAAAGGTGGTTCAGGCCCGGATACAGGCGACATTCTGCGTAGGGGCAGAGGGCCTCAATTTTGGTTAGGTTGTATTCCGGAATCACCTGGGTATCCTTCTCGCCGTTGAGCGCCAGGCAAGGGCACTTGGCCGCGGCAACATAGGGAGCGGGGTCGAGCTTGAGGAAAGACTCCATCCATAAATTCTTTTGCTTCATCGCCTTACGCATCGATGCGCGGGCCGCGATGTCGGCCAGTTTCTTGGGGGCGCCCTGGAGCTCGACCATCTTGGAGAGCTGACGGAAGAGGGTGCTGTCGCCCCGGTCGGCCATGCCTGCAAGGCTGACGATGAAATCAGGGGCCGCGTTCTCGTCGGCAGCCAGGATGAATGCTATGGTGCCGCCTTCGCTGTGGCCGATGATGCCGACGCGGTCGAAGCCACGGGAGCGCAGGCAACTCAGTGCCGCCCTTGCGTCGTCGGCAAAATCGAACGTAATAGCCTCGTCGAACGTGCCGGTAGAGCCGCCGCAGCCACGATCGTCGTATCTGAGGGATGATATGCCTTCCCGCGCGAGCGCGTCGGCGATCACCGCGAACGGCTTGTGGGCCATCAGTTCCTCATCGCGGTTCTGCTGGCCGCTGCCGCTCACAAGTACGACCGCCGTAGCGAGTTCGGGGATGCATCCTTCCGGAGACGAGAGTGTGCCGCTCAGCGTTATGCCGTCGTGTTCGAAGCTGACTTTCTCGGTATCATAGGGGAACGGAGGCTCGGGGGTTTGCGGACGCAGGCGCACGATTTCGCCGCGACCGAGCGCAAGGCGTTTCTTGATACCCATCTGGGAGAAGGTGCAGATGAGCGAGTCGCCCTGGAGCGAGCCGCTGATGCCTCCCGGTATGCCCTTGAACTTAAGTTTAATCGAATTGTCTTTCAGCACCTGAAGTTCCCCGGGGATGCCGTAGGCTCCCTGGTCGGGAGAGTCGAAAGTGCAACTGTCCTGCAGATGGAGCACTAGAGAGAGGCCAAGGCCTTCAATCACCCCGTTCCAGTCTCCACGGAGATTCTCCGGAATCTCTGTCGTACTGTTACTGGTGCAGGATAACGCGGCGGCAATCATTGCAGCCGAAACTAATACGCGTGACAGCGTTTTCATAACGAAAGATGTTTATTAATTATTTTTCGGGCTCTTCGAAGAAGCTGAAGTGGACGCGGCCGTAGCAGCGCTCCTTCACGAAAGCGGGGTGGCCGGAGAAGGAGTATTCGCCGCCGTGCTCCAGGATGAAATATCCGCCGGGATGAAGGATGCCACAGCCAATGACCTTGTCCGGAATGCCGTCGAGGCCTTCCAGGGCGTAAGGCGGATCTGCAAATACGATGTCGAATTTCTCGCGGCAGATCGGGAGGAAGTCGAAGACGTTGTCGTGAACGGCGGTAACGTTGCCGAGCCCGAGGCGCGCGGCTTCGCGTTTGATGAATGAGGCGTTTTCGCGGGACATCTCAACGCACCAGACGCGTCCGACTCCGCGCGATGCGAATTCAAACGAAACGGCTCCGGTGCCGCCGAAGAGGTCCAGCACCTTGAGGTCGTCGAATTCGTATTCGTTGTCGAGGATATTGAAGAGGCCCTCACGGGCGAAGTCGGTAGTAGGCCGCGCCTTGTAGCCCATAGGAGGGTAAATCGTCTTGCCTTTGAGTTTGCCGCCTATTATTCTCATACAGAAAATATTAAGGCGTCTCGACCGCCTTGAAGTAGCGGTACAGGGCCATCTGATGCTCAGGAGCGAGCGGATGGCGGAAGCAGATGGTAGTGACCTCAGGGTTGAGCTGCAGTGACTTCATCGCCAGGAAAATGAAGTACTGGACGGTGACGAAATCGGGAGCCTTGTAGGAATTGGCAATCAGAAGGCTCTTGCCCTGGGCTATTGCCAGGGAGACTTCTCCGTCTTTCCAGGAGCAGAGCAGTTTGTTGTACTCGCTGCACGCCGGAAGCTCTTCCAGGATATGCAAAATCTCCGGCGGCGCACCTGCGCTGCCGGAGATTGTATAAATCAGAACCGCACCGTATGCGGGAATCTCCTTGTATTCCACCTTGTCCCCTTCTCCTGCAACTGCCACCTGAGAGAGCGATTCACGCGCAGTCTCCGGGCTGAAAAAGTTTACGGGAACGAGGGTGAACACCGATTACTCCCAGTTGCCGGCGTTGTTGTTCGGAGCCACGAGGCTGCCAACCTGCAGGCCTTCGTACTTGTTCTGGTCGCGGCGGTCGGAATCGAGGTTGATTCTCAACTGGTTGTCCATATCCTTGAGGAGGAGCTTGTAAGGCATCTTGGCCTCGAAGAGGGGCACGGGAACGCCGGAAACCATACGCACGTCGGCATCCATCTCAACGGGAGCGCCGCCGGAGAAAGGTATGGTAGCGAGGGAATCGACGCAGAATTCGTCGCGGCCGAGGAACAGGGTATCCTTTACAGGAATCTTGGTTACGACCGAGAAGACGAGATTCTTGTCTCCTGCCTCATACATTTCGAGGAGCTTCTCAGGGGTGATCTTGCGGTTGGCCTTCTTGACCTTTTCGGTGTGAGCCCAAGCGAGGGAATCGTCGGCGGAACCTATCTGCATCACAACCTCCATCTTACCGTTCCGGTAGAAGTTGATGAGGGAGTCGATGGTGGAGACATACTTGCCGTTGACGCTCTTGTAAGCCACCTGGAGGGTACGGATGTCCTTGAGACGCTGGATGCCCACGGCCTCGCGCTTCTCCTTCTGCTTGTTGAAGTTAACGGGCTTCATAATGCTGCTGTAGATAGCGAAGACGAGAGCGCCGATAGCTACAATCAGGAGTACCTCGATGATGATCTTGATTACTTTGTTCATTTTATGTGTTCTAATTTGATTTCAACATCGGACAAAGTTAAAAAAATGATTTATGAAATGCAATAATATTGTTAAATTTGCATCGTGGACAGGTCAAAAGACATAGCCCTGCTGAGTTCCTGGATTGACGGTGCGGACAAGATTACCACCGTCTCTCACGCGCGCCCCGACGGCGACGCCGCCGGCAGCAGCGCCGGTATGCTCGGCTACCTCACAGCCTGCCGGGGCAAGGACGCCGTCGCGCTGTTTCCGGACCCTGTTCCCGACGGCACCGCCTTCGTTCTCGAAGGTATGAAATCCACCACCAACCAAGGCGAAGCGGCCGCCAGACTGCAATCCACCGACCTACTCATCTGTCTGGATTTCAATACGTTCTCCAGGACTGAAGGGCTGGAGGCGCTCCTGCGGGAATTCAAAGGCCACAAGGTGCTGATCGACCATCACGAAGAACCAGACACCGACGCCTTCGACCTCTGCTTCAGCGACACTCGCGTATCCTCCACCTGTGAGCTCCTATACGGGATTCTCCTTGGTATGCCCGACATCAGCGGCGACCCGTGCAGGCTCCCTATGCCCGCCGCCCGCGCCCTGATGACCGGTATGACCACGGACACGAACAACTTTGCCAACTCGGTCGGCCCGGGCACTCTCAGTATGGCCGGCGGCCTGCTCTCCGCAGGGGTTGACAGGGAAGACATAATCGACCGCCTGTACCATAGCGAACGGCCCAACAGGCTCGCCGCAATGGGCGAGATGCTCTCCTCCCGGATGAGGCTGCTCCCCGAGGGCGCGGCCGTAACCATCCTGCCGGAGGCATTCTACCAGCGGCACTCCCTGCTGGACGGCGAGACGGAAGGGTTCGTCAACCTGCCCCTCTCGATTAAGGAGGTGAAACTGAGCATCCTTGCCCGCGAGGAGCCCGGCCGGTTCCGGATTTCCATACGCTCCAAACGGGGCGTATCCGCCCGTCTGCTGGCCAAGGGATTCTTCCACGGAGGCGGCCACGAGCAGGCCTCGGGAGGCAAAATACTCATCCCCGACGATATCCCGGACGCGGCATCGGCGGAAGAATACGTAAGCACAATAACGGCACGGTTCCTGCAGGAACAGGATGCCGCACAGAATAGAAAATGAAGAAACTGATTATCATATCCCTTGCCGTCCTGGCCCTCTGCGCCTGCGGCAAGACCAGGAAGACCGGGACCAACGAGGCCGCCGGCCGCCAGTTCGATGCCTGGGTGTACGTACAGAAGCAGAAAGCCACCGGCTACCTCTGGAAGCAGACGGCACTTGGTTCATACATACTGGAGGAAACAGTCGGCACGGGCGAGCCCGTAGGCGAACTGACCGATTCCACTTACTTCCGCGTCGAATATACCGTCAGAAGCGCTGACGGCACTATTGCAAGCACCACCTCGCGCAAGTTGGCGCAGCAGCTTGGCACATACGACGAGACCTGCTACTATGGTCCTGTGACGATGTATGCCGGTGGACTCTACGCCGGAGTAGAGGAGGCTGTCTGCGGTATGCGGCAGGGCGGTAAGCTCAAGATCGTCGTGCCGCCGTGGCTGGTAACCTACGACAGGTACGACACCGCCGATGATTATTTCGATAAGGTTTCGAATTCCGACGCCGTCACCTGCATATATGACATCGAACTCGTAGAATGCTTCGAGGGCATAAAGCAGTGGGGCGCAGACTCCCTGGGCAGGTATCTTACCGCCCATTTCCCCTCCGTTTACGGAACCGACCCCGTGAAGGCGGTCGCCGATTCCTCCGGGACTTTCGGATTCTATTATGTAAGGACCAAAGAACCGAAGGAGGTCAAGGAAATGACGGACACCACCGTGTACATCAACTACACCGGACGTCTGCTCAACGGTCAGGTGTTCGACACCACCATACGCGACACCGCCATCAAGTATGGCCTCAATCGCGACAAGACCTATGAGCCCGTATCCATCTCGCTCGGCGATACCTGGTCCGACGTTAAGATGGGCAGCGAAAGCACTAAGGTGATTTCAGGATTTGCCCGCACGCTGGCCAGGATGAGCGGTCCTTTTGAGGCCGGATCGGGAATCTTCATCGAGAGCCTCGGTTACGGCTACTCCGGTTCGGGCAGCAGCATACCGGCTTATGCCCCTCTCCGTTTCGACGTGGAACTTGTAGAACAACCGTAGCCGATGGCCGACAGCGCATCAGCACCTCTGGACCTCGGAACCGAGAAAATCGGCACCCTGCTCCGCAAGTACGCCGTTCCGGGCATCATCGCCCAGACGGCGGCTTCGCTGTATAATATGGTGGACAGCATCTACATCGGGCACATCCCCGACGTGGGCTCCTACGCCATATCGGGGCTCGCCGTCACCTTCCCACTGATGAACATCAGCATCGCGCTGGGCACCCTGGTGGGTGTGGGCGCAATGACGCTGATTTCAATAATGCTGGGGCAGAAGAACTATGAGGCGGCCGGCAAGGTGCTCTCCAACACGCTGACGCTCAACGTCATAATAGGAGTCCTGTTTACGATTGTGGCCCTCGCGTTCCTGGATCCGATTCTGTATTTCTTCGGCGCCAGCGAAAGGACCATAAGTTTCGCCCGGGACTATATGACCATCATCATCCTGGGCAATACCTTCACTCATCTGCTGCACGGATTCAACGGAATCATACGCTCGTCGGGTCACCCCAAGACGGCTATGACGCTCACGTTGTTCACGGTGATTTCCAACGCAATCCTTGATCCGGTTTTCATCTTTACGCTGGGTCTGGGAATCAAGGGAGCCGCGCTTGCTACGGTCATCTGCCAGATTCTCGCTCTGGTTTATACAATGCGATTCCTGGCAGACAAAAAGCGCTTCCTGCACTTCTCCAAGCCGCTTTTCCGGCTTAACGGCAGGATAGCCCGGCAGTCGCTTGCCATCGGTCTCGGCCCCTTTATGATGAACGTGGCGGCCTGCATGGTGGCTCTGTTCGTCAACCAGCAGTTGCGCAAGTACGGCGGCGACCTGGCCATCGGAGCTTACGGCATCGTGAACCGCTTCGTTATGCTGTTCGCGATGATTTGCATGGGATTCAACCAGGGTCTGCAGCCAATTGCCGGCTACAACTACGGCGCCCGCCTCTACAGCCGCGTGAAGGAGGTATTCATACTCACGGCCAAATGGGAAGTGCTGGTAACCACCGTGTGCTTTCTCATTTCGATGTTCATACCGGAACTGGCAGTCGATATCTTTACCAACGACCCGGAACTGGAAGCGCTGGCAGCCAGGGGTATGCGCATAATGTGCTGCGCCTTTGCGCTGGTAGGCTTCGGAATGGCGTCCGGCAACTTCTTCCAGTGCCTCGGTATGGTCAGGATATCCATTTTCCTGTCGCTCTCGCGCCAGTTGCTGTTCCTGCTTCCGCTCATCTACACGCTTCCCCTTTGGTTCCGGGAAGTCGGAGTATGGATCAGCTTCCCCATATCGGACTTGCTGAACATCATCGTATCGGCCATATTCATCATTTACATCTTCCGCAAGTTCAATATGATGAAAGACGGTGACGATCCGGCACTGCTCGGCAGTATCGTTACGGCAAGGCGCAAGATTGATTATCCCAGGCTGCTGCGGGCCTTCACCAACCGCATCAAGTTTTTCACCTCCAACTCAGCACGCCTATGATTACTCTGGACCAGGTAAAGGAACTTGGGCAACGTACGGAAGCCCTCAGCAAGTACCTCAAGATTAACGAGAAACGCGCAGACGTCGCAGACCGGGAGGCGCAAAGTCAGGCTCCGGGATTCTGGGACGACCCCAAGGAGGCCGAGGCTTTCCTTAAGAAGATGAACTCCGTGAAGGCTTGGGTGACTGCGTACGACAAGTTGCATTCACAGGTTGAGGACCTTGACGTGCTGATGGAACTCGACCCGGAGGGAGAAGATACCGACAAGGCATACGCCGAGGCCCTTGGAGCACTTGAAGACCTGGAACTCAAGAATATGCTGGGAGCCGAGGGCGATAACCTGGGAGCCGTGCTCACCATCAATTCGGGCGCCGGCGGCACCGAGGCGAACGACTGGAGCGCGATGCTGATGCGTATGTATGTGCGCTGGGGCGAGCGCAACGGCTATAAGATGACGACTACCGAACTGATTGAGGGCGACGAGGCCGGAATCAAGTCCTGCACAATACAATTCGAAGGAGACTACGCCTACGGGTACCTCAAGGCCGAATCCGGCGTGCACCGCCTGGTGCGCATATCGCCCTTCAACGCCCAGGGCAAGCGTCAGACTACCTTCAGCAGCGTGTTCGTCTATCCCCTGGTGGACGACAGCATCAACATAGAAATCAACCCGTCCGACATAGAATGGGACACCTTCCGCAGCGGCGGGCACGGCGGCCAGAACGTCAATAAGGTGGAGACCGGAGTTCGCGTGCGCCACCTGCCCACCGGCATCACGGTAGAGAATACCGAGACCCGCAGCCAGCAGGATAACCGCCAGCGTGCGCTCCTCATCCTGAAGTCGCGCCTCTACGACATCGAGCTCAAGAAGCGCCAGGAGAAGCAGGCGGAACTGGAGGGCCAGAAGAAGCGCATCGAGTGGGGCAGCCAGATCCGCTCCTACGTGCTGCATCCGTATAAAATGGTGAAGGACCTCCGCACCGGCTGGGAAACCGCCGACACGCAGGGCGTCCTGGACGGCGACCTCAACGCCTTTATGAAAGAATTTTTAATGAATCAATAATATTATGGCAGAGTTCAAAGACTATAATCACCTTTTGATACAGCTATAGTCTTTTCCGCTTAATACACACAGCCGCGGCTAAGTTTTAATCATTCCACCCAGATACGTCATCTAGAAGGCTTACTATCAGTCAGTCTTGCAGCGAGTGGTTGCCTTTCTGGGCGGCCCTGCCATCCCAGAAGGGCAAGTACCGCTTTCCTTATCGGCCCTGCTAAAGCACCGCCGCCGGAATGTTGGATCTCCGGCGGCTACGGCTCGCCGCTGCGGGGAGCTCGCCTCAAGTGCTCTCCTCGCGGCGGCCGTCACCAACCACTTTTGTCCGAGTCACCAACCGTTTTTGTCCACATTACCTTTTTTTCGTTCACGTTACCCCACTTCGTGACGTGACTCTCATCCTCTCTCAATCACGTCGCACCCGGTTTTCCGCGCGATTGCGTCCCAAAATGTCCACCGACGTGACTCTCAGCCTCTCTCAATCACGTCGCAGTGGTGGACAGGTGTGGTGGATAGCGATATAAGATAGGCAGATTTATTAAAAATAAATGAAAAACTAAACAAAAATAATTGCGTAGTTAAAAAGTTTAGTTATATTTGCAGAAAAAACACTGCGCTTATGAAACGACTGACCAAGAAAGAAGAAATCATTATGGAGCATTTCTGGGAGAAAGGGCCCCTGTTTGTGAGGGAGTTACGGGAATTGTACCCGGAGCCCAGACCGCATTTCTCTACCCTTAGCACCCAGGTGCGCACGCTTCAGGAGGAAGGATTCATCGACCACAAGGCCTACGGCCCCACCTACCAATACTTCGCCAAGGTGACGCGGGAGGAGTATAAGCAACGCTCGCTGATTGGTCTTATCGACAAGTATTTTGACAACTCCTACCTCAGTGCCGTGTCGGCCCTGGTCAAGGAGGAGAAGATCACCATCGAGGAGCTGAAGGAACTTATTGACCTGGTTGAGAAAGGGCAGCAGAAATGATTAGTTTCCTTATATATGAAGGGAAGGTGGCCATTGCCCTTGCCGTCTTCTACATGTTCTACCGGTTGATGCTAAGGAAGGAGACCTTCCACCGCTTGAACCGGGTGGTGCTGGTGGGGACTGTTGTGCTGGCTTTCGTGCTGCCGCTTTGCATCATCACCATCCATAGGCCGATGGAGATGGATGCGCAGGCCCTTGTGTTGTCGGAATTACCCGCTGATGGGATGGCTCAGGTGGTGGAGGAATCGGCCCCCTGGTGGCCGGTGGCGCTTACCATCCTGTTTTGGGCTGGGGCTGCCTTCGTGCTGGTAAGGGTGATGGTTTCCATCCTGTCCATCGTCAGGGTTGTCCGCCGTGGTGAGGTTGTACGGGAAGAAGAGGGCTGCAAGATTGTTGTGACGGAAAGGGATATCGACCCTTTCAGTTGGATGCGATTCATTGTCCTGTCCCGGAAGGATTGGGAAGGCAACCCGGCTCCCATCATTACGCACGAAAAGGCACACATCGGCTACGGGCATTCTGTGGAACTCCTGATTGTGGATGTCCTCTCGGCCTTCCAGTGGTTCAATCCGGCCATTTGGATGCTCAGGGCGGACCTCCAGGAGCTGCACGAATATGAGGCTGACGATGTCGTCCTCAGGAGCGGGACTAACATCAAAGAATATCAATACCTTCTTATAAGAAAAGCTGTCAGCAAGAG
>DBYB01000024.1:9482-17385 GCA_002309995.1 Bacteroidales bacterium UBA1197
AACCGAATTACTATGATGTCAAAATCAAAAACGCCTCCTTTGAGAGGCCTGCGGGTGCTATGGGTGCTCCCGCTTGTTTGCCTGGCCATAGGTCTGCAGGCGCAGACGGTCTATGATCCGACAGGCAAAGGTAATGAAAAATTAGTGATTACAGTGCCAGGAGGCACACAAAACGGCAATGCCGTTGCGCTGGAATTGACAGTGACGGCAGACCGGAAAGTAAAGAATGATTCTTTTACCCGTGATTTGGACGGGTTTGGGGAGACATTCAGAGAAATGATTGGAAACATGGTATTACCTGAGATTTCTGTGCTAATCAAGGCAGAACCCAATGTGCCCCAGAGTTATATCGACGAATTAAAGGCCGAGCTGCGAAAAGCGGGTATTTTGAAAGTGAGCCACCGCCATGAATAAGATATTGATTTTTAGCGCAGCTTTTCTGCTGCATTTGTGTTCCTGCTCTGACGGGGCGGGTCAAACCACTCACATACAAGGCTTTATTCCTGCCGGATCTACGGCGGAATATATCACGGTTCAATACTGGTTGGATGACAACGGCACCGATCTTGCCGCAAAAACCGATACGATTACAGTTATTGACGGTCGCTACGAGGACGAAATCCCGAATTGCTCCACAGAATTTGGTTTTGTTAACATCGACCATGACATTATCAAGTTCATTGCCGATGGATCCACACTGACTATTGACGCAGAAACGCACAAGGTTACATCTTCCGACAATAACGGTCTCCAAAGCCGTTTTAATGCCTGGAATCAGGGATGGATTGACCTGGGAAATGAACTCACATACCGCACCACTGAATTGAAGAACCGGAAGGAAGCCGGTGAGGATACGGAAAAAGACGTAATAGCCTTGCAGGAGGAGCAAAATCAGCGGTTCTTCGACCTTCATAAGAAGACCGTCCTGAATAACCCGGACAATGTCGTGTGCGCATTTGCGTTCAACAGTCTAGTGGTATCTGCCCCCAAAACGGCGCTGTCCTTGGTGGATGTGCTTTCTGATAGCATGAAGAAGAATACAACCATTGCGGCTGTTCTCCCTACGCTGGAAGCCAGGGCCCATACGGCCATCGGTGACAGGTTTACGGATTTCGAGGTGGAGCAGGTTCCTGCCGATCCCCGCTCCACGGTGAAACTGTCCGATTATGTTGGCAAAGGGAAGTCCATCCTGCTGATTTTCTGGGCCTCCTGGTGCAATGAGAACCGGAAAGAGATGCCAAGGTTGAAGAGTATTTACGAGAAATACCATGGAGACGCTTTCGACATCGTGAGCATCGCTGTTTCCGACGCTCCCGAGCTCTCTTTAGCCGCAGCAAAGGAAATGGGCATCACCTGGAATCTGATTGTCAATGCACAGAGCATTCCACTTGAGTTATACGGCATCCGAAGGATTCCGGATATGATCCTTTTCGGCCCTGACGGAAAAATCCTTATGCGGGATTTCTGGGGGTACGATGACCAGATTCTCGAGTGGGTTGTCAAGAAGTATGTCTTCCCGGAATGAATCCGTGCATAGAACCAAACTGTTTTACCAACAGCTATTTGTACTGCTTTTGTTTCGGTTGGTTACCGGAAACAGTCAGGGGACGCAGGGATGTGTCCTCTGACATCGCGTAATTGACATTCTGAATAACTGACATTTACCTGCTACCATATTGAAACTCTTGTATATATGAAAAAAGTTCTATTACTGTTTACCCTTCTTTTGCTGGCAACGAGCATTCTTCAAGCACAAGATATACCTAATAATGCTGCCTACAATTCCCGCATGGATTCGTTGAAAACAGTGTTTAGCGATATAATGAAAGAATGGAACAGAACCATTCCGCCACATAACGTGGAAGCTATGCGTCTGGAAAAAGAGGCTAAAGCGCATCCTGAACTACAGGACTCCCTTCTTGCCATCGCAGGGAGGGAAAGGGAAACGGCCCGAGAAATTATGGCAGCCTTGCAAGCCAGAATAAACAGCAACAGCGAAGAACGGCAAGCGCTTAGAGACCGGTATGCGCTGGTTTTTGAAGACGCTTTTCCTTACTTCCTGGCACGTAAGCAATACACAAAAGACAGCCTTTCAGTCCTCTTGAAAAGTGCATCGGCCGAAATCCGCCATTCCCGCCAGGGCAAGGCGCTTCGAAAATACATCAAGAACCGACAACTATCCGAAGGAGATCACTTTCGCACATTTCCTTGCTGGACCCCGGATGGAAAGCGCTTTAACTGGTCGCACTGCAAGGGGAAAAAAGTATTCCTGATTCACGATGGCTTATGGTGTATGAACCACGGTTTGGACAAGACGGCGTTGCGGAAATACCTTGAATTTATCACAAAAGCTGCCCCTGATTGTTTCCCACTGATAGTGGTTGATTGTCTTACACTTGAAGAACTCAAAGCGACTGTGGAAGAATTTGAACTTCAGGCTTTCTGCGTTGTCAGCGAATTCCAGAAGGATGCTGGTACACTTAATTGGCTCTATAATGATACAACTACACCGACCTGCCACTATTTGGATGAAAACAGAGCCATTATGTTTGTCACGGAAGGTATTGAACCAGATGTCTTGGAGCACCAATTCTTGGGAATAAAATGATAGCTTATTTTTTCTGCTGTTGTGCAACATTTTTGCTTTGCAACCGGTCTAACAGGTGTTGAAACAATAAAACCATATTACCCATGTACGATTTATTCCGGTTTCTTTCCAAACTGATTCCTGCGGCGGTCGTCCTGCTGCCTATCATGTTCTACTACCTTCACAAACGCAACATTCTCAGAATCAAAAAGGAGATTCTCCTCAAGGAAATCGAGAATGGCAGTATCGTCGATCCGGAGATGCTCGCCAAGTCCCTGACCAATCCGGTGAACGAAGAGCAGCGGCTTCAATCCTGCCTTCGTTGCGGAATCATCTTCAGCATCGCTGGCGTAGCCATATCCATCGCTACAATCATCTATTGTACAACTATGAAAGGGATGCTTGACGGAGCAAATCCCGACGTAGAGCAGATGGCAGCCATCTTACTTATAGTGGCTCTCGTTCTGATTGTCGCAGTCATTCTGCTCGGTGTGGGAATCGCATTCATGGTATCTTACTTCAATCAAAAGAAGAAAATGAGCAAGACGGCGTAACTGCCGATGACCAGAGAGCAATTCATAGCCGAAATCTCCACCCTGCAGGAGCCCCTCAGAAGGTTCCTGCTGGGCATGTGTCACGGGGATGTCTTCCTGGCCGATGACATTGCCCAGGAAACTTTGCTGAAAGCGTACCTGCATTACGGGACATTCCAGGAGCGTTCCTCCTTCAGCACCTGGCTCCTCAGAATCGGCTACAGTTGTTTCTGCAATCATGTTGGAAAGAGAATCCTGGACACCGAACCCATTACTGAGAAAGAAAACCAAATCCCTTGGGAAGACGATCATGGTAAAGACAACACCGCCTTGTATGCTGCCATCAATGGGTTATCGGCCTCAGAGAAGGCCACCGTCTTGCTCTTCTATATGGAGGACTATTCCACAAAAGAAATCTCTGATATACTGGGTATGCCTGCTGTGACGGTACGCTCACACCTGCACAGGGCACGGAGACACTTGAAGAAAATCCTTGAACGCTATGGTGAAAGATAAAGACATAAAGCAGTTTTTCCAGCAGCATAAGCCTGAGGTAAAGAACAGCGGGCCTTTCTTGAAAGAGGTTGTCCGCCAAATCAACGCTATGTCAGTTCCTGCCGCCATGAATCCGGACCGACAGAAAGAGGATTGCATCCGCCTGGTTCTCGAAGTATCACGGAGGGACCTCAGGGCTGTCCGCCTGGCCGTTGGCGTCATCGTCGCCGTAGTAATCCTTTCTGCCGTAACGGCAGCGTTTTTGCCTCCTGACTTTTTGCAGACAGATTTTTTTACGTTCAAATAAATGAAAACGGAAAAAAAGATATGGTGAAATGTACTAACATTTTCGCACTGGTCACCTTTATTGTGGCCTCCTGCACTTCGAAAGTCTCTGAAACGACACTCATTCAAGGACGCATCGAAGGTGGGACGGCCGACCAAGTCTCTGCCTTTGTGCTGGACTACAATATCAATGAGCAGATAGAGATTACCGATGGGACCTTTAGTTATGAATTGGCTACAAATCCAGCCGTCGTTGCGACCTTCACCTGTATGATGGATGGGAAACGGATTAGTCAGTCTCTTATTCCGGACGGTTCCATTCTGACACTGGTCTTTTCGCCGGAAGGCGCCACCCTCAAGTCTTCCAATAAAAAAACCATTAACTACCGGATGTTGGAGGTGGATCAGGTATATCAAGAATGGAGGGGCTTTGCTTCGCAGTATATGTCTATGCAGCGTGCCGGAGCAACTAAGGAACAGCTTGATTCAATAGCAGAACTCAGACGTCCGGTCTCTGATAAACTCCAAGCACTATATCTTGAGGATTTGGAAAAACAAAAGGACAATTACCTGTCCGTACAAGGGCTGGCCGGCCTTCAAGGGGACCTGACCGACGAACAGATGGATTCCTTGATTCACACGCTGGATTCGGCAGTCATTCAATCAGCCCGGATTCAGATGATTCTGAAAGACATTCAGGGTCGGCTTCGTTCAAAAGAAGGGATGCCGTTTGTGGACTTCAGCGTCGATACCGAGAAAGGCACAGTACGGCTTTCAGACTACATCGGCAAAGGAAAGTATGTCCTTGTGGATTTCTGGGCCAGTTGGTGCCAACCCTGTATTGTGGAAATGCCACATCTCAAAGAGCTTTACAACCGGTTCAACGGAAACGATTTCACTATCTTGGGTGTTGCCGTCTCCGACAAGCCTGAGGATTCAAGAGCGGCTATCAGTAAGTACTCGCTTCCGTGGGAGCAGATTCTCGGCACGGGCAACGTTGCTATGGATGCTTATGGAATCAACAGCATACCCCAGGTCATTCTCTTTAGCCCTGATGGCACCATTTTACGGCGCGACCTGCACGGTGACGGAATTGACCGAGCGCTGGAAGAAATACTGTAGATATCTCATTGATATGGCGATATGATGAATGGTCTATGGCCAATCCGATGACAAGGGCTGCCCGGGAGGGTGGCCTTTGTGTTGTCTATAAGCCGGAGATGTAGGAGGTAATGCCGGAGATATGAAGATTGACTATTGCCTCCTGACCTTCTTCGCTGAGGAGGAAGGCGCAGTCGGATGGGTTGTCCATGAAGAGGTTTTCGGTGAGGACGGCGGGGCAGGAGGTATGGCGGAGGAGGTAGAAGTCTTTCTCGAGGTCCGGGTCGCCGTCGGTGTAGTCGGTGCGGAGGCGCTTGCCGTGGAGGGTTGTCTGGGCGGCTTGGTAGAGGCAGGTGGCGAGGGCAGGGAGATGTCCCTTTCCTCCGGGACAAGGAGTTCGGCGTCGAGGCCGAGGGAGAGGAGGCGGTCCACGATGCGGGAGTTGTCTTTGATGTCGAAGTAGTTCCGGAGGATGGTGGCCATGAGCTCTGGCAGACGCGGATTGCCGACATAGGTGGTGCAGCCGAAGGAACGTCCCCCCCCCCTCCAAAAAAGATTTTGCAGAGGACCAAAGGATTCGTTATCTTTGCCAAAGAATACTGAGACTGAGAAATGAACGTAGATACATTGCTTCGCCAGTACTTTCCGGCCTCCGAAAATGTCTGCATAGAGATGTTCGATGAAAAGAATATCCAGCAGGTGTATCGCAGGTTGGTAGAAGTATTGATTCATCAGCCTGAAATTGAGACGTCTCTCCTTCAGGGGATGAGTTATTGCTTCTATGAGGTAATGGACAACGTCATTATCCATTCAGGTAAAACGGTAGGGATTGTCATCACCAACTATTCAGAGCCGGATCATCTCATTCAGATTCTCGTTGCCGATGACGGAATGGGAATCCAGGCATCCTTGGCTCAGAATAGTGAATACGCCAATATAACTGAAGGCCAAGCCCTTGAGTATTGTATTAAGGATAATGTATCTGATGGCAAAGGAATGGGTTTTGGCTTGTATTCCACATCACGTCTGATTACTACGGCCGGTCACAGGTTGATTATCCGCTCCGGCAACCACACATTATCGGCCAATGGAGATTTGACCGTCTTGGAGTCTGAACCCTGGCAAGGAACAATTGTATACTTTGAACTGCGTTCCAATATGGACATCGACCCGGCATCGGTCGTAGACCACAGGACAGATCCGGCAGAGGAATTTGATGACCTTTTCCTGGATGATGCCCCTCAACTTGACAAGCTATGGTAAAGTGCCTATGAGAGTATTCAAGTTCAGTAATTACGGAGACAGCATGGGGACACGTCTCCTGGGAGCCAAAATCAGGGCTGACCTCCGCCCGCTTCTGGACGGAGATGAAAAGGTTGTGCTGGATTTCTCCGGGATAGACACTGTTACAAACTCTTTTGCCGATGAATGTATCGCCAAGCTCCTGCTGGAGATGCCGTTGGCTGAACTGAAAGCCAAAACAACCTTTACCGGTACCACCCGCATGACGGAGCGAAGCATTTTATCCGCTTTAAAACGTCGTCAAATGCAAATACACGGAAAGAAATAATACAATCACTATAATGGCAACAAGCTTCAAATATGCGCCCATGTTCCAGCTTGGGCCCGACACCACTGAGTATTACAAGATTCCGGGATCGGAAAAACTGGTGAAGACATCAAAATTCGGCGATAAGACCATTCTGGAAGTGTCGCCGGAGGCTCTCACGCTCGTGGCCCAGCAGTCCTTCCACGACTGCGAGTTTATGCTGCGCCGCTCTCACAACGAGCAGGTGGCTAAGATACTGAACGACCTCGAGGCATCTGAAAACGACAAATACGTCGCCCTGCAGTTCCTTCGCAATGCAGAGACTGCCGTAAAGGGCGTTCTGCCGTTCTGCCAGGATACCGGCACAGCCATCATCCACGGCGAGAAAGGCCAGGCCGTCTGGACCGGTTTCGAAGACGAAGAGGCCCTGAGCCGCGGCGTGTTCAATACCTTCACCCAGGAGAACCTACGCTACAGCCAGAACGCGCCTCTGGATATGTACAACGAGGTTAACACGAAGTGCAACCTGCCCGCACAGATTGACATCGAGGCCACCCAGGGCGACGAGTACCGCTTCATTATGGTCGCCAAGGGAGGCGGCAGCGCCAACAAGACCTATTTCTACCCGATGACCAAGGCCACAATCCAGAACGAAGGCACCCTCCTCCCGTTCCTCATCGAGAAGATGAAGAGCCTGGGCACGGCGGCCTGCCCTCCTTACCACATCGCGTTCGTCATCGGTGGAACGTCAGCGGAGAAGAACCTCCTCACCGTGAAGCTTGCCAGCATCAAGTTCTACGACGGCCTGCCCACCACTGGCGACGAGACCGGCCGCGCTTTCCGCGACGTCGGCCTTGAGCAGAAACTCCTCAAGGAGGCTGCAAAGATCGGCCTGGGCGCCCAGTTCGGCGGCAAGTATCTGGCCCACGACATCCGCGTAATCCGTCTGCCTCGCCACGGCGCCAGCTGCCCCATCGGTATGGGCGTCAGCTGCTCGGCCGACCGCAACATCAAGTCGAAAATCAACGCCGACGGCGTATGGATCGAGAAGATGGATATGAACCCGTCCGAACTGATTCCCGAAGAGTACCGTCGTCCCGGCGAAGGCCCTAAGGGAATCGTAATCGACCTCGACAAGGGTATCGATTCCGTGCGCGCCGAGCTCACCAAGTACCCGGTGAGCACCCGCGTGAACCTCAACGGCACCATCATCGTGGCCCGCGACATCGCCCACGCCAAGCTGAAGGCCCGTCTCGACGCCGGCGAAGGCCTGCCGCAGTATTTCAAGGACTACCCGGTTCTCTATGCCGGCCCTGCCAAGACTCCGGAGGGATATCCCTGCGGCTCGATGGG
>DBYB01000024.1:17475-19193 GCA_002309995.1 Bacteroidales bacterium UBA1197
AAGCACGGCGGCTTCTACCTCGGCACTATCGGAGGCGTGGCTGCCATCCTCGCACAGAACAACATCAAGTCAATCGAGTGCGTGGAGTATCCCGAACTCGGTATGGAGGCCATCTGGAAGATTCGCGTGGAGGATTTCCCCGCCTTCATCCTGGTGGACGACAAGGGTAACGACTTCTTCAAGACCATAGGATTATGATAGAGATCATTCAGGTCAACATATCCGGCGAGGACAACCCGGGCATTACCGCCAGTCTCACTGGGATTCTGGCACGCTACGATGCCTTCATCCTCGACATTGGCCAGTCCAACATACACAAGTCGCTCACAATGGGCATCCTGTTCCGCACCACCACGGAGCAGTCCGGCTTCATTATGAAGGACCTGCTCTTCGAGGCCACGCGCCTGGGGGTGCAGATACGCTTTACGCCCATCGAGCGGGAACAGTACGACGCCTGGGTGGCCCGTCAGGGACGCAACCGCTACATCGTGACCCTGCTGGGCAGGGAGATTACGGCCAGCGAGATTGCCGAAGTGTCGGCCCTGATAGCCCGCCACGGCCTGAACATCGACGCCATCAAGCGCCTCACCGGCCGTATGCCGCTGGAGGGCCCCACCGGCAAGTATTGCATAGAACTGTCCATCCGCGGCCAACTGAATAGCGAGCAGCGCCTCGCCTTCCAGCAGGAGCTTATGTCCCGTTCCGGCTCCGGCCTCGACATCTCTTTCCAGAAAGACGACATCTACCGCCGCAGCCGCAGGCTCATCTGCTTCGATATGGACTCCACCCTGATTGGCACGGAGTGCATAGACGAGCTGGCCGAGCGCGCCGGCGTGGGGGCTCAGGTCAAAGCTATCACTGAGTCCGCAATGCGCGGAGAGATAGATTTCAAGGAGAGCTTCACCCGCCGCGTGGCCCTGCTCAAGGGACTGGACGTGAGCGTGATGGAGGATATCGCACGCAATATGCCCTTCAACGAGGGCCTTGAGCGTATGATGCGTATACTCAAGATGGTGGGCTACAAGACCGCCATCCTTTCAGGAGGTTTCACCTACTTCGGCAACTACCTGAAGCAGAAGTTCGGCTTCGATTATGTGTATGCCAACGAACTCGAGATAGAAGACGGCAAACTCACAGGCCGCTATCAGGGAGAAGTGGTTGACGGACGCCGCAAGGCGGAGCTCCTCAAGTTCCTCTGCCAGATGGAAGGAATCCACCAGGAGCAGTCCGTTGCCGTGGGCGATGGCGCCAACGACCTCCCGATGCTCGGCCTCGCCGGCCTCGGCATCGCCTACCACGCCAAGCCCAAGGTCAAAGCCACCGCCGACCAGAACCTCTCAACCATCGGTCTGGACGGAATCCTCTATTTCTTGGGACTCAAGGATTCGCAAATAGATCCTTTTTAGTATATTTGCAGTCTTGTCTGCGGGCGTGTTGAAATGGTAGACAAGCAAGACTTAGGATCTTGTGCCCTGTGCGTGTGGGTTCGAGTCCCACCGCCCGCACAAGGGGACTGCTTCAGAAAGAGGCGGTCCTTTTTCGTTTCCATAACTCTCTGATATTCCGTCAAGTATATCAAAAGCTATAGCAAAGGTAGTTCATAAATTATTTTATCTTATATTTGTAAAACAGAAGTACCCTAGGATCGACACAAGGATTCCACTTCAGGAACTTCTTTCAAAATTCGAAATCATCCGCGTCAGTTCCGATATCCAAGC
>DBYB01000024.1:19328-20900 GCA_002309995.1 Bacteroidales bacterium UBA1197
TTCGGTGAATCTTTCTACAACAAGACGGACGACTCCGTAATCCTTAAACTGAACAAGCCCAGCGTATCGGCCGGCAAGGCGGAAGACGAATTCCTCCGTTCCAAGGCGGTCTTTGAGATGGGGATTCCATCGGCCGAACCTTACGACTTCGTCACCGACGGGGAACGTTATGGCATGACGGTCCAGCGAATCCAGGGAAAACAGTCTTTGGGAAAGATTATTGCCGATCATCCCGAGCGGCTGGATGAAATGGCCGGCATTGCGGCGGAATATGCCAAAGCCCTTCACGCCACCCCCTGCAAAACGGATTGTTTTGACAGCATTGCGGTGCGCAGCCGGGAAATGATTTTGGCGAACCAGGTGATTCCGGATGATATCAAGGAAAGGCTGGCGGGCTATATCGACGAATTGGAGCCGGCGACCACTTGCCTGCACGGAGACCTCAATCCCTGCAACATTATTACGGCACAGGGTAAAGTGTACTGGATAGATTTGGGAGACTTCGGCTATGGAGACCCCTTGCTGGATTTCAACATCCTGTCCCACATGAGCGCCTACGGTCCCAATCCGCTGCTCCGGAACATTTTCCACATGGACAGAAAGATGCTTACGCATTTCTATCAGTCCATGGGAAGACAGTACTTCGGCCCCGTCTGGGATACGCCGGAGCACAAGGAGAAGATGTACCGCATTGCCCAGATCATGGCCGGAAAGGCCATCTGCATGTGGCCGCAGTCCTACCACGTCAACCTGCCCTATCTCCAGGGAAAGAAATTCCTGGCCGCTGTCAACCTCTTTATCGGAGACCGGATGTAAACCGCCGCCTTGATGGGGGGGCACAGTGATGCTCATGTCATGAACAAAACTAGATACACAGACCAAAAATCGTCATAATTGGTTAGAAATTTGTTAACAACCCCGCACACGAACAAAGCAAAAATCCGTCCGTTCATTTTCGTACTCCGGAAACGTTCGGACGGCTTTCTTTTCTCATTCAGGCGTTTTCCGTAAATATCTGAATATCAAACATAACTGTATCTCCTGTGCGTAAAAATGCGCATAGGAGATACGGAAGTGGCTGAGGGAGAGGGAGTTGCGAAAAACGGGGGGGGTGATGACGCGGGGAGGGGTGATGACGCGGGGAGCGTGGAGAGCGTGGGGAGGAATTAGAGTCCTTTGGATTTGGCTTCGTCCCAGAGGGAGTCCATATCGGAGAGGGTGGCGTCGGCGAGAGAGCGGCCCTGCGAGCGGATTCCTGACTCAACATAGTTGAAGCGGCGGCGGAACTTGTTGCAGGCTCCGTTCAACGCCGCCTCCGGGTCAACCCCATACAGCCTCGCCGCATTCAGCACCGCAAACAGCAGATCCCCGAACTCCTCCGTCTGTTCTTCCGTCGCTGCCGGCTTCGCCGTCTTGCTCCGCTCCTCCGAAAGAGTCTCGTCAGACTTCCGCTTCCCGTGTACACCTTGAAGGGAAGAGGTACCCTGTAGGACAACATAGGGAGAAAAAGATTCGGAGAGGCTGGAGGCCTGCGAATCGGAATCCGGAGATAGAAGGGGGCTCGCGTCAGCG
>DBYB01000024.1:21057-32915 GCA_002309995.1 Bacteroidales bacterium UBA1197
CTTTTCCCAGTCGAAGCCGCAGCCGCGGGCTTTCTCCTGCATTGCGAGAGCCTTGAGCAGCGCAGGCATAGCATCGGGGATACCTTCCATCACGGTCTTGTTGCCGCCCTTCTCACGCGCCTTAACTAACTCCCAGGTATCGGCAATCTCCTTGGCGGTGACTTCTTTACCGGCATCAGGGCCGAACACGTGAGGGTGGCGGAAAATCATCTTGGAGCAAATCTTCTCCAGACAGTCGGCGATATCGAACAGGTCCTGCTCCTGGGCAATACGCGCATAGAACACCATATGATAAAGCAGATCGCCTATCTCCTTGCACACGGCCTGGGTCTCCCCCTTCAGGATGGCGTCGCTAAGTTCGTACACCTCCTCCTCAGTGAGCCGCCGTATGCTCTCCATAGTCTGCTCCGCGTTCCACGGGCACTTCTCCCGCAACGCGTCCATAACATCCAATAGCCGCCCGAAAGCGGCTATTTTCTCATCTCTTGTATGCATTTCTTACTTACTGACGAACATCACCGCCTCGGCGATGGAGTTCAGCTTGGTATCGACGCTGTCGGCACGGGAGGCAAGGATACAGGGAGCGGTGGTACCCACAAGCATTCCGGCCTGACGGACACCAACGCAAAGCTTGCTGTTGGTCTTCCAGAACACGTTGGCAGACTCGATATTCGGGAACAGCAGGCAGTCTGCGTCGCCGGCAACCTCGCTCTTGAGTTTCTTGATCTGCACGGACTCGGGATCGATGCAGACGTCCAGCGCCAGAGGGCCGTCGCCGATGCATCCGGGAATCTGTCCACGGTCGCACATCTTGGCAAGCATAGCACCCTCGATGCAGGCAGGCATAGAATCAAGCATCTGCTCGGAAGCGGCAACGAAAGCAATCTTCGGCTTCTCGATACCGAACGACTTGGCAACGCCCAACAGGAATCCGGAAATCTTCACCTTCTGACGGAAGTCGGGCTGAGGCACCACTGCCATATCGGAGAAGAAAATCAATTTGGGATAATTGGGATTCTCCACAACGCTGACGTGCGAAAGCAGACCTTTAGGAGGCAGAAGACCGGTTTCCTTGTTAAGGATGGCGCGGAGGAACTTGTCGGTGGAGCAGAGGCCCTTCATAAGGACGTCGCCCTCGCCGTCGTGCACCAGCTGAACAGCCTGGGCAACAGCCTTGAGCTCGACGGGATTGTCCACGATCGTAAACTTGGAGATATCCAGGCCGTGCTTGTCGCACACCTCGCTGATGCGGGCTGCGTCTCCGACCAGGGTAACCTTCACGAAACCCATTTCCGCGGCCTTGTAAGCGGCCTCGATGGAATGCTCATCAACGCCCCAGGCCACTACCATACGCTTGCAGATACCTTTGGCCTTCAGGGTATCGAACACGTCGTTGAAATTCTTTATCATAACGCTATTCTTCTATTGTTGATACTATTCTCATTGTGTCGCGTGCGATGACCAGCTCCTCGTCGGTAGGGATGAGCGCCACCTTCACGGATGAATCCGGAGCGGAAATGATGGTCTCGGAGTTGGCTGCCTCGTTGACCTCGGAATCGATCTTGACGCCCATATAACCCAGCTGCTCGCAGACGCGGCGGCGCAGGCGCGGGTTGTGCTCGCCGATGCCGGCGGTGAAGATGATGAGGTCGACGCCGTTCATCTCGGCGATATAGCCGCCAACGAGCTTCACGATATCGAACGTGAGCTTCTTGAGCACGATCTTGGCCTTGCGGTCGCCCTGGAGGGCCAGGCGGTTCATATCGCGGGCGTCGGAACTCACACCGCTCAGGCCCAGGAAGCCGCTCTTCTTGTTCATAATCTCCGTCATCTGGTCGGGAGTGAGATTCTCCTTCTTCATAATGTACGGGATGATGTTGGCGTCGATGATACCGCAGCGGGTGCCCATGATCATACCCTCGAGCGGGGTGAAACCCATAGAGGTATCGATGCACTTTCCGTCCTTGATGGCGGTGACGGAACTGCCGTTTCCGATGTGGCAGGTGATGATCTTGGAGTGATTAAGGTCGATGCCCGCCAGCTTGGCGCCGCGCTGGGATACATACTGATGGCTCGTACCGTGCGCTCCGTAACGGCGGACGTGATACTTCTCGTAATACTCGTACGGCAAGGCGTACATATATGCGTAAGGCTCCATAGTCTGATGGAAAGCCGTATCGAAGGTGACCACCTGGGGCACGTCGGGCAGAACCGCAGTGACTGCGTGGATACCCAGAAGGTGTGCCGGATTATGGAGCGGAGCAAAGTCGCAGCAGATGCCTATCTTCTCCAGCACGTCATCGTTCACGAGGGCGCTTCCGCTGAAGAAATCGGCACCCTGCACTATCCTGTGGCCAACAGCCTCAATGTCATCGAAGGACTTTAGGACGCCGTAAACAGGATCCACAAGGGCGTCCATAACGAGTTTCATTCCAACTTTGTGGTCGGGAATGGGGAGGTCGCGCACGAAGCCTTCCTTGCCCGTAGGCCTGTGGGTTATAGTTCCTTCGGGAAGGCCTATCTTCTCTACAAGGCCCTTGGCCAGGATGTCATACACATCGTCGCTCTTCATATCGAGAAGCTGATACTTCACTGAAGAGCTGCCGCAATTGATTACCAGAATTATCATAAGGAGTGTTAATAAGTTTACAAATTTAATGATTTTTTGTCTAAATTGCAGCACTTAAACGACAAACTGTGGAAAACGTAAAAGGAATCATTACCCTGTCCGTTTCCTATGCGGCAGGGGTGGCTGTAGCGGCGCTGGCGGCGGAGCCCTTTGCGGGTGCTCTGGCCTGTAGCGCCGCAGTCGCTCTGCTCCTGGCCGCCTGTGCGCGCAGCAAGGGCACCTGCGGACCGGCGCTGCATCTGACGTTCTTCTTCCTGGGCGCAATGCGATGGTGCAGTGCGGCCCTCCTGCCGCCGGACCCGGCCCCCGCCTTCGCCGCACCGCTTGCCGACGGCCTCGCGAACCTGCTGGACCGCATCCCCTTCGCCGGCGCCAACAGCGGCGGTATCATAAAAGCCCTACTCACCGGCCGCCGCTCCGGAGTCCCGCAGGACACCATACGCGCCTTCAGGGCTAGCGGCGCCTCCCATATCCTCGCCCTCTCCGGCCTCCACCTGGGAGTCATCTACACAATTATCCGGCGCATGCTGTCGCCCATCGGCAACTCGCCGGCCGCCCGCTTAGCCCGCAGCGTTTCCACAGTAGGCATCTGCGGGCTCTACGCGCTGGCCACCGGAGCCTCCGCATCCATCACCAGGGCCTTCCTTTATATATGTATCAACGAGGCGGGCCGGGCGATGAGCGGCAGGGCGCACTCCCCTCTCGGCACCTTCTGCATAGCTCTCACCATACAACTAACACTAGCACCAGGAGTTATTGCTACCCCCGGCTTCCAGCTCTCCTACCTCGCGATGCTGGGCATAACGATACTGTACCCACGCCTTGAATCGTGGTACCCCGGGAGCCGTCGCTTCGACCCCATCAGAATAATCTGGAAAAGTGCCGCACTGTCGATTTCCTGCCAGGCCTTCACCGCGCCAGCCGCCTGGTTCCACTTCCGCACCTTCCCCATATACTTCCTGATAACCAACCTGATAGCCCTGCCGCTGAGCGAGTTCATAATAATAAGCGCCGTAGCCGCAGCCGCACTCGAAGCCATATGCGGATGCCCGCCGCTCCTCGCCAGGGCGTGCGGTGAATCAGTTCAGTTGCTGGAGTTCTGCCTGCAGGCTATTGCTTCTCTTCCTCAGCCTTGGTGATGCGGCGCACCTCGTCCACGCCGGGGATGGCGGAGATGCTTTCCATCGTAATGTGCAGTTCGTCAGCCGAATGCACGGGGAAATCGATGACGCAGGTTACGATTTCGTCCTCGGTATTGGTAGTCAGCCTAGACATCGAAAGATGCTGGCGCTCCACGAAGCAGTCTATGATATCGCGCAACAGATGATAGCGGTCGATGGCCACTATCTTGATAGTCACGGGATAAGTCTTGGAAGGGCTGGAAGTGAAGGCCACCGATACCAGGCTGTTGCCGTTCTCGGAGGCGAGCTTGATGGCCTCGGGGCAATGACGGCTGTGGATGGTGACGTCGCCGTTGGCGTTCTTGAACCCTATGACCTCCTCGCCTGGAAGCGGAAGGCACTTGTCGCAGAGTATGAATTCAGGGTTGTCCTCGTCTTTGAGCAGGTCGTGAAGACGCCGGCGGGCCTTGTAGGTCTTGGCGTACGACATCCACTCGCGCTTGGGCGTAACGTCCTCGGACGTGCCGATTTCCACGCAGTCGCCCCGCTTGAGCGGAGTCTTGATGGGCTTGAGGCTGCCGTTGATGCGGGCGTACTTGGCGTGTTCGCCGATTTCGGAATGCACCTCGAAAGCAAAATCCAGCGCCGTAGCCCCCTTGGGGAGTATGATACCCTTGCCCTTGGGCGTGAACGCCAGGATGTCTTCGTTGTACAGCGACGAACTCACGCCGTCCATAAAAATGTAACCGTCGCCGCTGCCTGCAATGTTCTGGAGCACCTCCTTGAAACGCTCCAGCCAACTCTCGTCGCGCTCCACCACGCAGCCCAGACGGGCGTTGCGATGCATACGCTCAGAAGCGATATGCAGTTCCTCCCAGACGCCTGACTTGTTGAGCATCTGCACGTGGAAGCTCTGGTAGCCGTTGTCTTTGGGATGGTCGATATAATTGACTATGCTGGAGGGACGCTCCAGGAAATGGTCCGACAGGCAGGAATAGATGAACAGACTCGTGTCCTTCTCCGCATTCCGCGAACGCATCCACTCGGTTATGGGTTCGTAGATGATGCGGACGAAGTGCTTGAACTCCACGCGGGCGAAGTCGCACTGGTGCTCCCGCATCTCCCTCCACATACTGTATGGCTTGCGGTAACGCACCTGGATGCGTGCCTTGATACAGCCGACACTGTCCAGAATCTCGCGTATCTCGTTCGTAAACTGGTTCACGGACGCCTCGGTGCGTTTCTTGTCCTCCTCCAGCTGGCGCACTATGGACTCGTACTCCCTGGGACAGCGGAAGCGGAACGACAGGTTCTCCAGTTCCGTCTTGACGTGATAAAGTCCCAGGCGGCCGGCCAGCGGAGCGTAGAAGAAGTCGGTCTCGCCGGCAATCTTCATCTGCTTGTCGGGGCGCATACTGTCGAGCGTGCGCATATTGTGCAGGCGGTCGCTGAGTTTTACGAGGAGAGCGCGGATATCGAAGTGGACGGACTCCAGGATCTGGCGGTAATTATCTACCTGCTTGGTGAACTCGTAGTTGTGCTTCTTGCGCTTGGTCACCACATCTACCAGGAAGGCCACGTCGTCGCCGAAGCGCTTGCGTATGTCTTCCAGTGTGTAGTCGGTATCCTCCACAACGTCGTGAAGGAAAGCTGCTATGACGGTGTTGGCGTCAAGTTCAAGTTCTTCCGCGGCTATGCAGGCCACGGCGACAGGATGTATGATATACGGTTCTCCGGTATTGCGCTTCTGACCTTCGTGCGCAACCGACGCCATTGCATAGGCGTCCTTAATCCTCGCAAGGTCCTCTTCGGAGACCCTTTTGGCCATCACGTCGAAGACATGCTGAGCGGCCTTGTCTATCGATTTCCTGTCTTCCATCTCAGTTGATTACCTGATGCACCTTACACTCGCGGCAAACGCATCCTTATCGGCGGTGCCAACGAACACATTGTCATACTGTTTAAAAATATAGCGGTAAACTCCCTTGCCTTCGAATTCGTCGGCAGTCCAGAAAACCGCATAGTCGGAATAACCTTTGAAACTGTATTTACCGCCGGTGATGTCGGCATAGCCCACAGGGATGGCGGATATCGAGACGTCATTGATGTCGACTTCACGATAATAATCCCACATGATGGTCTTGTTGAAGCGGGCCTTGCACATCAACTTGCCAGCCCCGCTGGGAGAGTCCTTGAGAGGCTCAAGTGCGGCCGGAGCGCCAACCGTCTTGAGCAGTTGCACCCACTCTGCATCCGTAGGCAAGTGCCAGCCGGAAGGGCAAGCCTTCCGGGCCTCGTTCCAGGTATAATAGCCGCCGAACACATACTGCATAGCAGGACTGCTCATATAGGAGCGGCCGAAGATCTCCTTCTCTTCGGAGTCGCGGTCGATGATGGCGAGGTTGCTGCCCAGCCACTTCTGGCCACCCAGGTTGCGGACATAATACTGACGGCCGTCAAGCACCTCAACAGTCTCGTCCAGACCGTGGATAATGTCGGAAACCGACCCTCTGCCGAATGCATCGCTCACTATCACGAAGGTAACTGAAGCGGTGCTCACGTAATACTTGTCGGAAGACTGCACGGGATAAGCAGTGCAGTAAAGGCTGAAGGTGCCGAGGGTGTCGGGGACTTCGTACATAAACGTCTTCCTGCCGTCCTTCAGGGTATCCTTGACATTGGTGACAGGGGCCGTGAAATAGTACATCACGTCGGTGCCGTCGGGCGCGGTGATGCCGCTGGGGCTGAAACTGTACTTCTCTCCGGGACGAACGTACGGAGGCATTGAATAATCCATACTGATGGAGCCATTCATATACTCCTTGGTCTCTTCTTCTTCCTTGCAAGCTTGGAAAAAGAGCACGGACAACAGCGCAAAAGCCAGTATACGGTGTAAACGAAGTTTCATTTTTATGGAGTTACAAATTGCAAATATGCATAATTTTAAGGTAAATTCCTCTATCTTTGTGCAAATACTTTGCCCAAATGAAGATGAAAAACCGCTTTCTGCCCGCCATACTGGCCGTTTTGACATTCGCCTCGTGCTCTCCGCGCTACGAAACCATCGAAGGCTTTGCCCAGGGAGGCCTGTACCGCATACAATACAACAGCGCCGGAACGCACGCCAGCCGCACAGAAGTGAAAATCGGAGTGGAAGCAATATTGGAAGCCGTGGACACCACCCTTTCCGGCTACAACCGCAAATCGCTGCTGAGCCGCCGCAACGCCGGCGAAGCGGTGGAACTGAACGATATGTTCCGCGAGATGGAAGCCCTGGCAGAGCACTACCGCGAACTGAGCGGCGGGGCCTTCGACGTGGCCGCCGGGCCGCTGTTCGATGTATGGGGCTTCGGCTTCACGGCAGACAGTCTGCCCTCGCCCGAGGCAATATCCAGGGCGATGGAGCGCAGCCGCCGGCGGGAAGTCCTCAATTTCAACGCAATAGCCCAGGGCTACACCTGCGACCTCGTGGCGGAATATCTCCATTCGCTGGGAATAAAGGACATGCTGGTAGACATTGGCGAGATCTACTGCGACGGGCTTAACTCCAAAGGGATGGGCTGGACCTTAGGGATTGATACCCCGGATGACGGGAACGACACACCCGGATCGAAGATCTCCGGCATCTGGCGCTCCGACGGCGGCGCTCACGGAGTCGTGACCTCCGGGAACTACCGCAAGTACTATTATTCCGACGGGAAGAAATACTCCCACACCATAGACCCCCGCACAGGCCGTCCCGTAGAACATAACCTACTGAGCGCCACCGTGATAGCTCCGACGGCAGCCGAGGCCGACGCCCTTGCCACTTACTTTATGGTGGCAGGGCCGGAGCAGGCGCGCGCCTTCGTGGAGTCTCACCCCACGGTGGAAGCCTGCCTCATCAGTGCAGACGGAATCTGGTATTCAGAAGGATTCTAGCGGGAAGATTCGTAAGCCTCCACCGCCTTGCGCACGGTGCCGTGCTCCAGGAGCAGCTCGCGGGCCTTCTCGTAATCGGTTTCGCCGGTCTCTTTCATAATCATCCGCGTCCCACGGTCAACCAGCTTCTGGTTGGTGAGCTGCATATCCACCATCCGGTTGCCGTGCACGTGGCCCAGACGTATCATCACGGAGGTGGAAATCATATTCAGGATGAGTTTGGCGGCAGTGCCCGACTTCATACGGGTGCTGCCGGTGACGAACTCGGGCCCGACCACAGCGATTATAGGAATATCCACCTCGGCAGCCACCGGAGCCCCCTGGTTACAGGTGACGCAGGAGGTAAACGACCCCGCCTGCCTGGCGGCACGGATGGCCCCCAGCACATAAGGCGCGCCGCCCGACGCGGTAATGCCGATTACAGTATCCAATGGCCCCGGGCCAAAGGCCAGAATGTCCTTCGCTCCCTGCTCGGGATTGTCTTCCGCCCCTTCCTGGGCGGCGCGTATGGCCTTGTCGCCCCCGGCGATTATGCCAATGAACTTGCCCTCGACTCCATAGGTAGGAGGAATCTCCGATGCGTCTATGATTCCGATGCGGCCGCTCGTACCGGCTCCCATATAGAATACGCGGCCTCCGCGCTCCATTCGCGCGGTAATCTCCTCTATCACATCAGCGATGCTGGGTATGGCATTCTCCACAGCATCCGGCACGCTCCTGTCTTCGCTGTTGATGGCATTGAGGAGTTCGGTCACGGACATATTCTCGAGTCCGTTGTAATTGGATTCCTGTTCAGTAGTTCTCATTATGAATCGATTGTGCCGCTGCCGAGGAGTTCGGGAGCGTCGTACGGGTCGGAGGGGTCGGGGAGTTCGTAGAACGCGGCGAACTGGCCAGGGGTGATGCTCCGCTGTGGCTTGTCGAAACAGACGAAGAGCCCGGCGTCACGCATCAGCAATGTTGCGTCCTGCAGTTCCTGGCGATAGCGGATGCGGCAGCGGCAGCGGCGCACGGCACCCGGCTGTAAAGCATTAATAGGCCTTATCCACCTGATTTCGTCCGGTGCCACACGCAGCACGCTACGGAAAAGGCCGGGATGCTCTTCACCCTCGCCCACGTAAACGCGGTTGCTCTCTATATCCGTACCGATGACGAAGAGCGGGCTGGCGTGACCGCCGATGGCGAGGCCCTTGCGCTGGCCGTTGGTATAGAACTGTGCGCCCTCGTGGCGTCCGGCAATCACGCCGAACGGATTGGGCTTGAAACGCGTTTTCTTGATATGTTTCTTGCCGGAGCGATAGGTTTCCGTCTCGAACTGAATGGAACTGTAGTCGTACGGGGCGGCAAGCGACATAAGCTGGTCCGTCGTCAGGGAGCCCCAGCCGCCGGCGGACGCCTGCTCCAGCAGAGACTTCTGCGCAGCATACTGCGGCGAAGCCTCGTACCAGGCATCGAACACCTCAACCACATCGCCCTCCACGGACTTGAGCTTCTGCTGCAGGAACACCGGCAGGTCAACTTTGCCCACAAAGCAGATACCTTGCGAATCCTTTTTGTCGGCTGACGGCAGATCCGCTTCTGCGGCCAGCGCCCGCACCTCCTGCTTGAGCATCCCGCCTATGGGAAACAGCGCCTTGGAGAGCTGCTCCTGGTTGAGCTGGCAGAGGAAGTAACTCTGGTCTTTGCCGGGGTCAATTCCCTCCAGCAGCTTCCAGGTGCCGTCGGAGGCCTGTTCCTTGCGGCAATAATGCCCGGTGGCCACCATATCGGCTCCCAGTTCCTGCGCCTTCTTCAGAAAGGCGTCGAACTTGATTTCACGGTTGCAGAGCACGTCGGGATTTGGAGTTCGGCCGCGTGCGTATTCGTCGAACATATAGTCCACCACGCGCTTGCGGTACTCCCCCGAAAGGTCCACGAAATAGAAAGGAATACCTATCTTTCGAGCCACGAGCTCCGCCACGAACTTGTCTTCCTCCCACTCGCAGTCGCCGTGGAGCGTGCCTTCGGTGTCGTGCCAGTTCTGCATGAACATAGCAAAGACATCGTAGCCCTGCTGCTTGAGCAACAGGGCCGCAACGCTGGAGTCAACGCCTCCGGAAAGTCCCACGCAGATTTTCATCGCAGGTCGGTAATTACCCAGTCCGAGCCAAGCGCGGCAGTGTCGAACACGAAGCCGGCAGTGCTGCCGCTCAGCGGCGACGGGGTGATGGAACTGAACTTGAAAGTGAAGGTAACGTTCTGTTCTTCATTGTAGTACGTACCCGACGCGGTACCGTCGCCGTATTTCAGGTCCGATACGTTGCCGATCCAAGAGGCGGTGTCGGCCAGAAAATCGCGGGTGCCTTCGGCAGATTCCACGTAAACCTCTTTGGCCTCCCTGTCAACCACCCATTTGGTGGCGCCGTCGCAGTACATCTCAATGCCGTTGCCCACAACGCTGTAGCAGTCGCCGTCGATTACGGCCTTGCCGTTCATCTTTACGGGAGCCGAGCCTTTGACGCCCAGGTTGTAATTGAAACTCACACGGTTGCCGGCAAGCATTGCCTTGATATACTCCGCACTGCTCTGCGCCGCAAGCGAAAGGCTCACGGCAGCAAGCAGGACGGATAAGAAGAATCTTTTCATTTTACCAAGCTGTCCAACAGGCTCTGGAGACTGCTCAGGTCGGGAACGAGTACCTGCCTGGGCTTGGCGCCCTCCTGAGGTCCTACGACTCCCGCCGTCTCCAGCTGTCCCATTACACGTGCAGCTTTCGCAAATCCCATACCGAGACGCGTCTGCAGATAAGAAGTAGAGGCTTTCTGCGTAGTGACGACCAGTTCGGCCGCTTCGCGGAAACGCTCGTCGAGGTCGCCCATATCGCCGCCTCCGCCACTGCCGCCTTCGCTGCCGGCCTCTTCCACGTCGGGCAGATAATACGGTGTGTTATAACTCTTTGCGTAACCCTGCTGGTCGCTGATGAAGTCTGTTATGCTGTCTATCTCCTCTCCGCTCACGTAGCCGCACTGGATACGCTCAGTGTCGATGCCGGCAGAGAAGAGCATATCGCCCTTGCCTATGAGTTTTTCGGCTCCGGGGGCGTCGAGTATGGTCATCGAGTCAACCCTGGAGGCAACGCGGAAGGCAATGCGCATAGGGAAGTTACTCTTGATGAGGCCGGAAATCACGTCCACGGAAGGCCTCTGGGTAGCCAAAATAACGTGGATACCGGCGGCACGGCCCTTCTGGGCAAGGCGGATGATGGAACCGGTGATGCTGCGGCCGGCAGCCTTGGCCTCGGGACCTCCGCCGCTGGTCATCGTAAGGTCGGCATACTCATCAACCACGACTACCAGGTAAGGCAGGAAACGGTGGCCCTGGTCGCTGCGCAGGTGGTGCTGCTTGAACTTGTCGTTGTAGAGCGTAATCTTGTTCACGCCGGCCTTGGACAGCAGCTCGTAACGCTCGTCCATCTCTATGCATACGGAACGGAGCACCTTCTCCGCGTCCTTAGGCTTCTTGACGATGGCGCTGTTGAGCTCATCTTCATCGTTGGCGGCGGTGGGCAGCACGGCAAGATAGTGATGCAGCAACTGGGCGTACGACGAGAACTCGACCATCTTGGGATCGATGAACACGAACTTCAGTTCGGAAGGATGTTTACTGTACAGGAGCGAACTTACTATCACATTGAGGCCCACTGACTTACCCTGCTTGGTAGCACCTGCGATGAGGAGATGGGGCGCATCGGACAGGTCGAACACCTTAACCTTCTGGGTGATGGTGTAGCCTATGGCCACCGGCAGTTCGGCCTTGCTGTTGCGGAAGGCATCGTCGTTCAACAGGGCCTTGAGAGGCACGATGGAGGAGAAGTCGTTGGCGACTTCAATACCCACGGAGTCTTCCAGAGTGACCACGCGCACGCCCTTGGCCCTCAGCGACATAGCAATATCTTCCTGAAGTTTCTTGATGTCTGCAATCTTCACTCCCGGGGCGGGATATACCTTGTAAAGGGTAACGGTCGGGCCCACTATGGCGGTGACGTCGTTCACCTGAATCCTATAGTTGGCGAGGGCTGCGCGTATCTTGTTGCGGTTGCGCATAAGTTCCTCGGTGGACACTTCGTGGCGGCTGCCTTCATAGGCCTGCAGCAGGTCCAGCGAAGGAGGGAAGCAGAAGCGCGGCAGGCCGTCCGGCGGATCCAGACG
>DBYB01000054.1 GCA_002309995.1 Bacteroidales bacterium UBA1197
GGTGTTCGGAGGAATTTTTATTCCTCATATCAAAGATACAAAATTTCTAACAATTTATCAATCAATTTGTTATAAAGTTTTCAACAATTTACGACTGTCCCTATCTATCCAAACAGCCCCAATAATCAAGTAGCCCCATAACCCTCACCTCAACCTCCTTCAAGCGAATCTTCTCCAATCGAGCCATCTCATCTTTCTTCTCCCCTGACAATTCTCGGCAAGCATCGCCTCCCGCATAAACTCCTCCAGCCCCTATAAGTCGCCCTTGATAGTTTTCATTCTCCACTTCCAACCGAATCATACATCAATCCAGTCTTAATCTTAGGCACACGAAATAGACCTCTTCCTTGCAATCGGTCTTCGGTATTATCAAGCAAATCCTTGAATTGCGCCACGGTATTGACTCCAAACAGAACTTTCGCCTCGTCGAAATATTCCTTGGACTGCATATACGGAAGTATCTCGTTCTCTCGGTTATAAACACTGAGTTCGGGATACCAGTAAGGGTCCAGAATCTCGTTGGAGGGATTCCAAAGTGAGATGTAGTAAAGAAGGATGTCGGCCTTGATCAATTTGGGGAATTCAACGCCACCGGAATACTTCGCTATATAATCGGCAGTGACACTGATGCGCTTGGGTTGACTGGTATTCAGAAACTCATTAAGGGTGTAATTATACTCGCGAAAGCGCATGAAATTGACTTCACGCACCATGCCGAATGACTTATAGTAAACCTTGAACTTAGCGCGAAGTATAGCCTGAAGGGCATCGAAACACCGATATTCAACCAACAAGGCTGTCAAGGATACAAACAGATACTGGTTGAAAAAACGATAGTGGTCGTTGCGGAGTACGTCGGCTGTTGTTCCCGTATATAGGTTAATGCCAACAGCTTCGTAGAAATTGAGCAATCTCTCGAAGAAGCCGGGAAGATAGCGTTTCAGGTATGGGTGCTTACTCGGGGCCAACATCTCAACTACCGAAACGAAGTCCTTGCGCAAAGACTCCAGATTATCAATTCCCTCCAGCACTCTCTGGTGGAGCTGGTCGGTACTGGCTATGCCCTGAATGCTGATTTCGTATTCGCCAAGTTGGTCAATAAATGCCCGGAAATAGTTACTTACAACTATCTCAAGATGCTGGCTGTTGCCCAATACGGCATTGCTTACAGCTTCGGATGTCCACTTGTTATTATCCATGAAGCAGATATTTTGACAGAAAGTCTTTGACTGGTTTCAACGTATCGGAATCAAGATTCCATATCTCAGGGTCGCTCCAACGCCACTGTCCGCTTCCAAACTTGCTCTTCTTGGTGTTGGATATGGGCAAAGCATTGAAATAGGTGTGGAGCTTTCCCTTGCGGTTTGGGGTGCTATAGAAAGGTTCGCCTTTGCCGTTCTTGCGCTGGGACATGCAATGCTCATACTTAACAAAGCAGTCGAAGAACTCAGGGTACAGGTCTTTGCGGGCAATACTCTCCATAAGTACCTCGACATCACCGTCATCGCCATTGTTGGGCCAAAGGAACAAATCGAAATCAAGACCCAGTTCATCGCGACGATGAATCAATTCGTCACGACGGACAGAAAAGCCGCCATTGTTCTTGTCGGTATCGGCATCGAAAATGACAAGGTTTTTGCCTCCGGCATCGGTGTTGGCCTGAAGCACTGTAATGTTTGGCATCTTATCCGAATCCATCAGGTTGGTATAGCCGCCAGTATGTACTATTTCGTACTTGTCGGATGGCACGCCAATATGATTGAGTATGGCACGGAGAAAGTCACTCTCGGGCACGCTCTTCTCTTTCCCTTCAATGAATATCTTGACCATGTCTGCGTTCTCCTTATCTCACCTCTGTTTCTTGCTCTATGGCATTGCCTAACTGATCGATGGAGAAACGATACGACTTCAATTCATCGCCAGCTATCCGTTGCAGTTTGAAAGCAGATGCCAAATTCTGACTATTCTCTTCTTTTAGCGCCTGAGCCGCCTCTTGGAAACCCTTGATGGAGTCTTCATCGTGTGTGGTAGCAAAAATCTGAACATCGTTCCGGATGGCGGCTCGTATCACAATGTCCCACATAGGTTTCATCACCGAGTAGTGGAAACCGTTGCTCAACTCGTCCATCAGCACCACACCGCCACGACAGGCGTAGATACTAGTGAGAAATGACACAATCTTGCGGATGCCGTCACCCATCAGATTGATGGGGATACGCTGTGAGAGTCCAACGTCAACAAGCATCACGTTGTCCATAAAAACCGGGTCCTTTGCATTAGGTTCCAGTATCTTCAAAGCATCGGCCAAAAAAGCCTCGTCTTTATTGAGATATATATTCTGAAGTCCTTCGGCAGAGGCATTGGAATCGTACCTCGGACTTAGATAGACACACTTCAGTTTTTCTGTATATCGACCATCCAACTGTGCCTTTTGCTCAACGTGATTCGACTTACTCACATCATAAAGAACCTCGGAAGAGTACTCACCATCGTTGGTGCTGAACTTCATCCGAAGACCGTAGCGGTGCGCTATCTCGGTGGAGATACTACCTGCGTACATTTCTGCGGCTTCGTTGAAAGCTGAAATGGACAGGTGGCGCTCCTGGTTGCCTCTCGTCAAGATTTCAATCCCCCTTGCAGCATCCATCTGATAGAAGAAATAGAGCATATCTGTTTCCGTGAGCCGGTTATAGGCTCGCATGACATTGATGGTGGCCGGCAACAGCGGATTGGACTGGCCGCAAGCCAAAAACAAAGCTTCGAGCAACGAAGACTTGCCGCAATTGTTCTTTCCGAAGAAAAGATTCACCCGAGACAACCCATCTATTCTTCCATGATGGATTCCTCTGAAATTCTTTATTTCTACACTATCAATCATAATTCTATGAATAAACAACACTATTTGTAGAACGACTCCAACGTAACTTCCCGCCCAGAAAGCATCGTCAACTGCCTTGCGCCTATATAAGCGCCAACAGGAAGAATCCGGTCATTTTCACGGGTAAAGGCATAACCGTTCACTATTACGTTTGCCTGATCGGCAATGGTCTTTATATCAAGCATAAGCTACGCGTACGTTTTTAATTGGCTTAAGGAAAGATGCAGGGTCAATGTACAGACCTTCGAGGATTGGCTTGAGGTCGATGTATTCTTCCTCAGGCTCGGCATTGTGGCTGTACTTAGCAAGCACCACCAGATAGCCGTTATCCCACTTGAGCACATCAACATACCGCTCCAGGCTGTAAGGTGACCGGAAACGGATGTTGTAACCTCCGAAGCTGAATGCCGTGAAGCCACCCTCGCTGTTGAGGAGCGCCTCGCCACTCGTTGATTTTCTATTGCTCTGATCTATCATTGTTATGTATATATATCGAAATAAAAACTATTCACTGACTTCATAACTCTCTACGAACCGCAGGGCATGAAGAACACGTGATGAATGGAAAGAGAGTTGGTTGTAGGTTTTATACGCCTTGAGCTCTGCAATGGCCGCAGGGGCGTCCAGAACACCGCTTTCATAAAGGTTCACTACGGTGAATACTTTATCATTAGCTACGGGACCAAACACTAAATCGTAGTCGTGTTCTATGCCTTTACGACTATCAACCACGAATTTCAGCCAGTCCTCGTCAGGACCGTGGAACTCGCGAATTTTCAGATCATGATCAGCCAGAATCTTATCGTCCACCTCAAAAACCGACACGACTCGGCGTCCTGTTTTTGCCCTATCTATCTTGATGGAGGTCCAGTGCTCGGCTTGCTCCTTCTGGGTTGTTGTATAAAAGCCTCGGCCAAAGTCCGTCTTCTTTCTGCTCTTACGGAGGCTGGGCTTGTGAACCTCAACATTAGAACCGTGATACAGTCTCATCTTCTTTTCCTCCTCTGAATAAAGCGATCCAACTCATCAATCACATATCCTGTGCCTTGTGTATGAAGCAAGTCGTAATGATCAATCAGATAATCATCCGCGCCATAGCGCTTCAGCAGGGCAAGAGCCTGGAGACCAGTCAGGCCTTTTGCCAGTGCATATTTTTCCAAGCAATAGGTGTAGAACTCGAACTCTTCGTTTGTTATGCTCCTGATTCCGGCATTGCGTGCTGACTCAAACTCATCATAAAGCGCCTCGGCACTCAGATACCACCACTTGGCACCTTCGTCATATAGCCTATCATACATAGGATTGGAATATACATACACAAGGGCTTCATCCAGAGAAATACGCTTCCTCCTGGATACATACTCCGCCAATCGCGAAATCTTGATCGGCACTATTTGTTCTTCGTAAACACCCATTATTCTATCTCTATCCAATAAGTAAAACTAAATCTTTCTACCGGCTTCCGGGCATATCGCCGCTCCAGCCGTGGCCAAGGTCCCAGTGCTCGTCGTAGACGAACTCGAAGTACGGGAGGGCGAACTCTTTTTCGATCAACTCTGTGAGTTCTTCCTGAATAGGTTCGGCCCAATGGCCCACCAGCACAATGAACTTATCGATGGTCCAAGCAACGCGGCCACGGGGAATCCGGGTATAGTCGCCCTTGTACTTGGTCTCGGAGTGCTTGGCCTGGGCACGAAAATACTCTTTGGCCCACACCTGCCGGTGCAGTTGCGGATAGTTGATGAAGGGTTTCCCCTTCTCAGCCGCCTCTTCCACCTCTCGTGGCGTGAGCTCCTTCTTCCGCACGCCGAACAGCGAGTGGTCCTCGGGATCATACCAGAAAATCCCCACCGACGGCATCTGCTCATCGAAACTCTTCATATCCGCCATCTGGGCGGCGTGGTCTGCATCATTTAGTTTAGTCATACGCTATTAAAACTCTATCCAGTACGTAAACTCAAAGGTCTCCCTCGGCTTCAGGCTGTGGTTCAGGTAGCGGTCCTTGAGGTCGCCGGTGAAGCCGACGGGGTCGGTTATGCCGCACCAGGGTCCGAGGCATCTCCGTGCCACAGGTATTCCTTACCATCCTTCTGCAGACTCTGCACCTCTGCCCCGTGGGTACTGACCTTGAATTCTATCATATCTTCAAAAAAACAAGCTGTTTTTCACTACTTTCACCAAAAGCCCCACTGCATTTCAGCGACTTATAACATAAGCGTTGCGTTATTAGAAAACACGGATAACTATCCTTATCTTGCGATACAAAAGATCTTTAATTTGATGATTGGAGTTATAAAAAACTTATGTATCTTTGCAGTACGAGTTTAATGGTGAGCCCCTTGAGAAAGGGCATTAACTGAAGAGTGCTGCTATTTAGTGGCACTCTTGTTTTTTACAAAAACCGGATGATGTAGTTCTTTCATTCATTCCAGTGGATTATCTGTAACACCAATTACCATTAAGCACGTATGATCAAGTTCAAGACCAATTTTTCCTTTGGTTTCTCGCTGGAGCATAAGCACCAGATTGCTGAAACAAAGGTTACGAGGAGTATCTCAAAACTCTTTGTGGTTGCCAAGGAGATCGTTAGGAAACGTTTGCTGAGAAGCTGACGTTAACTAGGATTAAACATCCAAGTTCTTTCAACCATCCGGTCAAAGGGCGCCCACCACTGGGGGCCCTTTTGTTTATCCGTAATACTCTTTGTACCATTCGGCGAAGTGGCGGAGGCCTTCGCGGAGGGGGATCTTGGGGGTGAAGCCGAAGTCGCGCTCGAGGGCGGTGGAGTCGGCGTAGGTGGTGGGCACGTCGCCGGGCTGCATCGGGACGAGCTGCTTGTGGGCGTCGAAGTCGTAGTCGGCCGGCAGCACGCCTGCGCGGACGAGTTCCTCCTGCAGGATGTTCACGAAATCGAGCAGATTCTCGGGCTGACCTCCACCTATATTATATATAGCGTACGGCGGCACCGGCAGCCCGTCCTCCCCTTTCCTGCGCTCCGGTGCCTTCGCCATCACGCGCACAATGCCCTCAACGATGTCATCAACGTAAGTGAAATCCCGCCGGCAATTGCCGTAATTGTATATCTGTATGGTCTGACCCTTCAGCAACTTGTTAGTAAACCCAAAGTACGCCATATCGGGCCGGCCGGCAGGGCCGTACACAGTGAAAAACCGCAGGCCAGTGGAAGGGATATCATAGAGTTTGCTGTAGCAGTGCGCCATCAGTTCGTTGCTCTTCTTGGTGGCTGCGTACAGTGAGACGGGATTATCCACCCGGTCGTCAGTGCTGAACGGCACCTTCTTGTTGCCGCCGTAGACGCTGGAGCTGCTGGCGTAAACCAAATGCTCCACTGGGTGGTGACGGCACGCCTCCAGGATATTGTAGAACCCGATGATATTGGATTCAATGTAAACATCCGGATTCTCAATGCTATAGCGAACACCAGCCTGGGCCGCAAGGTTCACGACGATGTCGAACTTATACGTCTCAAACAGCCAGTTGATCAGTTCCCTGTCGGCGATCGACCCCTTCACAAACTTATACTCCACCCCCGCCGGCACAAGCTTCTCCAACTCTACCAGCCTGTACTCCTTCAGCGACGGATCGTAATAATCGTTCAGATTGTCGATGTTTACAATCGTCAGAGATTTTTCGACTTCGCCTTCGGCTCCGCTCAAAATGACAGATAACCCATCCTTGAACAGCCGCTTAATCAGATTACTTCCAATAAACCCGGCCCCGCCGGTCACCAGTATATTTTTCATTGCACTATTTTTCTCCTTTACTGCTCCTTCCGGTCCACCTCTTGGACCGGTAGTATCATTTTACCCCCATTTTCGCTCCTACCGGTCCATCCCCTGGACCGGAAGTAGCACCTCACCTATCTACTTCTAAAAAAACCTCAAAAAATCCAGTTGCTAGTCTCCTTTTATACAAAAATGCTCTATCTTTGCAAAGTAAGATAAGATGGCCCCTTGAGAAAGGGCATTAACTGAAGAGTGCTGCGTTTATGTGGCACTCTTTTTTCACCTCTATTACGCATACCGCTTCCTGGCTTCTTCGTAGGTGTCGAGGCTGCCGATGTCGAAACGGCCCGCGGGCATGGGCCAGGCGTGCATCGTTGTGTGCTCCACCATATAATGTGCGAGGTTGCCTGGGGCATCTTTACCGCAGCCATTTTCAACGGAGTGGCGCACCAGATCCAGGTCCCTCTTCAGGTAGATATAGAACGGCGGCACGGCCCACGTAGTATTTGGCACCTGCGGTTTTTCCTCCATATTCAGCACCTTCATATTTTCATCCACTACAATCACACCAGTGCGCTGCAGTTTCTCGATGCTCGGCTGCTGGTGGCACATAATGCATGACGTTCCCTTACCATATGCATAGTCAACAAAACCTTGGAAGCTGAAATCCAATATATTGTCGGCCGCTACTACCAGAAGGTCGTCATCTATGCTCAGTTTCTCCATCGCAAACAGTAAGTCACAGACTGCCCCCAAACGTGTCTCGTTGGTGAAGGTGCCATCATTGACAACTGTAATCGGCCTGCTGTAGTTTTGTTTGTCTGCCCAGGACTGGAAGATATCTGCAAAGCGGCCGTTAGAAATGATGATATGCTCATCAATCTCCGGAATCTTATCAATATCGTCCAGCATACGCCCCAGAATGGTGTTTGAGCCAATCTGCAGAAGGGGTTTGGGGAAGTTCTTTGTAAGGTCCCCCAACCTGGTGGCGTAGCCTGCGGCAATTACAATGGTTTTCATACGAATCTTGCTCCGTCGTCACTCTTGCAGAAGAAGACCTTGAAGGAATTCTTGTACTGGGGGAACTTGGCGAGGTATTTCTCGGTTATCTCTTTCTCTATACTCTCTTTCTTGGAAGGATCCACCAGCGCAATGCAAGCTCCCTTGAAGCCGGCGCCACTGAACCTGCCGCCATAAATACCGTCCGTAGTCAACATAGCCTCGTAAATCGCTATCAACTCCGGCGAACCGCACTCGTAATTATGTATCGAACTCTCGCAGGACGCCTTACTAAGACTCCCGAACCACTCCAGATTCCCCGTCTCCCAGGCCGTAATCCCCTCCCGCACCCGCTTGTGCTCGGAGAAGAAATGCTCGGCACGGCGGACGAAGCGCGGAGGCATCTCGTCGCGGTGACGCTTGAACATCCCCTCAGAGACGTCGCGCAGGAAAGTCTTCCCGTGCTCCTTCAGCGGCACGTTTTCGTAGGCCTGCACAATCCACGCGGCCGTTTTGCACTCAGTCACGCGGAGGTTGTAGTCGGAACTCATCAGCGAACGCGTCAGCCCGCTGAAGAAGATGCCGAACTCGAACTCCGGCATCTCAGGGCTCTTCGGGATTAGCCGATACTCATTGCTCTCGCAGTCCAGCATCAGCAACTGGTCCTTCTTGCCCAGAGCAATGCACGCCTGATCCAGCAGACCGTTGTTCAACCCGATGTACTCCCGCTCGGCCTCCGAAGCTATCTTCATCACCTCGAACTGCGCCAGCGTGATGCTGTTGGCCTTGGCGAACGCCATCACATAGGCGATAAGCACGGCAGCGCTGGACGAAAGACCGCCCACCGGCAGCGAGCCCTTGATAACTCCCTTAATGCCTCGGCTCAACTGGAACCGCTTCTGCAGCGCGAACTTCGCACCGCGGGCGTAATCCCCCCAGTTCCCCTGCTTCACCAGCGTCGGCGCCGCGATATCGAACTCCACGTGCCCGGTAAATGTCTCGGAGTCAAGCACAACTGCGCTATCGTCCCGCACATCGAACCAGAGGTCCACACCCTTGTCGATAGCGAATCCAGTAACGATTCCGTGCTGATGGTCAACATGCGCCCCCAAAGGGCAAACGCGGTAGGGGCTGAAAATGTGCTACTGCACTACTTGACGATGTTAGGGATGCCGTTGAGTTCGTTCTGGATGTACTCGAGCGAAGCAATCTTGGCCTTCGTCTCTTCCAGGTTCAGGCGATAGGTATTGTCGGAGTTGAACTCCTCGATGGTCGCACGTTTGACGTCACCCTCCTTGAAATACTTGTCGTAGTTCAGATCGCGGTTGTCGGCGGGGACAGCGTAGAAGTTACCCATATCGATGGCCTTCGCAGCCTCTTCTTTCGTAAGCAGCGTCTCGTACATCTTTTCGCCATGACGAATACCGATAACCTTGATCTCCGGCTCCTTTCGAATAGGCCCTTCGACAGGCTCAGGGACCGTCAAAGGCGCCTGGTGCTTGAAGAGGTCTCTCACGGCCTCGGCCTGGGTCTGGATTGTGCAGGCGGGTGCTTTCTGGACGAGGATATCGCCATTCTTACCGTTCTCGAAAGCGAAGAGCACGAGGTCCACCGCCTCTTCGAGCGACATAATGAAACGGGTCATCTTAGGCTCGGTGAGCGTGATGGGGTTGCCTTTGCGAATCTGGTCGATCCACAGAGGAATCACAGAGCCACGAGAGCACATCACGTTGCCGTAACGGGTGCAGCAGATCTTGGTGCTGCCGCTCAAGCGACTCTTGGCCACCGCAATCTTTTCTTCGATGGCTTTGGTAATACCCATCGCGTTGATCGGGTACGCGGCCTTATCGGTTGAGAGGCATATGACGCACTTGACGCCAGCTTCAATAGCGGCATCGAGGGTGTTATCCGTACCGATGACGTTGGTCTTCACGGCCTCCATAGGGAAGAACTCACAGGAAGGCACCTGCTTGAGCGCGGCCGCGTGGAACACGTAGTCAACACCCTGCATCGCATACTTCAGCGTGCTCTTATTACGCACGTCGCCGATGTAGAATTTTATCTTGCCGGCCACCTCAGGCATACGGGCCTGGAAATCGTGGCGCATATCGTCCTGTTTCTTCTCATCGCGGGAGAAGATGCGGATTTCGCCGATGTCGGTGCGAAGGAAACGGTTCAGAACCGCGTTGCCGAAGGAACCGGTACCGCCGGTAATAAGAAGGACTTTGTCTTTAAATACTGACATATATTGTTTATTTTTAATTACTTCACGGGATCGAAGAAAGTGTCCGGCTTATTGGGGTTGAAGATTTCGTTGCAGTACATAACGGTGACGAGATCTTCAGTATCACTCAGGTTGATGATGTTGTGCGTATAGCCAGGAAGCATATGCACGGCCTGAATATGGTCTCCATCGACCTCCCACTCAAGCACTTTGCCCTCAGGGTCATTGAGGTTGCGCTGCTGGATGAGGCCGTGACCCTTCACCACTATGAACTGCTCAAACTTGGTGTTGTGCCAGTGCTGACCTTTGGTGATGCCGGGCTTGGAGATGTTAATCGAAACCTGACCAGCACTGTGCGTATGAACCAGTTCGGTGAAAGAACCTCTGTCGTCCACGTTCATTTTCAGAGGGAAAGCGGTCTTCTCGTAGGGCAGGTACGACAGATATGTCGAATACAACTTCTTGGCAAAGCTGCCCGCCGGAATTTCAGGAATCATCAGAGTCTTAGGCTGCTCGGCGAAGGATTTAAGCAACTCGACTATCTCACCCAAAGTCACGTGATGCGTCACGGGGCAATAGCAATACCGGCCATCAACTTTGTCGATCACCTCCAAACCTTCGAACTCGCAATGATGCTCCTGGCCCTGGAGGGCGGAGAGCATTTCGTCAACGAGGTCGTCGATGTAAAGGAGTTCCAGTTCTACGCTGGGATCATTGACAGTATATGGCAGGTCATTCGCAAAAGCATTGCAGAAGGTTGCAACGGCAGAGTTGTAATTCGGCCGGCACCATTTGCCGAAGAGATTCGGGAAACGGTATACAAGCACTTTTGCGCCCGTCTCGGCACCGTACTCCAGGAACAGGTCCTCTCCTGCTTTCTTCGAGCGTCCGTACTCGGAGTTGCCGAATCGGCCCGTCAGCGAAGCCTGCTGGGAACTGCTAAGCATCACAGGGCAAGTATTGCTATACTTCTTCAGCGTATCCAACAGCGTGCTGGCAAAGCCGAAATTGCCCTTCATAAACTCGTCCTGGTTCTGCGGCCTGTTCACTCCGGCAAGGTTGAACACGAAATCGGCCTCCTTGCACCAGGCATCCAAATCCTCAGGAGTGGAATCGAGATCGTACTCGAAGACCTCCTCGATGGTAAAGGTCCCTTCGACAGGCTCAGGGACCGAACCATCGACACCATTCGACAGGCTCAGGGTCCGTCTGTCCTTACCGTCCTTGATATTCTTCAGCGCCCAGCAGAGGTTCTTGCCGACGAACCCCTTGGCGCCAGTGACTAGAATTTTCGCCATACCATTTTGTTTACTACGCCGACGTAACTTTGGATGATGCGGACGACTTTGGTCGAAACGTTCTCATCCACGTAATCGGGCACGGGGATGCCAGGAAGGCCGTCGCGGATGAGGCTGACGGCGACATCTACGCTCTGGAGGAGGCCCTTGGTGTCGATGCCGCTGAGGACGAAGCAACCCTTGTCGAGAGCCTCCGGACGCTCGGTCGAGGTGCGGATGCACACGGCCGGGAAAGGATGGCCGACGGAGGTGAAGAAGGAACTCTCTTCAGGCAGGGTGCCGCTGTCGCTCACCACGCAGAAGGCGTTCATCTGCAGGCAATTGTAGTCGTGGAAGCCGAGGGGCTCGTGCTGAATCACGCGGGGGTCCAACAAGATCCTTCGACTGGGCTCAGGATGACAAGATGCGGCCTCAAGGCGTTTGCGGCTGCGGGGGTGGCAGGAATACAGAATCGGCATATCGTACTTCTGCGCCATCTCGTTGATGGCATTGAAGAGCGACAGGAAGTTCTTCTCGGTGTCGATGTTCTCCTCGCGGTGGGCGCTCAACAAAATATATTTCCCTTTCTCCAGCCCGAGGCGCTTATGAATGTCAGAAGCCTCAATCTCCGCCAGATTGTTATGCAGGACCTCCGCCATCGGCGATCCGGTCACATAGGTGCGCTCCTTCGGCAGACCGGTGTCGGCCAGATACCTGCGGGCGTGCTCGCTGTACGCCATATTCACATCGGAAATGATGTCCACGATGCGGCGGTTGGTCTCCTCCGGCAAGCACTCGTCCTTGCAGCGGTTGCCAGCTTCCATATGGAAGATGGGGATGTGGAGCCGCTTGGCGCCAATCACACTCAAACAACTATTCGTATCGCCCAGCACCAGCACGGCGTCCGGCTGAACCTCGACCATCAACTGGTAACTCTTCGCGATGATATTGCCCATCGTCTCGCCGAGGTCGCCTCCCACGGCCTCCATATAGACGTCCGGGTCAGCCAGCTTGAGGTCCTTGAAGAACACGCCGTTCAGGTTGTAGTCGTAATTCTGACCGGTGTGCGCCAGCAGGCAGTCGAAGTATTCGCGGCACTTGTTGATTACCGCTGCCAGGCGGATGATCTCGGGCCGCGTGCCCACGATAATCAGAAGCTTGAGCTTCCCGTTGTTCTTGAATGATGCCATATTATGTTTTTCTTGTTTGATTCTAACGCTCAGCGCGCATAGGGTTGGTGAGGAAGTCCTGGTAGCTGAGGCGGATGCCGTCTTCGAGCTCGGTTTTGTAGGTCCAGCCGAGTTTGGTGGCTTTGGAGACATCCAGGAGCTTGCGGGGGGTACCGTTGGGGCGGGTGGTGTCCCATTTGATTTCACCCTCGTAGCCCACGACTTTAGCGACCAGTTCAGTGAGGGCCTTGATGGTCAGCTCTTTGCCGGTGCCGGCGTTGACGGTCTCGTTGCCGCTGTAGTTGTTCATCAGGAACACGCAGAGGTTGGCGAGGTCGTCCACGTAGAGGAACTCGCGGAGCGGAGAGCCGTCGCCCCAGCAGGTGACAGACGGCAGCCCGGCGACCTTGGCCTCGTGGAAGCGGCGGATGAGCGCCGGCAGCACGTGGCTGTGCTCGGGATGATAGTTGTCGTTGGGGCCGTAGAGGTTCGTCGGCATCACTGAGATGTAGTCCGTGCCGTACTGCCTGTTCAGGAACTCGCAGTACTTGAGGCCGCTGATCTTCGCCAGCGCGTACGCCTCGTTGGTCTTCTCCAGCGCGCCGGTCAGCAGGCAACTCTCCGGCATCGGCTGGGGCGCCATCCTCGGATAGATGCACGACGACCCCAGGAACTCCAGCTTCTTGCAGCCGTTCTTCCAGGCGGCGTGGATTACGTTCATCTCCAGGATCATGTTGTCGTACATAAAGTCCGCCAGCGCGTTCTGGTTGGCCACGATGCCGCCCACCTTGGCGGCCGCGAGGAACACGTACTCCGGCTTCTCGGCCGCGAAGAACGCCTCCACGTCTGCCTGACGCGTCAGGTCCAACTCTTTATGAGTCCGTGTGATGATGTTGTCGTAGCCCTGCCTCTGCAACTCGCGCACGATGGCACTACCCACCATCCCGCGATGGCCCGCTACGTATATCTTCGAATGTTTTTCCATATTACTCGTCCATATGCTCGCGGAGGTAGAGTTTCCGCACCTTTTTCATATCGTGCTGCACCATAATCTTCACGAGCTCCTCGAAGGAGGTCTTCTGGGGGTTCCAGCCGAGGACGCTCCTGGCCTTGGTGGGGTCGCCCAGGAGCTGCTCCACCTCGGCGGGACGGAAGTACTTCGGATCGACCTCAACGAGCACCTTGCCGGTCTTGACATCGATACCCTTCTCGTCAACGCCCTCTCCTTCCCAGCGCAGCTCGATGCCCGCCTCCCTGAAGGCCAGCGTGCAGAACTCGCGCACGGTGTGATACTGACCGGTCGCCACCACATAGTCATCCGGCTTCTCCTGCTGGAGAATCAGCCACATACACTCCACGTAGTCCTTGGCGTAACCCCAGTCGCGCAGGGCGTTCATATTACCCAGGTACAGCTTGTCCTGGAATCCCTGGGCGATACGGGCAGCGGCCAACGTAATCTTGCGCGTGACGAAGGTCTCGCCGCGACGCTCGCTCTCGTGATTGAACAGAATACCGTTGCAGCAGTACATACCGTAGCTCTCGCGGTAGTTCTTCATAATCCAGTAACCGTACAATTTCGCGACTCCGTAAGGCGAGCGCGGATAGAACGGCGTCGTCTCCTTCTGCGGCACCTCCTGCACCAGTCCGAACAGTTCGGAGGTCGATGCCTGATAGATGCGGCACGTATCGGCCAGACCGGCAATGCGAACGGCCTCAAGCAGTCGCAGCACGCCCATAGCATCGGCGTCGGCGGTAAACTCCGGCACGTCGAACGACACCTTCACGTGGCTCTGAGCGGCCAGATTGTAAATCTCGTCCGGCTTGATTTCGCTGATGATGCGGATGAGGCTCGAGCTGTCGGTCATATCGCCCCAGTGCAGGTTCACCAGGCGCTTCTTCTTCATATCCCGCACCCACTCATCCAGATACAGGTGCTCGATGCGCCCCGTATTGAAGCTGGAACTGCGGCGCAGAATGCCGTGGACTTCGTATCCCTTATCAATCAGAAACTCGGCAAGAAAACTGCCGTCCTGACCGGTGATACCGGTAATCAATGCTTTCTTCATATCTGCTTAATCGCGTTTAAAAATATCTCTCGTATAAACTTTCGCGCTCACATCGTCCAGCGACGGGTCGTAGCGGTTGGCGATAATCGCATCAGCCTGAGCCTTGAACGCCGCCAGGTCGTTCACCACCCTCGACCCGAAGAACGTCGTACCATCCTCCAGCGCCGGCTCGTAAATAATCACCTTCGCGCCCTTGGCCTTGATACGCTTCATAATGCCCTGGATGGCGCTCTGGCGGAAGTTGTCGCTGTTGCTCTTCATCGTCAGACGGAACACACCAACCACCACCTCGCGCTCCTTGGCAGAATCGTAAGCACTGTTCGCACTATAGTACCCCGCCTTCGCCAGCACCTGGTCGGCAATGTAATCCTTACGCGTCCGGTTGCTGTCTACGATTGCCTTGATCAGATTCTCCGGCACATCGTTGAAGTTCGCCAGCAGCTGCTTCGTATCCTTCGGCAGACAGTACCCGCCATACCCGAAGCTCGGATTATTATAATGGCTCCCGATACGCGGATCGAGGCACACACCCTCGATTATCGCCTGCGTATCCAACCCCTTCATCTCCGCATACGTATCCAACTCGTTGAAGTAACTCACCCTCAACGCCAAATACGTATTCGCAAACAACTTCACCGCCTCCGCCTCCGTCGATCCCATAAACAGCACCGGAACGTCTTCCTTGATTGCCCCTTCGGCTATTAACTTTGCGAATGTATGCGCAGCTGTTGACAGTACGCCGGAGGATACGGTCTCCAGAACCTGTGGCCGCCCGTGGCCCCCCGAAGGGCAAGTGTCCCCTGGGGGACAATAGGGGGAAACAGAAGTCTCGGAGAGACGGGAGGGGCCCGCAGGAATTTGGGGGGCGGATGAGAGCTCGCTCTCAGACGAACAACAAATTTCTGTGGGAGGGATGGAGCGAAGCGGAAGGTTTCCGGAGGCCGTATCCTCCGGCGTACTGTCAAAACCAACGATAATGCGACTAGGGTACAAATTATCGTAGAGAGCTTTGGATTCTCGAAGGAACTCCGGAGCGAAGATGATGTTGGGAACGACTGTACGGAATTTGCCGTCGGCAAGACGCTCGCGGTAACTGAACTTTTCGCGGACGCTCTTTGTGTATCCCACCGGAACTGTAGATTTAATGACCATCACGGCATCCGGATTGACTTCCAGAACCAGCTCTATCACCTCCTCGACGTGCGAAGTATCAAAGAAATTCTTCTTCGGATCGTAATTCGTCGGCGCCGCGATAACCACGAAATCGGCATCACGGTACGCCGCACGGCCATCCAGCGTCGCAACAAGATTCAGCTGCTTCTCCGCCAGATACTTCTCGATATACTCATCCTGGATCGGAGAAATCTTGTTATTAATCTTCTCAACCTTCTCCGCAATCACATCCACCGCCACCACCTCATTCCTCTGCGCCAGCAGGGTCGCAATCGACAACCCCACATATCCGGTTCCGGCAACTGCAATTTTCATAATCTAACGGTTTTTGTACATATCCTCGTAATACTTCTGGTAGTCCCCGGAGGTCACGTTGTCCATCCAGGCCTGGTTTTCCAGGTACCAGCGCACCGTCTTCTCGATGCCCTCCTCGAACTGCAGCGACGGCTCCCAACCCAGTTCCCGCTGAAGCTTGGAAGAATCGATCGCATACCGCAGGTCGTGCCCCGCACGGTCCGTCACATACGTAATCAGATCCATATCCTCGCCCTCGGCACGCCCCAGCAGCCGGTCCACCGTATTGATCAGCACCCTGATGATATCGATGTTCTTCCACTCGTTGAAGCCGCCGATGTTGTAGGTCTCACCTATCTTCCCCTGATGGAAAATCAGGTCGATGGCCCTGGCGTGGTCCTCAACGTACAACCAGTCGCGCACGTTCTCGCCCTTGCCGTACACCGGCAGCGGCTTACGATGCCTGATATTGTTGATGAACAACGGAATCAACTTCTCCGGGAACTGATACGGACCGTAGTTGTTCGAGCAGTTCGTCACGATCGTCGGCATCCCGAAGGTATCGTGGAACGCCCGCACAAAGTGGTCGGACGAAGCCTTCGCAGCGCTGTACGGCGAGTGCGGCTGATACTTCAGATCCTCCGTGAAGAACTTCTCCCCGTACGCCAGATGATGCTCCCCGGAGCTCGCCTTCGTCGTAAACGGCGGCTCGATCCCCTCCGGATGCGTCATCTCCAGGGCGCCATAGACCTCATCGGTGCTTATATGATAAAACTTTTTGCCGTCCCAGTCACCATTCCAAGCGGCCTTCGCTGCCTGGAGCAACGACAGCGTACCCATAACGTTCGTCTGGGCGAAAGTAAACGGATCCTTGATGCTGCGGTCGACGTGTGACTCGGCGGCGAGGTGGATGATGCCATCTACGTGCTCCTCCTGCATCAGCGCCAGCACGCCCTTGAAGTCGCAGATATCCATCTTCACGAAGCGGTAGTTCGGCTTGTCCTCGATGTCGCGGAGGTTCGCCAGGTTGCCGGCGTAGGTCAGTTTATCCAGATTGATGATCCGGTACTCCGGATACTTGTTCACGAAAAGGCGCACCACGTGCGACCCGATGAATCCGGCACCGCCGGTTATCAGTATTGTTCTTTTCATTTGATGAGGTTATCTATGCATTTGCTGAGAGACTCCGTCCAATGCGGGATACGGAGCCCGAAAGTTTCCTTGATTTTCGTCTTGTCCAGCACCGAATACGCCGGACGCACCACCTTGGACGGGAATTCGCTGCTGTGGCACGGCAGTACCTCGCAGGAATCGTGACCCGCCATCGCCGCTATCGTCTTCGCGAAGTCGTACCACGAGCAGACGCCTTCGTCGGTGAAGTTGAATATAGATCCTTCGCTGCGCTCAGGATGACAGACAAAGTCAGGATGACAGAAAAAGTCAGTCTGAACACCCATCCTGTCATTCTGAACGAAGTGAAGAATCTCAACAATCGCCTCTGCGAGGTCACCGGCGTACGTGGGCGTGCCGACCTGGTCAAACACCACCTTCAGTTGCGGGCGCTCGCCCGTCAGCCGCAGCATCGTCTTCACGAAATTCTTCCCGAATTCGCTGTATAGCCAAGCCGTCCGCAGGATAACGTACCGCGCGCCCGACGCCAGCACCGCCTGCTCGCCGTGGAGCTTCGTCAACCCGTACACTCCCGTGGGCGCGCCCTCGCGCTCCTCGCTCGCCGGCGTGTTGAAGCACTCACCCCCGAATACGTAGTCGGTCGATATATGCACCAGCAGGCCGCCGGTTTCCTGCATCACGCGGGCCAGGTTGCCCACGGCGGTCGCGTTCAGCAGTTCCGCCAGTTCCGGATTGTCTTCCGCCGCATCCACGTTGGTGTAGGCGGCACAGTTGACTATCGCGTCCGCCCCTTCCGCCGCCACCATTGAGCGTACGGCAGCGAGGTCGGTGATGTCGAGGCGTGCGGTATCAGGTCCGTCGGCCACATCGGTGAACACGAATTCGAGCGCGCTCCCCGTTGCAAGCCTGCGGAGGCTCATTCCCAACTGCCCGTTGGCCCCGGTGACGAGTATCTTCATATGGCGTAATAGTCGATTGAGTAGTCGAACAGCTCCGGCGCGTCGGCCAGCAGCGGATGACGCTTGTCCTTGTCGGACAGGATGATGTCGGATGCCGGGAGGCCCCAGTCGATTCCGAGCGCAGGATCGTTCCAGGCGATGGCGCCCTCGGCGGACGGCTCGTAGAAGTTGTCGCAGTGGTACTGGAAGACGGCCTCGCGGCTCAGGACCGAGAAACCGTGGGCGAACCCGCGGGGGATGAAGAACTGCCGGTGGTTGTCGCCGCTGAGCTCGCAGGAGACGTACCTGCCGAAGGTCGGGGAGCCCCTGCGGATGTCCACCGCCACGTCGAGCACGCGTCCGTACACCACACGCACGAGCTTGCTCTGCGCGAACCGGCCGGTCTGGAAATGCAGCCCCCGGATGACGCCGTAGGAACTCTTGCTCTCGTTGTCCTGCACCCAGTGTACCGGGCGCACGGCGGCGTCGAAGTCGCGCTCGTTCCAGCTTTCGAAGAAATAGCCCCGGCTGTCGCCGAAGACGCGCGGTTCGATAATGACCGCCCCGGGGATGCTTGTCTGGATAACGTTGATCATCAGTCGAGATTGGAGGGACCGTTCTTTTCCACGTCGTCGGCCATCTTGAGGAGGTACTGGCCGTACTGGTTCTTGGCCATCGGTTTGGCGACTTCACGCACGCGGGCGGGGGTAATCCACCCCTTGTCGAGCGCGATTCCCTCGAGGCAGGCGACCTTGAGGCCCTGACGCTTTTCGATGGTCTCGATGTATATCGACGCCTCGGCCAGGGAGTCGTGGGTGCCGGTATCGAGCCAGGCGAAGCCGCGTCCGAGCGTCTGCACCTTGAGCTCGCCGTCCTTGAGGAACTCCTGGTTGACGGTGGTGATTTCCAATTCGCCGCGGGCGCTCGGCTTGATGTGGGCGGCTACATCGACGACCTTGTTGGGGTAGAAGTAGAGGCCGACGACGGCATAGTTGCTCTTGGGGTTTTGCGGTTTCTCCTCGATGCTCAGGCAGTTGCCGTCCTTGTCGAACTCGGCCACGCCGTAGCGCTCGGGGTCGCTGACCCAGTAGCCGAAGACGGTGGCCTTCTGCTCCTCTTCGGCAGTGCGGACTGCTTCCTTCAGGAGGGTGGTGAAGCCGGCGCCGTGGAAGATGTTGTCGCCCAGCACGAGGCAGGCGCAGTCGTCGCCGATGAAGTCACGGCCGATGATGAAGGCCTGCGCCAGGCCGTCGGGGCTGGGCTGCTCGGCGTACTCGAAGCGGACGCCGAAGTCGGAGCCGTCGCCCAGCAGGCGGCGGAAGCCCGGCAGGTCCTGAGGCGTGGATATGATGAGGATATCCTTGATGCCTGCGAGCATAAGGGCGCTCACCGGATAGTACACCATAGGCTTGTCGTAGATGGGCAGAAGCTGCTTGCTGACTCCCTTGGTGATAGGGTAAAGACGGGTGCCGGAGCCGCCCGCGAGAACTATTCCTTTCATTTTTGCTGGGTTTTGGGTATTTCTTCCCCTCTCCGGCTCCGTGAAGAAATCTGGAGCCGGTCGAGGCCGGGACCTTGATAAATTACTCTGAATCAATCAGTCCTGCTCCCTCCGGGAGCGGTGTCTGTGGTCCCCCGCTGTTTACCTTTGGGTAAAAGCATACAAAGTTACGAATAATATAATAATAAACCTAATTCCGTTTTTGGAAAAAATATCTTACATTTGTTGCTGACAGAAAACTTTAATCTTTTCAACGATATGGCAAACAAGTATGCAGGTACCCAGACCGAGAAAAATCTGGAAGCGGCTTTCGCCGGTGAGTCTCAGGCAAGAAACAAGTACACCTACTTCGCATCTGTAGCAAAGAAAGAGGGCTATGAGCAGATTTCCGCCATTTTCCTCAAGACCGCAGACAACGAGAAGGAGCACGCAAAGCTCTGGTTCAAGGAGCTCGAGGGCATAGGCAGCACCGCTGAGAACCTCGCTGCTGCAGCCGCAGGCGAGAATTACGAGTGGACCGATATGTACGAGGGCTTCGCCAAGACGGCCGAGGAAGAGGGCTTCAAGGCCCTGGCCGCCAAGTTCCGTCTGGTGGCCGCCATCGAGAAGCGCCACGAGGAGCGCTACCGCGCCCTGCTCCACAACGTGGAGGCCCAGGAAGTCTTCGCCAAGAGCGAGGTCAAGGTGTGGGANNTGCCGCAACTGCGGACACATCGTGGTCGGCACCAAGGCCCCCGAAATCTGCCCCGCCTGCGCACATCCGAAGGCATTCTTCGAGATCACCGCAGAGAACTATTAACAGTCTGTTTATGATGTAAAAAACGACCTGATGGATTGCATCAGGTCGTTTTCTTTATATAGCTGATTGTCAACTATTCAGCGGGTGCCTCGGGAGCCTCGGGCTCGGCGGGTGCTGCAGGGGCTTCGGGGGCCGGGGCGGCGGGTGCCTCAGGTGCTTCGGGAGCGGGTGCGGCGGGTGCTTCGGGAGCGGGTGCCGGGGCGGGCTCGGCCTTGCAGCCGCAGGCGCCAATCTTGTCGGCGAAGATCTCATCGGCCTTGTCGGCGAAGTGCTTGTACATCACGCCCTCGATGGCGACCAGAGCGGCAAACATCAGCAGGTAAACGGCAACGCCAATGATGGCGAACAGCCAGCCGATGTACTTGATGCCGGCCATACCGAAGAAGATACCTGCCACGAGACCGAATACCAGATAAGTGACAATGATGATCCAGAAGATCGTCCACTTCTCGCCCTCAGTAGCTTTCCAGCTGACTTTCAAGCACTTGGTAGGAGAGAGCCCCTTATCCAGGAAGAAGTACATAGCGAACATCCAGGCGATGGAGGCAACGATGGCGGGGATGAACATAAACACGGCGGCTGCGGTGATACCCATACTCATAAGTCCCATAAGGATGAAGAAATCACCAAGGTTCTTGCGGTTCTCAGCCTTGAAAATGTCGAGGGGATTGATGACCTCGCCGCGGCCGATCTTGATGATGGCCTTGTATAGACCAATGGTAGTGCCTACGTTCAGATAGGGAATCCAAATGGTGATTGCGTAGAGGATAACCATTCCAAGAAGGGAGGGGATGTTCTTCAGACCATAGAGGATACCTTCCTTGATGGTCGGGATGATTTGAAGCTTTTGAGTTGCCATAATGTTATGATTTTAAGGTTGAATTGCGCACCAAAACTCTGCTAATTTACGATTTTTTCTAAAAAAATTGTCAAATTTGTAGTGAAAAATTATTTTGTTATGGCAGAATCATCATCCTCCTGGACCCGGGAAGCCTGGGCTGCAGCCCTCCCGGTTTACAACGACATCATAGAGCATCCGTTCATCAAGGAACTGGCGGCAGGCACCCTCGACCCCGCCCGTTTCGACCGCTACCTCGCTCAGGACGAGGTCTATATCGGCAACTACGGCCGGCAGATGTTCGAACTCGCAGAGTTGATCGACGACCCCTCGGCGCACGAAATGTTCGTGGCTTTCGCCCGCGAAGGGCTCGAAGGCGAGAAAGCTATGCACGACCTGCTGATAGAGCGCTTTGGCATTGATACTCAGGTACTTCCCTCCCCTATCACCGCCGACTACAACGCCCACTCCCAGGCCGCCATCGGCACCGGCTCCAAGGAAATCGGCCTGGCCGCCCTACTCCCCTGTATGTGGGTTTACAACGAGGTCGGCCAGCACATCCTCAAGATTGCGTCCGTCGAGGGAAATCCCTACCGCGAGTGGATCCAGGAATACGGCAACGAGGCCTTCACCGAGGGCGTCAACGCAGTGCTTCAGCTGGCCGATACGTACGCCGCCGCTGCTTCTCCGGAGGTCCGCGCCCGTATGACAGCAGAATTCGTCGCCGCCACCCGCTTCGAGTACTGGTTCTGGGACTACGGCTACTGCGGAGAGGACAGGAGGTAGACCTTCTGTTTGACCGAGGGGCGTCCACTTCTGACGCCCCTTTTTTTCTTAGGGTTCCCTATTTTTCTCAGGTTCCCCTTTTTTCTTCGTCTTACCTATTTTTCTCCGGTTTCCCTGATTTCTCCGAGGTCTCCCTTTTTCTCCGAGGTCCTATATTTCTCTCAGGGTCCTCTTTTTTTCTCCGAGTTCCTATTTATCTCCGAGTTCCTATTTATCTCCGAGTTCCCCTATTTCTCTCCGGGCCCTCTTTATTTTTCTCCGGGCGCCTATTTTTTCAGGCTCCTTTTTTTCTAAGGGTCCTCTTTTTTCTCCGAGTTCTCCCTTTTTCTCCGAGTTCCTATATTTCTCCGAGCTCCTATTTTTCTCTGGGCCGTCTATTTTTCTCCGAGTTCGAGTGCCGCCAGATACGGGCTCGGCGCGCTGCAAATTGCACTGACCACGGCTATTCCGTTCACCCCGGTTTTCAGGGCTTCCGGAGCCGTCGCGGCGTTCATTCCACCAATCGCCACGGTGGGGTGAACCGATAGTTTTACGGCCTCTCTCAGCCCCTCCAAACCGAACGGCGGAGCGGTGTCCGTCTTGGTCGTTGTAGAATAAACAGGCGATATCCCTATATAGTCGACATCCAGACTGTTAGCCTCCTTTACCTGCAGCATATTTTCAACACTCAGGCCGATGATTTTTTCCGGCCCCAGCAGCCGCCGCGCGATCTCGTACGGCATATCGGACTGCCCTATGTGAACCCCGTCGGCATCCACCGCCAGCGCCACATCACTCCGGTCGTTTATTATCAGCGGCACCCCCGCCTCGCGCAGCACCGGCTGCAGCCTCCGCGCGAGCTCCACGAACTCCCGCGTATCACTATCCTTCTCCCTCAGCTGCACCATCGTCACCCCTCCTCTCACAGCCTCTTCCACCACCCACTCCAACTCTCTCCCCATCGACAGCGCCCTGTCCGTAACCAAATACAACCTCAGCGTTTTCCTTAAATCTTTCATTTCCATCATCTTACAAATCTCCTATGCGCATTTTGACGCACAGGACATACAGTTCTCCTTGATTCTCACCACCTTACCAAAAACGCCACCACAACCGTCACCAACCCCAGCCTCAGCGTTTTTCGTAAGTCATTCATTTTCACCTCCTTCCAAATCTCCTATACGCATTTTGGAGCACAGGAGATACAGTTATTACTGATTCTCAGCGTCTTACCAAAAACGCCCCGCCGACCATTCCGGTCTGCCGCTAGTCCGTCGGCAATCAAACCCGCCAGCCTACCTACTACCATCTTCCCCCACCGAACCTCCTGCGTTCCTTTCTGCCTTGCCGCCCGCGAGCCTGCGAGCGCGCGCCGCTTCCCCGTTACTTCAGGAGGAAGAGTTCATCTATAAAGTTGGCGGCGAGGGAGCCGGTGCCACGGGAGCGGGAGGCGGCGGCCTGTCCGGCGGTTCCCATTGCGTCCATAGCGTGAACGGCGGCCTCGAAGGGCGGCATCACGGCGGCGAACGCGGCGCAAACCGCCGAGGCACAGCACCCCATCGTCGTGACGCGTGCCATCAGGGGCGATCCCTTGGAGCACTCCGCCTCGTGCGAGCCGTCGGTGATGTAGTCCACCGCCCCGCTCACCGCGACCACGGTCCCGTGCTCCGCCGCGAATTCCCTGGCGCACGACCGTGCCTTCTCCACCGGCTCGGCGCTGTCTACCCCACGCGTCGCGCACGCCGTCCCGTGCAGCACCATTATCTCCGACGCGTTGCAGCGAACGATTGCGGGATGATACTTGGTGATGAGTTCGACCGCCGTTTCCGTGCGCACACGGCTGGCACCCACTCCCACCGGGTCAATCACCCACGGCTTACCGTACTTCACCGCCGCCGCGGCCGCTGCGTGCATTCCCCGTATCTCGTTGTCGTCCAGGCAGCCGATGTTGATCACCAGTGAGTCGGCGATGGCAAGCAGGTCGTCCATCTCCTTGTCGTAGAAAGACATAATCGGCGACGCGCCAATCGCCAGCAGCGCGTTCGCATTGAAGTTCATCGCCACATAATTGGTGATGTTCACCACCACCGGCGGTTTCATACTGAATATTTCCATAAATCTTATCTAGTTTTGAAATAATTTTACCGATGTTTCTTAATATCTACAGTCCTGAAATAATTTTACCAAAATCGAACCATATCCCGCTCGTGCGTTTTCCGTAAGTCGTTAGCTCTCAGTCACATCCGTATCTCCTGTGCGAATTTGACGCATAGGAGACACAGTTATTGTTGATTATCAGCAGCTTAGCAAAAACGCCCCGCCGACCCTCCCAGTCTGCCGCTAGTCCGTCGGCAATCAACCCCGCCAGTCTACCTACTACCATCTTCCCCCACCGAACCTCCTGCGTTCCTTTCTGCCTTGCCGCCCGCGAGCCTGCAAGCGCGCGCTCACCTGTCACCAACCCCAGCATCCCGTTTTTCGTATATCGTTAATTTTCATCTTCTTACAAATCTCCTGTGCGATTTTTGGCGCATAGGAGACACAGTTATTGTTGATTATCAAGGGGTTGCGAAAAACGCCAGAAGTGGTTGACGGGCCCGTGGCCGCCGCCGATGTCGTACGAGGCGCCGGAGACGATGGCCCGGTGGATGTAGTCCGTCGCGGCGCGGGCGGCGTCATCCAGGGGCAGCCCCTGCGCCAGGAAGGACGCCAGGGCCGACGACAGAGTGCACCCCGTCCCGTGCGTATTCCGCGTATGCACCCGCTCCGACGGCAGCTCCACAATCCGGTCTTCCTCGGCGTTGTAGAATATATCCACCAACCGCTCGTCCGTCAAATGCCCCGCCTTCATCAGCACCGACACGGGCCGACGGAGAGATCCTTCGCTTTGCTCAGGATGACAATAAGGGGTAACGAGGACATCCCTGTTATCTTGAGGCGCGGGAACACCACTGCCATCCTGAGGAGAGGGAGCACCCTTGTCATCCTGAGGAGCGGGAGCGACGAGGGATCTATCCTGACAGGAGGGGCCGCTATGACACCGGGAGGCCTTCCGCGAGAGTTCTCGGGCGGCGGCGGGGAGGTCGTTCTGCGAGAGTATCCTGCGACCGATAAGTATCTCTGCCTCAGGGATATTCGGGGTGATGACGCGGGCCAGCGGAAGCAGTTCCTCCGTCAGCACCTTGATGGCCGATTCCTCTATCAGCCGGTGCCCGGAGGTGGCGACCATCACAGGGTCCAGGACGATGTTGCAGGCCCCGGAGCCAGCTGCCGGCTGGATCCACCCCTGCTCCTCCGCCTGCAGCAGCGCGTCGCGGACGGCCAGAACAACTTCCGCGCTATGGAGCATACCAATTTTCACAGCACCTGCGCCGATATCACTCAACACCGCCTTGATCTGCGCCGCGATAGTCTCCACCGGCACCGGATGCACCGCCTCGACTCCGAGGGTGTTCTGCACCGTTACCGCCGTGATGGCGCTTGCCGCGTAACTACCTGTGGCAGAAATGGATTTGATGTCAGCCTGAATGCCGGCCCCGCCGCCGGAATCGCTGCCGGCTATAGTCAATACTCGAGGGTATTTTTTCATATCAGAAATGGGTAAAACCTTTATATTCCTTGTTGCCGCCTATCCAGCGGATTCCGTCGCCACCTTCCACGATGCGGCCAATCACATACAGCCGCCCGCCAACCGCCTCCCGGGCCGCCTCCAGCGCCTCAGGCGCCAGCGTCACCAGCAACTCATAATCCTCTCCCCCGCTCACCGCCAACTCCGCCGCATCCCATCCCCGCTCAGCACAGACCTCCTTCAACTCCTCACTCAGCGGCAGCGCCGAAATATCAATCTCCGCCCCCAGAGTACCCGCTCCTTCACTTCGTTCAGGGCGACCACTGGGAGAGGGGGCATCCCTGTCATCCTGAGGAACGGAAGCGAAACTGCCATCATTAGCGTTCC
>DBYB01000047.1:0-3318 GCA_002309995.1 Bacteroidales bacterium UBA1197
GCTTGCAGATGCCCTGGAGCCACTGATAGTCTGTGAAGAGACGCCGACAGAAGGGCTCCGGATCGATGAGCGCGGCGACATACTCTTCGTACATAGGTCTCCAGAGGCCGGTGCCTTTCTTCCAACGTATGTCGTATTCGGTAGCGCTCGGATTCTCGAGGGTGTGCTGGTTGATGCGGCCCATATAGCTGCGGGATGCGTCGGACTGGATGTCGAGCCGGGGCCGCAGTGCCTGGAGCGTTTGTGTGAAGTTGAGCATAGAGAGCATCGTGCGCTCGAGGTTTGTGGAGTTCGCGACCACCCGGCTGCCGCGCCCGAAGAGCGAAGGATACCTCTGCACCATTCTGGCCGCTATGCCTCTGTGCTGCTCAGCCCCCAGCGGCGTCAGTTCACCTTCGTGTTTGTCGAAAGACGGATAAAGCTCTGAATACAGCTGCCAGATACGTTCTCCTTCAGCCGTAAGTTTGCCGGCGGCAGACGCCTCAAACAGTACTGAATAAACGGAATCATATTGGCCAGGATTTACCAAATATCGCGAGCCGTGACGCCCGTAGTGGCTGATATACATCGGTTTGTACCCCCTCGGCGCTTTCGGCACCTCCGCGAACACCGTTGGATACAACCTCGAAGTCCCCAGGGCCCACTCAGCAGAATCGATTTCGACATCGGTTTTCTGCGGTAGAGTGGCTGGAGGGGTAGTGCCCTCAGAAACAGTGGCCGCCCGTGGCCACTTGAACGGGAGGGGCCCGCAGGGAGACGATGGATGGACGAGAGCTTGCTCTCGGACAGACAGCGGCTTCCTGTGGGAGGGATGGAGCGAAGCGGAAGTTTCGGAGGGTACTACCCCTCCAGCCACTATGCCGCAGCAGCAAAGTACAAGGACTGCGGCGAGCAGACTAAGCAGCCGCCTTGTCATCCTTGGGGGTCTTCTTGTCATCGGAGGAGAAGAACTTCCACTGAAAAAGAAGCAGGTAGAACGCTCCAACCGTGACGCACGAATCAGCAAAATTGAACACCGGGCTGAAGAAGATAACCTCGCCGGCCGCATTGTGGATAAGAGGGAAATAGAACATATCCACCACCTTGCCGAACATAAACGGAGCGTAATCCCAGATCATTCCGTAGAACAGGCAGTCGATGATGTTCCCGAAGGCCCCGGCGGTAATCAGCGTGAGGCCGACCAGCACGCCCGTGGGCGCCTTCCCCTTGCGGTTCAGCGACGAAATCCACCAGATCAGCGCCCCGCACAGCACTATGCGGAACAGAGACAGCAGGAATTTACCCACCGCCCCGCCGAACTTCATCCCGAAGGCCATACCCTCGTTCTCCACGAAGCACAGCCTGAACCATTCACCTATTACATAAATCTGCTGCCCGAGGTACATATTGGTCTTCACCAGGTATTTCACGACCTGGTCGATAACCACCAACAGAACCCCGAGGGCAATCAGCTTCGCCCCTCTGGAAATTTTCATTTCCTGCCGGACTTAGCGAGTTTCTCCTTGGCTTCCACGGTCAGCGTAGCGTGCGGGACAAGACGCAGGCGCTCCTTGGGTATGAGCTTGCCCGTCTCGCGGCAGATGCCGTAGGTCTTGTTTTCGATACGCACAAGTGCCGCCTCAAGGTTCTGGATGAACTTGTACTGGCGCTGTGCGAGCTGGCTGGCTTCTTCCTTCGACAGCTGGTTGGCGCCGTCGTCCTCTACTGTCTTGAACGAAGGAGACGTGTCCTCGATGTCGTTGGAACCATTATGCATAATGACGTGGCGGAGAGTCTCGTACTCTGCGCGGGCCTTGACAAGCATATCATCGATGATCGTTTTGAACTCGGCAAGTTCCTCATCGGAATAACGTGTTTTAACTTCTTCTGCCATAACTATTTACGATTAAGGTTAATTCTGATTGATCCGTCTTCCCAGGCGACCTCGGCCGCGCCCTCGGGAGCCTCGGCAAGAGGCTTGAGTTCCAGACTGACGGACAGGGTCTGGGATGCAACATAACTGCCGTAGGCATCCAGCGCCTTCCCGATTGCGGAAGCGGCGGTGCCGTCGGCATAAATGACCGTATCTATGCGGTCCGTAAGTTCGAAACCGCTCTCCTTGCGGAGGTTCTGGATAGGATGGATGAGCTCTCGGGCGGTGCCTTCGAGAATCAGCTCTGGAGTCTGTACGATATCCAGGGCCACTGTGAGCGTGCCCTCGGTAGCCACCAGCCAGCCGGGCATATCCTCGGAACTGATTTCGTAGTCGCCGGGGTGCAGAAGCACCGTGCCGGAAGGAAGCTCCAAAGCATACTCCTCGGAACGCTCGATATCGGCAATCACTTCCTGCGACAGCCCGCCGAACGCTGCGGCAATCTCCTTCATCTGCTTGCCGTATATCTTGCCCAGGGTCTTGAAGTTGGGCTTGATCTTCTTGGTGATGATGCCGGTGGTGTCGTGCAGGAACTCAAGTTCCTTGACGTTCACCTCGGTCAGGAAGATGTCCTTCACCTTCTCGATGTGGGCCTTCACCTCGTCGTCGAGCACGGGGACGAGCACCTTGGCCAGCGGCTTGCGCACGTTGATGCCGACCTTCTTGCGGAGTGCCAGCACCAGCGACGACGCCTTCTGTGCGAACGACATACTCTCTTCGAGCGCCTCGTCCACGAGTTCCGCACGCCATGCCGGCATAGGCTCGAAGTGCACAGAGTCGCTGCCGGGCACCAGGTCAAGCCAAAGGCGGTCCATAAAGAACGGAGCGATGGGGGCGCCCATCAGGGCCACTCCCTTCAGCACCTCGTACAGAGTCTGGTAGGCGGCCAGTTTGTCGGCCGGCATACCGGAGCCCCACAGGCGCTTCTTGTTCAGGCGTATGTACCAGTTGCTCAGGTCGTCGCAGACGAAATCCTGCAGCAGACGGCCTGCGGTGGTGATATCATAATCCTCGTAGGCATCGTGTACGCGGCGGGCGAGGGTGTTGAGCTTGCTGATGATCCAGCGGTCGAAGAGCGGACGCTCGCCGTAGGGCACAAGGGCCGCCGACGGGTCGAAGCCGTCGAGATTCGCATACAGGGCGAACACCGAGTAGGAATTGTACAGCGTGCCGAAGAACTTGCGGCGCACCTCTTCCACTCCGGCTTCGTCGAACTTGAGGTTGTCCCAAGGCTGGGCGTTGGTGAGCATATACCAGCGGAGGGCGTCGGGGCCATAGTTGTCCATCGCCTTGAAGGGATCGACGGCGTTGCCGAGGCGCTTGCTCATCTTTTCTCCCTTCTTGTCCAGCACGAGGCCGTTCGAAATCACGCGGCGGAATGCGGGCGTGCCGCTGACCATCGTGTG
>DBYB01000047.1:3505-4722 GCA_002309995.1 Bacteroidales bacterium UBA1197
TTGCTCATGTCGGCAGGGTCGAAACCTGCGTCCCTCCAGGGGTTGGAGGCCATAAAGCCGGCGGTCACGGACTTGTCCATCTCGTCGAACAGCTCTCGTACGCTGCCGATGCATACCTCCTCGCGGCCGTCTTCCGTACGCCAGACGGGGAGGGGAGTGCCCCAGTAGCGGCTGCGGCTGAGGTTCCAGTCCTGAATATTCTCGAGCCACTTGCCGAAGCGGCCGGTGCCGGTGGACTCGGGCTTCCACTCGATTCCATCGTTGAGTGCCATCATCTGCTCGCGCACGGCGGTGGTGCGGATGAACCAGCTGTCGAGCGGATAGTAAAGCACGGGCTTGTCGGTACGCCAGCAGTGGGGGTAGGAGTGGACGTGCTTCTCGATACGGAAGGCCTTGCCGGCGGCTTTGAGCATCACGCAGATGTCAACGTCCAACGTGGGAGCGTCGGCCGGCAGGGATGCGTCGTAAGCGTTCTTGACGAATCGGCCTGCCCAGGCGGCGTAGTCGGGGCTGACGCAGGAGGCGACGAACTGCGGATCGAGGTCTTCGAGGCGATAGAAACGGCCCCTGGAGTCTACCTGTGCCTGCTGATTGCCGTCGCGGTCGGTGACCTGGAGGGCAGGAACGCCGGCGAGACGTGCTACCTTGGCATCGTCGGCTCCGAAGGTGGGGGCGATGTGGACGATGCCTGTACCGTCTTCCGTGGTCACGTAGTCGCCCGGAATTACGCGGAATGCGCCCTCACCCGGGTTGAACCAGGGAATCAGCTGCTCGTAGCGCATTCCCACGAGATCTTTACCCTTGAGCGTGCCGGGAAGCACTTCGTAAGCCACCTTGTCGTTGAACCATGCGCCCACGAGGGCCTTTGCGAGAATGTATGTGGCGGGAGCGCCTGTGTATGGGTTGGCGCTGCGCACCTTTACGTATTCTATCTCCGGACCTACGCAGAGGGCGGTGTTGGACGGGAGCGTCCAGGGGGTGGTGGTCCAGGCCAGGAAGTACAGGTCTTCTTCGCCGATGACCTTGAACTGGGCGCAGACGGTGGTGTCCTTGACGTCGCGGTAGCAGCCGGGCTGATTGAGCTCGTGCGTGCTGAGGCCGGTGCCGGCAGCCGGGCTGTAGGGCTGAATGCTCTTGCCCTTGTAGAGGAGGCCCTTGCCGTAGATGTCCTTGAGAAGATACCAGAGCGTCTCGATGTAGCGGTTGTCGTAGGTGAT
>DBYB01000030.1:0-169 GCA_002309995.1 Bacteroidales bacterium UBA1197
GCAAAACCGGTGAACTGCCAGAACTGACTGAGACTGTCGAGAATCTGCTCCATTACGCCAATTTGATCAGTTCTGCACCTTCAAGCACGGAATCGCCTTTCTGCACCAGGATGGCCGCGACGGTGCCGTCGGAGTCGGCCGTAATTTCGTTTTCCATCTTCATAGCCTC
>DBYB01000030.1:261-19437 GCA_002309995.1 Bacteroidales bacterium UBA1197
CTGCCGCAGGAGCGGCGGGGGCTGCCTGGGCAGCAGGTGCTGCTGCGGGGGCAGCCGGAGTACTGACGGCGGCGGCAGGGGCAGCTTCTTCTTCGAGCTCCACAGTGTAAGCTACGCCGTTTACGTTTACCGAGGCACTCTTTCCTTCGATGCCGTTAATATCTACGCAATAGTTTTTTCCGTTAATCTTGAACTTGTAGGTTTTCATAATATGATGTTATGCTTTCTTTCTGAATGTCAATGCCTTGTTGCGCCAGGGAGAATCCTCGCTGCGGGTTATGGAGATAATGCCGGGCTCGATGTCGTGCACGCCGGCACCAAGATAGAGATGCAGGGCAACGGCTATGGCTGCGGCGTCGTCGCCGGCCTCGCGGTACTTCTCGAGGGCCAGTGCTATGGCCGCAGCCGTTTCTGCGTCCGGCTTGCGGCCGCTGAAGGTCCGTTTGAACTTGCCCGTAAACATCGCTCCTGAGATGCTGTAGAGTATGAACAGGATGATAAGGGCGCTGAAGACCACGCTCACCGCGATCAGGGTAAGCGCCCACGGGTCAACTGATATGCTGAGAGGAATCATCATAGCGGCATATTGTCGTGTTTCTTGGCCGGCATCTCCTGACGCTTGCCTGCCAGCACCTCGAAGGCCCTGACGGCGCGGAAGCGCGTGTTGCGCGGCTCGATGACGTCTTCTATATAGCCCTTGGTTGCAGCCTGGTAGGGATTGCAGAACAGCTCGTTGTACTCGTTCTTCTTTTCCCCGGCGATGGCGGCCTGCTTTTCAGGGTCGGTCTCGGCCTTGATTTCCTTGCCGTAGAGAACGCCCACCGCTCCGTCGGCGCCCATCACGGCAATTTCCGCAGAAGGCCAGGCGTAATTGATGTCGCCTCGCAGCTGCTTGCAGCTCATCACGATATGCGCGCCGCCGTAGCTCTTCCTGAGGGTTACGGTTACCTTGGGTACCGTGGCCTCGCCGTAGGCGTAGAGGAGCTTTGCGCCATTTGTGATGATGGCACCGTATTCCTGCTGGGTGCCGCAGAGGAAGCCGGGAACGTCAACCAGGGTGAGCAGTGGAATGTTGAATGCATCGCAGAAGCGCACGAAGCGTGAGGCCTTGCGGCTGGCGTTGATATCGAGCACGCCGGCAAGCACGGCGGGCTGATTGGCAACCACGCCCACGCTCCGGCCGCCCATATGCGCGAATCCGACGATGATATTCTTTGCGAAGGCCTTGTGCACCTCGAAGAAGTCGCCGTCATCAACTATGCTGCGGATAACGGCGTACATATCGTAAGCCTTGTTCGGGTTGTCGGGGATGATGGAATTGAGCGCGTCATCGGTGCGGCTGACGGGATCTGCCGTAGGACGGAAAGGCGCGGTCTCCATATTGTTCTGCGGGAGGAAACTCAGCAGCCTGCGTATCTGGGCTATGGCGTCCTCTTCAGTGTCGGCCGAGAAATGGGCGACTCCGGATTTGGAGGAATGGACGGCGGCTCCGCCGAGTTCCTCCTGGGTAACGGTCTCGCCGGTCACGGACTTTACGACCGCCGGGCCGGTGAGGAACATATAGCTGGTGTCCTTGACCATAAGGGTGAAGTCGGTGAGCGCGGGGGAGTAAACGGCTCCGCCGGCGCAGGGCCCCATTATGAGGCTGATCTGCGGCACCACGCCGCTGGCCAGGATGTTGCGCTCGAAAATCTCACCGTATCCTGCAAGTGCGTCGATACCCTCCTGGATGCGTGCGCCGCCTGAATCGTTTAGCCCGATGACAGGCGCGCCGGCCCTGACGGCCATATCCATTACCTTGCAGATCTTTTCCGACATTGTCTTGCTGAGCGAGCCGCCGTTGACGGTAAAGTCCTGTGCGAACACGAAGACCAGTCGGCCGTCGATGGTGCCCTGGCCCGTAACCACGCCGTCGCCGTCGATATGAGCTGCGTCCATTCCGAAGTTGGTGCAGCGGTGCTGGACGAACATATCGAACTCCTCGAAACTGCCTTCGTCGAGGAGGAGGGCAAGACGCTCACGGGCGGTCAGTTTGTTCTTTGCGTGCTGGGCGTCGATGCGCTTCTGCCCGCCGCCAAGCCGGGCGCCGGAACGGCGCTCGACGAGCTCTTCTATTTTCTTTTCCTGTATACTCATTTTAGGTTTATAATAACCTTGCAAAAATACTCATTTCATACCTATAATAAAAGAAAAAAGGCGTTAACTTTTTTGTTATCGCCTTTAACTTTTATGTTTCGTCAATTGATTTTTAGCTATTTGCAAAAGCCTCGATGTAATCGGCCAAATAGCGTAACGCAACTATTGCAAAACGCTTGATATTCGCCTTCCTGACGCCTGTGCACTGGTACAGGAGAGTCCTCGTGCCGGCCGGGCCGCTGACCGCAATCCATACCGTTCCCTCCGGCCACTGTCCGTCGGAACCTTCGGCGAGTCCGGTAGTGGCAACGGAGAAGGTGCTGCCGGTCAGTCTGCGCACTCCTTCCGCCATTGCGGATGCGACCTCTGCACTTACCACTCCGTGCTGCTTTATCAGCTCGGGGGAGACTCCGAGTACGCTCTCCTTTACGCTTATTGCGTAGGAGGTTACGGAACCAAGATAATACTCGGAAGAACCGGAAACGGTGGTCAGCAGGTGCGAGATGCGGCCTCCCGTGCAGGATTCCGCCGCACTCAGGGTATATCCGCTGCCCTTCAGCAGCGAAGCTATTTTTTCTTCAATTCTCATAAACTCTTTCCCGACAGATGACGGAGTATTCGTCCGACCAGCCTGGGTCCCTCGCGGACAAGCCCCATTCGCACTTCCACCAGGGACGCGCCTGCCTCCAGGGCCTCCTCGGCCTGCAGGGGAGTCTTGATGTGGCAGTTGGCAATTATGGGCAGCCTGCGTCTGGAATGCTCTGCAATCAAGCGTATCTGCTTTATGGAGCGGGCTTCGATACCGTCCACTCCGTTCATCATACAGTAATCCACAAGTTCCGCAAGATCCTCGCCAGGAATCTCTTCGGGCAGTTTCATAACCACGGGTTTATAACTCTCGTAGGTCAGGCGGGCCTCAAGGATGGAGTCGAAAACTTCCAGGTCGGACTCGGAATCTCCGCCCACTTCTATCACGAAGAAATCGCAGAAGTCGTAGGCAAGGCAGAAACTCACCAGGTGGTCTCCGGCAATACAGGCAGCCAGAACGTCGTTCTGCGGGTCTGCCTGAATCTTGTAAATAGCCTTGCGTATGTTCTCGCGGGAAGTGAAGGGGCCGATTTCCACGAAGCTGAATCCCAGGTCGTTAAGGTCGTTGTAGAGGTCGCCGTCCACATCCAGGCCGGCACCCAGGCCCACCGGATTGTAGAACTGCAGGCCGAACACTTCGCGCTCAAGGCCTGTAGGGCGGTTGCCGTGTATCAGGCGGCTGAGAAAACGCCCGCCGGGTATCCTGCCCTGGAATTTGAAAAAGCGCTTGGCAATGGCGCTGGCCTTGTCGTTGTCTTTGATCCGCCTTGTAATCGGCCTTATCAGCAATCCGTACATTGTTTCCCGTTTTGTTCAGACAAATATACGAATTACTTTAATTCTCCGAATGTTCCGTCGTCATAAAACACTACTACACGGCTGATTCTGCGGCCTGCAGGGGAGTTTTGCGCGCTTTTATTCTCGCTGAGAATCGCGTATTCGGAAGAATATTCCGTTTCGTCGTGATACATACGGCCTTTTCCGGTGATAAGCCATTCTATGTTGAGGGACGGATAACACGACGCCATTTTCTCGAGGAAGTCGAATCCGGGCTTGTTGCGTCCCGCGATGATGTGCGAAATGCTCGCGCGGGCAACTCCGATGCTGTCTGCGAACTGCGACTGACTAATGTTTTCAGCTTCGAGGAACCTCACCAATCTGCTATTCATAATCGTTATATGCGGTTTACAAAAGTAATATTTAAAAATGAGACCTGCAACAGCGAATTCGGGGGCAGGGAAGAGGAGGCTTGTAAATAGGCGAAAAAGGCTGGGTATGCTTTACTGCAGTTAATAAGCAATATTTTGCTGATTTTTAGTGCTTCAACTATTTACAACAATACCTTTTAGCCGGTCTTGTTGCGCCCCGCGGTCCCAAGAATCATAAATTACTTATGTAAAAACATAAGGCAAATACTGTAACTAACTGATTTATAACAATATACTTCTTGTGCAGGTGGGTTATTGGGTTTCCTTATGGCTTCTTGAGCGCCGGGGGAGAAGTGTTATAAGTTGCGGTTATCATTGTTTACAAAAGTAAACAGAAATTGTAACGGGCTTGCCTCTTCCTGTTAAGCGGGAATTTTGTATCTTTGTACAAAATATAAATTAGAATTGAGATGATTCCGGACCTTCGAATAGAAGACTACAATTATGAGCTCAACGACGCGAGAATTGCAAAATACCCGCTCGAATGTAGGGATGCGTCCAAATTATTAATCTACAGAGAGGGAGAATGCTCCCAAACCATATTCCGCGAGTTGCCAAAATCTCTGCCTGAGGGCTCTCTAATGGTGTTTAACGACACAAAAGTCGTCCCCGCAAGGCTGTTTTTCAAGCGCGCCAGCGGAGCGCATATAGAGATTTTCTGTCTGCAGCCGCATTCTCCGGCCGAGTACAACGAGGCTTTTGCCTCACGCGGCCGCTGCAGCTGGGAGTGCGTGATTGGCAATGCCAAGCGCTGGAAGGAAGACCTCATCCAGTACGACTCCGACGCCCCCGAATTGCTTGCGGTTAATCTTCAGGCCAGGCTAATCGAGCGTGAGGCACAGACGGGCATCGTGGAATTCTCCTGGGAGGGCGGACTCTGCTTCTCCGAGGTGCTGGATATGTGCGGCCGCATCCCCATCCCTCCTTATCTCAATCGCGAGACCGAGAGCATCGACCTGGAGCGCTATCAGACCACCTACGCCCGCGTAAGGGGCTCTGTAGCAGCGCCTACGGCCGGTTTGCACTTCACCCCGGAGACGCTGTCGGACATAGCCGCACGCGGGATCGACATTGAAAAAGTCTGCCTTCACGTGGGCGCAGGCACCTTCCTGCCTGTCAAGACTTCGAATGTGTCGGAGCATCCGATGCACCGCGAGCCGTTTACGGTAAGCCGCAACCTGCTGGCACTCCTGGCCCAGGGTGGACGCCCGCTCACGGCCGTCGGAACCACGTCCGTGCGTACCCTGGAATCGCTTTACTACGCCGGAGCCGCCTGCATCGAGAACGGTGCGCCGTCGGACATCGGGCAGTGGGATCCATACACCAGGGAATGGCCCTACAGCACGAAAGAGGCCCTGGAGGCCCTTGTGGCGTATCTCGACCGCATCGGATCCGACTCGCTCACCCTCGGCACCCGCATCATCATCGTTCCGGGATTCCGTTTCCGGCTTACAGATATGATGGTTACCAATTTCCATCAGCCCCAGAGCACTTTGCTCCTGCTCATCAGCGCCTTCGTGGGAGGGGACTGGAAGACCATCTACAATTACGCCCTGGATAACGGTTTCCGTTTCCTCAGCTACGGGGATTCGTCTTTGCTTTTCCGTGGATAATTCGTAAATTTGCGCTGCATTTATATTTATAGGTATGGAAGATCGTTCAGAGTTTGAAGATATACGCCCGTACAGCGACGAGGAAGCGGTAGAAGCCCTCAAGAGGGTTTCCCGTCATCCCGCAGTACCCACAATCTCCAAATATCTTTTCCCCAAGCAGAGGAGCAACGTGCTCGCCAATATGCTCAGGGAGATACGCAGCATAGACGAATTCCAGAGAGTGGTGATGATAGGCGTGATAAACGCCGTCCTGGCCCGTTCTTCCGAGGGATTCACCGTGAGCGGAATGGAGAACCTCAGCAGCATAGACGGCAAGTTCCTGGCGGTCTCCAACCACAGGGACATAGTACTTGACCCGGCGCTGATACTATATGCCATGAATTCGGCCGGATATCCTTCCGCGGAGCTTTGCGTAGGTAGTAACTTATTGAGCAGTAAGCTTATAGAGGACCTTATGAAGTCCAACAGGATGATTAAGGTGATACGCGGAATAAGCGCCCGCCAGATGTACCTTAACTCCCAGACACTGTCCAAATACATACGCCTTTCAATCACTTCCGGCAAGGCCTCGATCTGGATAGCCCAGAAGGAAGGACGCTCCAAGAACGGCATCGACAAGACCGAGCAGGGGCTCCTCAAGATGTTCGATATGAGCGGAGAAGGCACCTTCGAGGAGAATTTCAAGGAACTGAACATAGTTCCTATGAGCATTTCCTACGAATACGAGCCTTGCGACAGCCGCAAGGCGCGCGAACTCCTTATGAGCCGCAACGCTCCGTACGTCAAGAAAAAGAACGAAGACCTGCACAGTATCCTCACAGGAATCGGCCAGAAGAAGGGCCATATTCATCTGAGCATTGAAAAGCCGCTCACGGCGGAAGAAATCGCCGAGGCTGCAGCCCACACCGGCAACGACCGCTACCAGGGAATCAGGGGCTTGCTCGACCGCCGCATCCACGACGGATACAAGCTCTGGAAGACCAATTATATGGGTTACGACCTTATGAACGGCACCACCAGATTCCTTGGAGAAAAATATCTGCCCGAAGACCTTGAGGAATTCAAGAAGTACACGGAGCACAAACTCGGAAAACTGGAGCGAAAACTCGACAGGAACGAGCTGCGCGACATCTTCTGGCATATCTACGGAAATCCGGTCGTGACGAAAGAGGCTGAATAAGCCCTTTTGTTATACAATTTATATTATGTTAACTAAGCGGCATTGACCCTCTTCCCCTTTATGGCGAGAAAAAGAAAACAGGACATTACCCTTGAGGGCGTCGTAATCGAAAACGTAGCGGCCGAGGGCCGTTCGATTGCCCGCGTTCATCTGCAGGAAGACGATCCCGAAAGCCCCAAACGGATACTCTTTGTAGAATTTGCAGTTCCCGGCGATGTCGTTGATGTGCAGATAACCCGCAAAAAGTCCAATTTCCTCGAGGGCCGTATAATCCGCATAGTTAGACCCTCGCCCCATCGTCTGGAGGCTTTCTGCGACCATTTCGGAGTTTGCGGCGGGTGCCGCTGGCAGCCTCTGCCCTACGATATGCAGCTGGCCGCCAAGCAGCAACAGGTATATGACCAGCTGGTCCGCATAGGCCACCTGGAAGTTCCGGAAATCTCCCCCATCATCGGTTCCGCCAAGACCGTTTACTATCGTAACAAGCTGGAATTCAGCGCATCAGCGCGTCGCTGGATACTATCCGACGAAGATCCCGAAGGGCTCGACGACTCCCAAAGGTGCGGCCTGGGCTTCCACGTGGGCAAGTTTTTCGACAAGGTCCTGGACATACGGCACTGCTGGCTCCAGCCTGATCCGTCCAATGCAATCCGCTTGTTCATAAAGGATTACGCCCTGCGTAACGGCTTGACTTTCTATGACTTGCGCAATAATTGCGGGCTCTTCCGCAATATGTTCGTACGCACTACGGATGCGGGCCAGGTGATGCTGATAGTCTGCTTTGGTGAAGACTCCCCTGCCATACTCCCTATGCTGGAGGCCATACGCGACAGGTTCCCGGAAATCACCTCCCTCTATTATGTGGTCAACACCAAACTGAACGACAGCATCTCCGACCAGGAATGCATCCTGTTCAGCGGCGACGACGCCATTTACGAGTATATGGAGGGGCTTAAATTCAAGATCGGCCCCAAGTCGTTCTACCAGACCAATACCGACCAGGCCCTCGAATTGTACCGCAAGGCTCGCGAATTCGCAGGCCTCACCGGCACTGACACCGTGTACGACCTCTATACCGGCACCGGCACCATAGCCCAGTTCGTCAGCAAGCAGGCCGCAAAAGTCATTGGTATTGAATACGTTCCGGAGGCCATCGAAGACGCCCGCGTGAATGCTGCGGCCAACGGCATAAGCAACTGCAGTTTCTTCGCCGGCGATATGAAGGACATACTCACAGACGCTTTCATCGCCGCTAACGGCAAGCCCGACGTGATGATAGTCGATCCTCCCCGCGCAGGAATGCATCCCGACGTGGTCGCCACCATACTCAGGGCCGCCCCTCGCCGAATTGTTTACGTAAGCTGCAACCCAGCTTCCCAGGCCAGGGACATAGCGCTGATGTCCGAAAAATACCGCATCACTGCCGTGCAGCCGGTAGATATGTTCCCCCACACCCAGCACGTAGAAAACATCTGCAAACTCGAATTATGCTGACCGATATCCTCATACTCATAGGCGGGCTCGCTCTCATCGTCCTCGGCGCCGAATGGCTCGTAAGCGGCGCGTCTGCAATAGCCAGAAAACTGAAAATCAGCGAGTTCGTCATCGGTCTTACGATAGTCGGATTCGGCACTTCCTGCCCCGAACTGGTGGTCAGCGTAACCGGCGCCCTGCAGGGCAATTCCGACATCTCCATTGGCAATGTCCTTGGCTCCAACATCTTCAATACGCTTTTGATTCTTGGCGTCACGGCCATCATCCTGCCTATCGCGGTCACCAAAAACAATCAGCGGAGGGACATCCCCATCACCGTGCTGGTTACCGTGCTTCTGCTGGCCCTTGGCCTGAGCACCACGCTCTTCGGCCTGGGAACTGCAGACGGCCTCTCCAGGGTCGAGGGAATCGTGTTCCTGGTGCTTTTTGCAGCCTACATCTGGTCCTGCTTCCGCTTCGACGAGAAGCCGGCCGAAGAGCAGGCACCGGCCCCTGAGATGGGCACTTTCAAGGCCATATTCATCACGCTGGCAGGCCTTGCCGGGCTCATCTTCGGCGGCCGCTGGTTCGTGGATTCCGCCGTTTCACTGGCGCACACCCTCGGCGTCAGCGACAAGTTCATCGCCGTCACCCTGCTTGCCGGCGGCACTTCCCTGCCGGAACTCGCGGCCTGCATAGTGGCAGCCGCCCGCAGGAAGGGCCAGCTTGCACTGGGCAACATCCTGGGCTCCAATATCTTCAACATACTGCTCATCCTTGGAGTTTCCGCCACCATACGGCCGATTTCCTTCTCCGGAATCGACATAGTGGATGCAGCGGTGCTGATGATAAGCGTGATACTCGTGGGCGTGAGCGCTTACACTTTCGAGAAAGACAAGATAGACCGCTTCGAAGGTGTCGGCTTCGTGCTCACCTTCATTGCGTACTACGTCTGGCTGTTCATCAAGCTCTAGAAATTCAGGGCTATCGACAGGTTAACCGCCTGATACTCTGCTGTATTCGAACTTATCAAACTGCGCGGTACGGTACGCCGCGTATCCGGATCGATTATGTTCTCGTGATCCAGGGTGAAGTTCCAGCGGGCAGTCAGGTCCACGCTCATCGTCCTGTTCAGCACTATCCTGTAGCCGCCTCCGGCCTGCGCGATGAAGCCCGTCTCGCGGGGGTACTTCACGGGGAACGACAGGCCGCCGCCGGCCATCAGCAGCAGTCCGTCTGCGTGCAGGCCTCCGGGGCACCATTTCACCCTCATTTCCAGCGGGATGGCGAGCCTCTCCGAGTAAATGCCCTGCACCCCGGAATACACAGACAGATTGAGATTGTTGCCCAGATCCGCACCAGCTCCTGCCATTACCAGACCATTGCTGAAATACCTCAGTACAGTCGGATTCTCTATAATCCTGTACCCCTCGTTGCAGATGAAATTATGCTGCGCAGTTTTGAGGAAAGTGCCGGTATAACCCCACTCCAGGCCATAGCTGAAACGGGGAGTCCAGGCTCCGGCAAGCTGCGGCAGCAATAATGCTAAAGAAATGGTTAATAGCAACTTTCTCATTTCAATCTGTATAAAAAGGTGAGCTGAGGATAGAAAGTCTGGATGAGGCCGTTGTTGTACACGCTGAGGTTGGCGGCACGGCTGTTGCCGGCTTCGTCGCGGCGCACGTGGAAGCCGATGTCGGCAAGGAACGACAGATTCAGCGAGATGCGGCCGCCGAAGTCGAAGCGGCAGCCGATGTCGCCGCTCAGCGCAAGCATAAATCCCGGGTTCTCGCTGATGAGGGAAGTAAGGTCGAAGCCCCTCCCCTTCACGTGGTCCCTCACATAGCCGGCCGAGATACCGGGGCCGGCGTGGAAAGAGTAAACCACTTCGGGTGTTTCTATCCTGCTGAATTCATACATCCGGGAGAAATTGAACCGCAAGCCCGGAGAAGAACAGCGGCTCGTAGGGATGCCGTAGATGTCAACCATCGCAGTGGCGCAATGGGACACTCCGTCTGACACTGGCATCCTGAGTTGTGCTCCGAAACCTTTTGGGGAATTGTAAAAACCTGCCTCCTGGGCGCCCGCGTTGACGGTCAGCGCCGAAATCAGCCCGAAGGCCAGCAGTTTCAGGAGTAGGTGTCGCACAGCACGAAGGTAGAGAAATCTTTGAAATTATCCAACAATTCGCTAAATTAGCACTCTCAAACAAGTGTCTAAAACCATGGCAGTAGAGATTAAGAAAGTACTGACAAAACGGGAATTACGGGAATTTGTCAATTATCCCGAAAACTTATACAGAAACAATCCTTATTACGTTCCGCCGCTCGTGTTCGACCAGATGGACACCCTGGACCAGAAGCACGGCGCAGCCCAGGAATTCTGCAAATCGGCGCTGTACCTTGCCTATAAGGACGGCAAGCCGGCAGGGCGCGTGGCTGCCATCGTCAACTTCAAGGCAAACGAACAGTGGAATCACAAGGAAGTGCGTTTCGGCTGGTTCGATTTCATCGACGACAAGGAAGTCGTTGACGCCCTTATGGAGAAGGTGTACGAATTCGGCCGTGAATACGGAATGGACAAGGTGGTAGGCCCCCTTGGCTTCACCGATTTCGACCCCGAGGGTATGCTGATTGCCGGCTACGACCGCCTCTGCACGATGGCCCTCATCTACAACCATCCGTATTACAACGAGCATATGGAGCGCCTGGGCTTCCGCAAGGATACCGACTGGATTGAGTACAAGGTCTATATCCCTGAGGTGCTGCCCGAGCGCCTTACCCGCATCTCCAAGATTGTCGCCCAGCGAGCCAACGTGCACCTCAGGCCCCTTACCCGCAAGATCGTGCGCGAGGAGAAATACGGAGAGAAGGTCTTCCGCCTCATCAACGAGTGCTACAAGGACCTCTACAATTTCACCGTACTTCCCGACCATATGGCAAAGAAGTACCTCGACTTCTACCTGAGCATCCTCGACCTCCGCTACCTTTCGATGGTGGAAAACGAGAAGGGCGAACTGGTAGCCTTCGGCATCACTATGCCGTCCATCGTCCGCGCCCTGCAGAAGAATCGCGGCAAGCTCTTCCCCTTCGGCTGGTGGCCCCTGGTCAAGTCTATGTATATCAAGCACGAAGAGGGCGTGGAGATGCTCCTCGTGGGCGTACGTCCCGACTACCAGAACACCGGTATCAACTCCTTGCTCTTCGCCGACCTCTTCGTAAAATTCAAGAAGTGGGGCGTCAAGTGGGCCGAGACCAACGCCGTGCTGGAAGACAACCTGAAGAACCAGGGCCAGTGGAAGGACTTCGAGAACGAGTGCGTCAAGCGACGCCGTTCCTATATCAAAGAACTCGAATAAGGTATGAACGAACCGCTCCCCGAAAGGATGCGGCCGAGGGACCTGTCGGAATACGTTGGACAGCAGCATCTCGTAGGCCCCGGTTGCATACTCCGCAAGATGATCGACAGCGGCAGTCTGTCGTCGTTCATCCTGTGGGGCCCTCCCGGAGTAGGTAAAACCACGCTGGCAAGCATAATAGCCCACACCCTGGACAGGGAGTTCTACACCCTCTCCGCCGTGAGTTCCGGGGTCAAGGACGTGCGCGACGTGATAGACAAGGCAAAGAACAAGTCGCTCTTCTCTTCCGCCTCCGCGCCCATCCTTTTCATAGACGAAATCCACCGCTTCAACAAGGCCCAGCAGGATGCACTCCTGGGGGCCGTGGAGTCGGGCACCATCGTGCTGATAGGAGCGACCACCGAGAACCCTTCGTTCGAGGTCATCACTCCCCTGCTTTCCAGATGCCAGGTTTTCGTTCTCAAGTCACTTGAGGCGGACGACCTCAAGTTATTGCTCAACAGGGCCTTAACCACCGATCCGGTGCTTAGGGAACGCAAGGTCGTACTGAATGAGACCGAGGCCCTGCTGCGCCACAGTGGCGGCGACGCCCGCAAACTGCTCAACATCCTTGAGATAGTGGTAGATGCCACCCTTCCGGGCGAAGACGGCGCCATAGTAATAGACAACGCCGGCGTCACTGCCTGCCTGCAGGAGAATATGGCCATCTACGACAAGGGAGGCGAGATGCACTACGACATCATTTCCGCCTTCATCAAGTCGGTGCGCGGGTCGGATCCCAACGCGGCGGTGTACTGGATGGCCCGTATGCTGGCCGGCGGCGAGGATCCGCTGTTCATTGCGAGGCGCCTCTGCATCCTGGCCGCAGAAGACATCGGCCTGGCCAATCCCAACGCACTGCTGATAGCAGACGCAACCTTCCGCATCGTGCACTCAATAGGAATGCCGGAGGCGCGCATCCCCCTGAGCGAGTGTGCGGTATATCTGGCTTCGTCGCCAAAGAGCAATTCGGCGTACCTGGCAATAGACGGCGCCCTGGCCGCCGTGCAGGAAGACAAGATGGCCCCGGTACCGCTGTACCTCCGCAATGCCCCTACCTCACTGATGAAGGACCTTGGCTACTCCGACGGCTACAAATACGCGCACGACTTCCCCGGCCACTTCACCGACCTGGAGTTTATGCCCGACGCGATGAAGGGGCGCACGTTCTACGACCCGCAGCCCAATGCCCACGAGGATCGCCTCAAGGCATACCTGCAGGCCTGCTGGCCAAAGTATTACACCAAGAAATAAAAGGAGCGCCCGTCAGGCGCTCTTTCTTTCTCCGAATATGGCGGTGCCGATGCGCACCATCGTGGCTCCGTAGTCCAGCGCTAAGCGCCAGTCCCCCGACATCCCAATGGAGAGCTCGCGGAATTCGGAGTACTCCGGGAACAGGTCGCGCAGATAATCGAAAAACGCCTTGATTCGGGCGAAATCGGCCCGGACGTCCTCTTCGTTATCCGTATTGGTTGCCATCCCCATAAGGCCGCAAAAACGCACGTTACGGTAGGAATCCGCACGGAACATTATATCCAGTACCTCTTCCTCGAAGAAACCCTGCTTTGTTTCCTCTGCAGCCACGTGAAGCTCGAGCAGCACGTGGATTACTTTTCCGTTCTTCCTGCCCCAATCGTCTATTGCCGAGAGCAGGTGCTCCGAATCCACAGACTGCACCAGGTCGGCATACGGCAGCACCATCTTTAGCTTGTTGGTCTGGAGGTGCCCGATGAAGTGCCATTCCACGCCCCTGTCCTGCAGGGCCCGGGCCTTCTTCTCGAATTCCTGCGGCCGGTTCTCTCCGAATACGGCCTGCCCGGCGGCCAGGGCCTCCTCTATCGCTTCCACGGGGTGGAATTTGGAAACTGCCACCAGTTTTACCCCTGATGGCAGTTCCTTCTTAAGTTCCTGAATGCTCGATGCTATACTCATCAGCGACGGTTCCTTTGCTGCAGCTGCTGCTGTTGCTGAAGCTTCTGGGCCTCCTCCAGCCTCTGCTGCCACTTGCTCTTCGGCAGAGGTTTTCCCTCATTGGCCTTGAGCCTTGCAAGCACTTCTTCGGGATGTACGAACCATTTCCTGATTACCCAGGTCTGGATGATGGCTATCAACTGCGAAAGCAGGTAGTAGTAACTCAATGCCGCAGACAGGTTGTTGCAGATGAAGAACATCATTATCGGCATCATCCACAGCGTCATGAACTTCATAGACTGGGCCGTGGGGTCGTTGCCGGTGGCCTGGCTGTTGGACATCATCTTGGAATACACCCACATCACCACGGCCATAAGGAGCGCGAACAGCGACAGGTGGTCGCCAATCAGCGGAATCCTGAAGCCGAAGTCGAGGATGGAATCGTAGGCGCTGAGGTCGTCGCACCAGAGGAAGGGCTGCTGCCTCAGTTCGATGGATGCCGGGAAGAAGCGGAACATTGCCCACAGGATAGGGAAAGTGAGCAATGTCGGCAGGCATCCGCCCATCGTATTCACCCCGGCCCGTTTATACAGGTCCATCGTGGCCTGCTGCTTCTTCATCGCGTCTTCCTGCTTGGGATACTTCGCGTTGATCTTCTCGATCTCAGGCTTGAGGGCCTGCATCTTGGCGGAAGAAGCGTAAGACTTATAAGTGAGCGGGAACACCACGGTCTTGATAACCAGCGTCATCAGCAGGATGATGAGTCCGAAGTTGCTGAGGAAGCGGCTGAAGAAGTTGAACATCGGGATGATGGCGTAGCGGGTAAACCAGCCGACGAGCCATCCGCCCAGAGGGATGATCTTTTCGTACTTGCGGTTGTACGACTTGAGCGTGCTGAAGTGGTTGGGGCCGAAGTAGAATTCATACGGCACCGAAACGCTGGCAGCCGGGCGGAAGTCGGAACGCATACGGGCGCTGCACTCCATCAGGTTGTGGGAAGCGTCTCCTTCCGGCACGAACTTGATGGACAGCTCGCCGTTAGCGAATTCCTGGGGCGCGCACATTATCGCAGAGAAGAACTGCTGCTGGAATGCGAACCAGCTCAGGCGTGAGCCTATGCTCTTGGATGCATTGCGGCCGCGACCCATCTCGGCGGGCTTCTTCTCCCCTTCGAAATAATAGTCCAGCTTGGAATACTGCGACTCGTTCTTGTAGCCTTTCTCCATACGGGGAACGGTCACGTTGAAATCGACGTCAAAGGAGCCTACGTTGCGGGGAATGACGTTCTGCATACCCACGAAGGACAGCAGATTGTCCACCTTGTAGCCGTCGCGCTGCAGCACGTACTTCTGCTCGATGTATCCGCCGCCGTCGAAGGGCAGGCGGAAGGTAAGCGAGCTGTCGGTACGCTCGGCGACGCTGAAGTTGAAGTCGGTGGTGCGAATGTACTGGCCGGCATAGATGCTCACGGCATATTCCGCATCGCCGCCACGGAAGAGCATAAGTTCCTCTCCGCCGTAGCTGGAGTACTTCTTGATGTTGGCGCTGTAAGGCTGTGCGCCCTTGGTGTTGAACTCAAGTTTGAGGAGTTCGTTCTCGAGGGTGACGATTTCGCCTTCCTGGGCGTATGCGGCCTCGAGGAGGCTGTCTGTATAAATAGCCTGTGCCTCAGGGGCGGCTGAGGGAGCTGCCTGCAGGGCGTCCGCCACGTTGACTGCGGCGGCGGTGTCTGCCGGCATATTAGCCAGGGCTATGGAATCAAGCTGACGCTGCTGTTCAGCCCGCTGGCGCGCCTGCCTCGACTCAAAGAAAGTGAAGCCGAAGAGGATGAGCGCTATGAGTACGAAACCGATTATCGAATTCTTGTCCATCAGGCCTCCTCCTCAGTCTCACGAATCTTCTGCTCAAGTTTCTTGAGTTCCGCCTTGGCCTGCTCGATGCGCTCCTGCATCTGCTTGATGAGGGGCTCGGAGTTCTTGGATGCGGCGAAGAAGCCGATGTTGTTCTCATAGGTGGTAACATCCTGCTGCAGGGCACGATACTTATCCATAAGCAATTCCTTCTCCGTGCGCGGTGCGCGGCCGGGGCGGCCGGCATTGCGGGGTGCGCTCTGGGCCAGAGGGAACTTGGCCTTGACGGCATCGCGGTATGCGGCGTTGATGGCGTCCTTCTCCTTGAAGGGCACGTGGCCGATTTCCTGCCAGCGGGCGTTGAACTCACGCTGGGCCTCCATGTTGGCTGCGGGATCGTCGGAGGGTTCGTATGCCAGAACCTCTTCGATAATCTTCTTCTTGGCCTTCAGATTGCCGTAGAAGTCGTTCTCGGGCTTTGCTTGCTTGTCGCGCTCGGCGAAGAACTCGTCGCAGGCTGCGCGGAAGCGCTTCCAGATCTGCTCGCTCTTCTTGCGGGGCACGGCGCCGATTTCCTTCCACTGCTTCTGCAGTTCGATGAACTGGTCGGTGGCCTTCTTCCACTCGGTGCTGGACTTGAGGGCCTCGGCCTTCTCGATGATGGACATCTTCTTCTCAAGGTTGGCGTTCATCGAATCCTTGAAGCCGGCGTAGTAGTCGCGCTTGCGGGCGAAGAACTTGTCGCAGGCGGCGCGGAAACGGTCGTAAATCTTCTGGTTCTCCTTGCGGGTGGCGAAACCGATGGTGCGCCACTTGGCCTGGATCTCCTCGATCTTGCCGGAGAGTTCGTTCCATTCGCTGGAAGAGGAAACCTCCTTCTCGGCAATCTCCTCCACCTGCTCGCAGAGCGCCTGTTTGGCGGCGAGGTTGGCAACCTGCTCCTCCTTCTGGTCCTCGAAGTGGGCCTGGTAACGCTTGTTGATTACGGCCGTGGCTACCTTGAAGCGGTTCCAGATGTCGTCGCGCTTCTCCTTGGCCACAGGGCCGAACTCCTTCCACTGCTCGTGGAGTTTCTGGAGTTCGTGGAACGCGTTTACCACATTCTCGTTCTCGGCAAGTTTCTCGGCGGCCTCGCAGAACTTTTCCTTGGCTTCCAGGTTCTTCTGGAAGTCGAGGTCGCGCAGGTCGCGGCTGATCTTGACCATATCGTAGAACTTCTCTACGTAGAACTGGTAGGTGTCGTTGATATCCCTGAATGCGGTGACCGGGACGGGACCTGCCTCGCGCCAGCGGTTCTGCAGTTCGCGGAACGCAGGGAAGCAGGCGCTTGCATCCTCGTTGTTCTCCACAATTGCCTTGAGTTCCTCGATGATGGCCTTCTTCTTCGCGAGGTTCTCCTCGCGGCGGGATTCCTGCTCGCGGTTATACTCCGCGCGCTCCTTCTTGTAGTCCGCGTAAACGGCCTTGAAGTTCTCCTCCACCGCCTCGAAGGGATTGTTGATGGAATTTTCACCCTCGGGGTTCTCGCCCTTCAGTTTGCCCAGCAGCTTGTAGAAGGCAGACTTGATGTTCTCGGCTTCCTTGGAACGAATCATGCTGTCTGCGCTCTCCTTGAGGTCGCGGAACATATCGGAGAGTTCGGCCAGGCTCTTGTCGGCAAGATTCTCCACCTTATCCTTGATTTCTTCGGCTACGTCCTGCAGTTTTTCGGCCACGGACGGCTCTGCCGCTGCTGCCTCGGGCTCCGGCTCTGCGGCCGCGGGTTCGGGCTCAGTTGCAGGCTCCGGCTCTGCTGATGCGGGCTCGGCAGGTGCTGCGGGTTCTGCGGCAACCGGCTCGGCTACCGTTGCTTCGATGTTCTCAAGCTTCTGGTTTTCTACGTCTGAAACGACCTCGACGGTCTTTTCAGGAATAATTGTGTCACTCATAATCAGAGATATTTAGATGTAATAGACTACAAATATATAATATTTATTTGTTAACCAGCCGGATTTCGTAAAGTTTCGGCCAGTTTTTTCCGGTCAGGAAGATCCGTCCGTCCTTCACGGCTATGCCGTTGAGCACGTCGGTATCCCTGCAGCGCAGGCTGTCGGGCAGCAATCCCGAGCAGTCCACGACCCCTTCAACCTTGCCGGAAGAGGGATTTATGATGACAATCATATCGGTCGTATAGACGTTCGCCCAAATCTTCCCGTCTATCCATTCGAGTTCGTTGAGCAGTCGGAGCGGCCGGTCGTTCATCGTGACCCGGATCTTGCGCTGCACGTTGAACTCCTTGTCCATAAAGTAGATGTAGCAGCTGCCATCGGATGCCACAAGGCTCTTGCCGTCGGTGGTCAGGCCCCAGCCCTCGCGGGGATACGAGTATGTTTTGAGGTATTTCAGCGTGGCGGCGTCGTACACGAAAGCCACTTTGCTTGTCCAGGTGAGCATATACATACGGTCGTCGAGTATCACCGAGCCTTCGCCGAAGTATTTGCGGTCGAAGTCGAGTTTTCTCAGCACCTTGCCCGTCTCCAGGTCCACCTTGCGGAAACTGGACTGGCCGGTCTGCCCGGTGCTTTCGTATAGATCGCCGTTATGGAAAAACAGGCCCTGAGTATAAGCAGAACGGTCGTGGGGATACTCCCCCACCACTTTTACGCCGTATTTGGAAGGCCCGGATGCCGAACACGACTGGATGCCGCACAGCAGCAGGGCCGCAAAAAGAATAATCCTTTTCATCCCTGCAAATTTAATAAATAGTTGCTAATTTTGCAGACCAAGCGTTCAATTCATGAGAATCGATATACTAAGCGTAGTCCCCGAGCTGCTGGACAGCCCCCTGAGCCACTCCATCGTAGGCCGTGCCATCAAGAAAGGCCTCGTCGAAATCCACGTCCACAACCTGCGCAAATACGGCATAGGCCCCCGGCGCAACGTTGACGACTACAGTTACGGCGGCGACGCCGGAATGGTGATGATGGTGGAGCCAGTCTTCCGAATGATCGAAGAACTGCGCTCCGAAAGGGACTACGACGAGGTCATCTATATGTCCCCCGACGGCGAAATCCTCGACCAGCCTATAGCCAACGAACTATCTCTTAAACGTAATATCATTATCCTCTGCGGACACTATAAGGGAATCGACCACCGCATCCGTGAGCACCTGATTACCAGGGAGATATCCGTGGGAGACTACGTGGTCAGCGGCGGCGAAATCCCTGCCGCGCTCCTCGCCGACGCGATAGTGCGCCTCATCCCCGGAGCCCTCACGGACGAGACCTCCGCGCTCTCCGATTCCTTCCAGGACAACCTTCTCTCCCCTCCCGTTTACACCCGCCCCGCAGAGTTCAACGGATGGAAAGTTCCCGAGGTTCTTCTTAGCGGCAACCCCAAACTCATTCGCGAGTGGCAGGACGAGCAGGCTCTGGAGCGCACTAAAGCGTTGAGACCTCGCCTGTTAGAGGATAGTTAATAAAATATTTTAATAATGAAAAATTATTTTTTCAAAAAATTATTAAAAATCTATTGCGATTACAAAAAAATGAGGTATATTTGCAGTCGGAAATCAACAACTATTCTAACCAACAATAATTAATAACTGACCTTCCAAAAAGGTATACACTACTAACTAACCGTTAACGCCCGCTGTGAAGCGGGCGTTAGTCGTGTACCGCTCGCGGTACACGACTAAAAACACGTTACCCCACCCCCAAACCCCCTCCCTCGGGGGCGAGGCTTAGTCGCTTAGCTCCGTACTACTTGCCTCCTTTCTCGTGACGTGACTCTCAGCCTCTCGCAATCACGTCGCGCCCGGTTTTCCGCGCGATTGCGTCCC
>DBYB01000030.1:19507-22678 GCA_002309995.1 Bacteroidales bacterium UBA1197
ACTGACGTGACTCTCAGCCTCTCTCAGCCACGTCGCCCCCGGTTTTCCGCGCGATTGCGCCCCCTAATTCCACTGACGTGACTCTCAGCCTCCCGCAGCCACGTCGCGTCTCACCGTCCACCTCATTCCGGGCTCGACCCGGAATCTCCTTCTCCTAAGTGCTCCCAGGGCTCATCCTTTCCCCCTCATTCCGGGCTTGACCCGGAATCTTCTCCACCTGGTTCAATCCGGGAACAAAATCGCCGTTTTTGTGCCCGGTTGTCGCAGGAAGACGCCAGAGCGGAGGTAGGAATCGGCTCCGGAAACAGTGGCCGCCCGTGGCCAGCAGGATAATTGACGCCAGAGATAGAGGGGGGCTCGCGTCAGCGAGGCGGGGGGAACCTCCCCCCGTCCCCTGGGGGTGCAGGGGGATAGTAGTAGCTGCCGCGCAGCGGTAGGATGAGCGTAGCGAAGTTTCCGGAGTCGATTTCTGCGGAGCGGATGGCGGCTTCCACACAAACTGTTTTTCGTAAGATGCTGGCAGTCAACGATAACTGTATCTCCTGTGCGTAAAAATGCGCATAGGAGATCGGTAAGGAATTGAGAATTACTATTTCCCCATCCGTTTCGCTGCTTCTTATAGCTGAGGGTCAAGGCCATGGTCCCTCGGCCACGGTGGTGATGAGTTTTATGATATAATCCGTCAGAAGACCCAGCCAACGTTCAGGCAGACGGGCCAGCGAACGTTGTTGTTAAACGAAACATCAACGGAAGTGGAAAGCCTGAGGTGCCGAAAGAGTTCTACGCCGATGGTGGGCGATACTATCCATGCAAAATCCGAAGATGTAGTAAGGGGTCTCAGGTTTTCGTAATACTCGTCTGGCAGTGGATAGGAGCTGTCTGTCTCCCGTGATGTCCACTGGAGGAGAAGCAACGCCGGCCCCATACCTATGCCGAAGAACGGATTGACTGCTTTGCCGGGCAGGAAGTTAAAGTCGGCAAGTCCCAACAGCGAACAACAATGAAGAAATCCCTTGTATTCTGTCGCAGCCATATCGTAGGCACTGGCCGGAGATAGTTTGTAGTCTAGTTTGGCACCTATGTCGAAATGCCTCCCAAAATCGTAGCGATACTCAAAATAAGCGTCATATTTGCTCCTGAACTGAACGCCATCATCCACAATCATAAGGAAAACAGGGGCATATCCCACTCCGATTTCAAATCTGCTTTGCGCAAAAACCTTGCTGCCGGGCAATATGGCGATGATTGCCAATACTGTGATTATCAACTTTTTCATAGAAAAAATTATTATAGAAATGATTATTTGCCGAATGTATAGCGTAATCCACCGGTCAATGAAAATACAACAGCGTGCTCCGTACGGTAAGTCTGGAGCGGATTAGTGAAAGAAGGATTCGTCCAGCTGATCTCCGGCTCAAAATATAATCCGAGATTCTTGGTGAATTTCCATTGAACGCCGGTCGTACCGAGTACCGTAAAACCAAAGCCATCTTTCGGAATACCAGCCCCATCCAACGTTGCACCAAGACAGTATGATCCTTCAAAGCCACCGCCAACATAAACATCGAACCAATTATTTGAAGCGAAGGTCCAGTCAAGGCGTACCGGCACACTCAGGTAATCAGCCTTTTGATATTTATCCCCAGAAAGGGAGTATTTCAGTTTGGATGCATACATGGAGTATTCGAGTCCGGTGGTAATGTTTAGATGACTGGAAACCGGGACTCTGATGGAAACGCCAAGTTTTAGAGGAAAAAAGTGATCTGATCTTATGCAGACATCGCGGTCTGTAATCCGCTCCTCGTTGTAATCTTTTACTACCAGGAGACCGCTGGCGGCTATTCCGGCCAGAGCTCCGCTTCCTGCTACAATTCCCGCAACCGGGCCGACACTAATACTGACAGGCTTGGACTCAGGAACTGCTGGGATATAGGGAGATGAAGTCCCCATATTTGGGATTAAAGGAAAAGAGGGTTCAGAATCTGGGATAACGCTGATCTGCAGACTGGTGTCGTCATTATTGACCGTGATCTCATGGCTCTTATCCGTATAGTTAATAGCATCGTTTGTATCTTCAACTTCTTGCCTGACAATAGGTTCAACCGCTTGAGCCAGAAGTTCACCGGGCAGAACGTCCTCCGACACTTCCGTAGAATCAGCAGCCGCTAAGGCTACTGGAGCAGAAGGTTGTTCGATAATCTGGAGTGAGTTGTCCGGAGCAAGCGGACGCAGGGGAAACAGGAGGGCAGCAATAATTGCCGAAACACTGATCAGCGCCCACAGAATCACTGAACGCTTCCATTCAGAGTCGCTAGCGGCGGCAGCTCGACGGGCACGGAAGGCGGCAAGTCCCCCGTCCGGAAGAACGCTCTCGTATTCTTCCAGTTTATCCCTCATTATCTCTTCCCACTGTTTCATCTTTCCGATTCCTTCAAATACTTTTGTATTGCTACCTTCAGTTGTTTTCTTGCTTTGGCCAAAACCCCGGCCGATCCTTTTTCACTTATGCCGAGCATCTCTCCGATTTCTCTATGGGAATACCCGTCGATGCAGTACATATTAAAAACCGTCCTTCGCAAACCCGGCAATCCAGAAATAATATCCAGCAGTTTTTCCTGCGGAATGGTATCAACCTCCTCTCCATTCGGTTCCGGTATATTGTCATATACCACGAAGTCTAGGGAGACCATCCTCCAGCGTTGCCGTTTATTATAGTTGACCGCCTTGTTTATTGCTATCCGCCCAATCCAGCCATACAATGAGCCTTGTCCTTTGAACTGAAAAGTATGAATCTTGTCGAGAGCCTGAACCAAAGATTCCTGCATCAAATCCTCTGCCTCATTATCACCCACATAGCGTCGGCAGAGTGTATATACCCTCGCTGCATACCTTCTATACAGCTCATCCTCGGCCATCTTGTCTCCGCTGCAGCAATGCCGGGCCAGTTCCTCCTCGTCTAATTCATTATGCACTCAATGTCTCTTTATCTCCACGAAATATACAAACTTTTCACTTCTACAACAAAAACACACGACCTCCCGAAATACGTCCCCATATGAACCCTTCGATATGCTCAGGGATCTTTCGCCCCCGAAACGGGACAGCAGCCTCCCTCATCCGTTTCATAGTAAGGATCGCCGGAAGACGCCGGAGCGGAGGCAGGAATCGGCT
>DBYB01000030.1:22727-40354 GCA_002309995.1 Bacteroidales bacterium UBA1197
GAAGTTTTCGGAGTCGATTTCTGCGAAGCGGATGGCGGCTTCCACACAAACCGTTTTTCGCAAGTTGTTGGTTTTCAACGATAACTGTATCTCCTGTGCGTAAAAATGCACATAGGAGATACGGATATGGTTGAGAATCAGGATGTTGGTAAAAACGGTAGATGAAGGACGAGGCTGCGGTGGCGGTATAGGAATAAAACAGAAGTTTTACTATATTTGCAAGTTATGAAAATTGCTATAGTCGGGGCCAGCGGAGCGGTTGGCCAGGAGTTTCTTAAGGTTCTGGAAGAGAGGAACTTCCCTATTGATGAACTGGTACTGTTCGGGTCGCAGAGGAGCGCCGGGCGGAAATATACGTTCCGTGGCGTGGAGCACGAAGTGCGACTGCTGGCCCACAATGATGATTTCAAGGGCGTGGATATCGCATTCACATCCGCCGGAGCCTCGGCTTCGAAAGAATTCGCCGAGACCATCACAAAGTACGGAGCGGTGATGATAGACAATTCATCCGCCTTCCGAATGGATCCCGACGTCCCTCTGGTGGTTCCCGAATGCAACGCCGAAGACGCTCTCAACCATCCGCGCAACATAATCGCCAACCCTAACTGTACCACCATAATGATGGTCACGGTACTTAAACCGATAGAAGAGTTATCGCACATAACGCGCATTCACGTTGCGAGTTATCAATCCGCTTCCGGTGCCGGAGCCCAGGCAATGGCAGAGCTCGAACAGCAATATCGCGACCTCGCCGCCGGCAAGCCCGCTCACGTTGAGAAGTTCGCATACCAGCTCGCCTACAACGTCATCCCCCAGATAGACGTATTCCAGGACAACGGCTACACCAAAGAGGAGATGAAGATGTTCAACGAGACCCGCAAGATCCTTCACTCCGACGTCCGCTGTTCAGCAATGTGCGTACGCATCTCTGCCCTCCGGTCCCACTCCGAAGCCGTTTGGATTGAAACCGAGAAGCCCCTGGACGTCAAGCAGGTACAGGACGCCCTCGCAGCTGCGCCCGGCGTCGTGCTCCAGGACGATCCGGCCACCAAGACCTATCCTATGCCCCTCTTCACCGGCGGCAAGGACGACATATACGTAGGCCGCGTGCGCAAGGATCTCGCGAACGACAATGGCATAACCCTCTGGCTCTCAGGCGACCAGATAAAGAAAGGCGCCGCACTCAACGCAGTACAGATCGCAGAATATCTCATAAGCAAGTAGTATGCTTCATATTTCCAAGCGTGCGCAGGAGATGCCTGCATCGGCCATACGCAAACTCGTTCCGCTCTCGGATGCCGCGGAGGCCTCCGGCGTTACGGTTTACCACCTGAACGTAGGCGCCCCCGACATCGCATCCCCCGCCTGCGCCCTGGAAGCGGTCAAATCCCGCGCTGAAGAGCTGCATCACGTCTCCTACACCAACTCCGCCGGCCTCATCGAACTCCGCAGGGGTATGGTGGAGAAATATTACAAGCCTCTAGGCCTCGATATCACCACCGCACAGCTGCTGCTCACAGTCGGCGGCAGCGAGGCCTTCGCAACCGCAATGCAGGCGGCCGCAGGGCCCGGCGAGGAAATCATAGTTGTAGAGCCGTTCTACACGAACTATCAGACCTACGCCTTCCTTAACGGCATCACCCTCAAGGCCGTACACTCTGACATACGGGAGGGCTTCCGGGTGCCGGACATAAGCGCGTTCGAAGCGCTTCTCACCCCGGCTACCCGCGCCGTGCTCCTCAGCAACCCCTGCAACCCCTCGGGAAAATTGTTCACGCGCGAAGAGATGCTGAAGATCGGCGATTTCTGCCGCCGGCAAGACCTCTTCCTCATCTGCGACGAAGTCTATCGCGAGTTCTGCTACACCGACGAGCCCTACTTCAGCGCTCTCTGCATCCCCGGATGCGAGCAGAATGTAATAATAGTCGATTCAGTATCAAAACGATACAACCTCTGCGGCTCCCGCGTCGGCTGCATCGTCTCCCGCAACGAGGAAGTGATGGCCTGCGCGCTCAAGTACGCCCAGGCCAGGCTCTGTCCCCCGCTGCTCGGCCAGTATGCCGCGCTCGGCGCCCTCGACACCCCGGCATCTTACTTTAAAGAGGTTCGCGACGAGTACATACGCCGCCGCGACTGCGCCCTTGAGGCCCTTAACGCAATGCCCGGGGTTTACGCCCCGATGCCTTACGGCGCCTTCTACACGGTTGCAGAGCTCCCTGTCGCCGACGCCGGCGACTTCGCAAAGTGGCTTCTGACCGATTTCCGCGACGGCAACGAAACCCTTATGGTGACGCCTGCCGCCTCATTCTACAAGACTCCCGGCGCCGGCGACAGCCAGGTGCGCATAGCCTACGTGCTCGAGCTGCCCCGCCTCCGCAGGGCAATGGAACTTCTGCAGAAGGCTTTAACCGAATACGGCAAATGTCAGAAGAGATAAACCTGGTGAAAGACCTCGCGATGATGCTCATCGCTGCCGGAGTGTTCACGGTCATTTCGCGTGCACTCAAGCAGCCGCTCATCCTCGGGTACATAATCGCCGGCTTCCTCATCAGCCCGCATCTGGGCCTCCTGCCGGCAATCACCAGCACCGAATCGGTCCACCAGTGGTCTGAACTCGGAATCATCTTCCTGCTCTTCGCCCTCGGCCTGGAATTCAGTTTCAAGAAGTTGCTCAAGGTCGGCAGCAGCGCCCTCATAACCTGCGGCACCAACGTCCTGGGTATGTTCATAGTGGGCATCGTCGTAGGCAACATTCTCGGCTGGACGATGATGGAATGCATCTTCCTGGGCGGTCTCCTGTCGATGAGTTCCACCACAATCATCATCAAGACCTTCGACGACCTCGGCCTGAAGCAGAAGCCGTACGCCGGCCTGGTGTTCGGCGTGCTTGTGGTAGAAGACCTGATAGCAGTTTTGCTGATGGTCCTCCTCTCCACGATGGCCGTATCCAACAAGTTCGCCGGCGGCGAGATGGTACTCAGCCTCGCGCGCCTGGCCTTCTTCCTGATTCTCTGGTTCCTGGTGGGCATCTACGTCATCCCCATCCTCCTCAAGAAGGCCAAGAAATACCTGAACGACGAGATACTCCTCATCATCTCCATAGGCCTCTGCTTCGGAATGGTATCGCTGGCGGTCCTGGCTGGATTCTCCAGCGCGCTCGGAGCCTTCGTGATGGGCTCCATCCTGGCGGAAACCATTGAAGGCGAACGCATTGAGCACTCCCTCAAGAGCATCAAGAACCTCTTCGGTGCCATTTTCTTCGTCTCCGTGGGAATGATGATAGACCCGGCCGTCATAGGCGCCCACTGGGGCACGATCCTGGTGCTGGCCATCGTTGCGACCGCAGGCATACTCACATTCGCCACCACGGGAGCCATCCTGGCCGGACGCGGCCTTGACACCGCAGTGCACACGGGATTCAGCCTTGCGCAGCTGGGAGAATTCGGATTCATCCTCGCGAGCCTCGGTTGCAGCCTGGGAGTGATGCGTGGCTTCATCTATCCGGTCATCATAACCGTCTCAGTGATAACCGCCTTCACCACTCCATATATGATCAAGGCGGCCGACCCGGTGAGCAACTGGCTGCAGAAGAAACTCCCGCCACGCATCCTCTCCAGAATCAACCCTCCGGAGAACGCAACCGACAAGACTTCCACCGCAGAAAGCAACGCCTGGACGCAACTCATCAAGAGTTACGTCATCAGGGTTGTACTTTACGGCGTCGTTCTTATCGCCATCGTCATCTTCGTTCCCAAACTGCTCACTAGCCTCACCCAGGCCATACTCCCCGATATAGCGGAAGGCGGACGCAACGCCATCTGCCTTGCCGTGGAACTTCTGGCGATGATTCCCTTCCTGTACGGCCTTGCCATCACCAACGGCAGCATAGGCAAGCACGCATCGCAGCTGCTCAAGGAGAAAGCCAGCAACCGCTGGCCCATCCTCTCCCTGCTCGTGCTCCGCATCCTCATCGCCCTGTCTTTCATCCTCACTGCCATAACGAGTTACTTCAAGCTCGGAGCCTGGGGCATACTCCTGGTGTTCGCGGGAGGTTTCCTGGTGATGCTGGTTGCCAAGATGACAATGAAGCGTTTCTCCGGCCTGGAAAAGCGCTTCATCGAGAACTTCAACGAAAAGGAAGAACTCGAAAAAAGGAAGGCTCCCGTATCCACCTCCGTCAGGGAAAAGATGGGACGCTTCAACATACGCACGGAACTGGTGGAGATCTCCCCCGACTTCGCCTTTGCAGGAAAGCCCCTGCGCGAAATGCCGTTCCGCCGGCACTCGAGCGTGAACATCATTAAGATACAGCGCGGCAGCCGCAACATCATCATTCCCTCCGGCGACGAACCGGTTTATCCCGGCGACCGCCTGCTGGCAGTGGGCACCGGAGAGCAGATAGAGGCGTTCCGGGATATCATCAGCCAGAATACCATTCCTACCCCCGAATCGGCCGCAGACAGCTTCAGCGTGAAGTATGCCCAGCTCGGGCCGGACTCTTTCCTCACCGGCAAGAGCCTCAGGGAATGCGATATGCGCAAGAACGGATGTATGATAATCAGCATCCTGCGCGGAGATGGACTTATCACCAACCCGGGCGCCGAATTCGTCTTCCGCGAAGGCGACACCGTATGGATTGCGGGAGAAGATGCTTCCTGCGACTGGTTTTTGAATTAGATTGATTATGGAAAAGATTATACTTACAGGCGACCGTCCTACCGGCAGGCTTCACCTCGGCCATTACGTAGGTTCCCTCAGGAGGCGTGTAGAACTCCAGAACTCCGGGGAATTCGACAGGATATTCATAATGATAGCGGACGCTCAGGCGCTCACCGACAATGCGGACAACCCCGAGAAAGTGCGCCAGAACATCATACAGGTTGCGCTGGACTACCTCTCCGCAGGCCTCGACCCTTCCAAGGTGAATATCTTCATACAGTCGATGGTACCCCAGCTCACAGAGCTCACCTTCTATTATATGAACCTGGTAACGGTGCAGCGCCTGCAGCGCAATCCCACCGTAAAGCAGGAAATCAAGCTGCGCGGTTTCTCCGAGAGCGACGACGGCTCCGACAACAAGGCCGGCACGCCCGTGGGCTTCTTCTGCTACCCCATCAGCCAGGCAGCCGACATCACCGCCTTCAAGGCCACTACCGTGCCCGTTGGCGAAGACCAGGAGCCTATGATTGAGCAGTGCCGCGAGATTGTGCGCAAGTTCAACGCCACCTACGGCCCCACGCTGGTCGAGCCCGAAATCCTCCTGCCCGACAACGCCGCCTGCCTGCGCCTCCCCGGCACCGATGGCAAGGCCAAGATGAGCAAGTCCCTGGGCAACTGCATCTACCTCTCCGATTCCGAGGAAGAGGTGGTGCGCAAGGTCAAGGGAATGTTCACCGACCCCGGACATCTCCAGGTAAGCGATCCCGGCAAGGTGGAGGGCAACCCCGTATTCACCTACCTGGACGCCTTCTGCAAGCCCGAGCACTTCGAGCGCTACGCGTCCTGCTTCGTGGGCAAGAAGAGTTCCTTCGAGTTCCATTCCCTGGATGAGGCAAAGGCCCGGTACCGCGCCGGCGGCCTCGGCGATATGATGCTCAAGAACTTCCTGGCCGCCGTGCTCAACGAGACCCTCGAGCCTATGAGGCAGCGCAGGGCCGAACTCGAAAAGGACCTCCCCGCCGTATGGGAAATCCTCCGCAAAGGCACCGAAGCCGCTTACAAAGAGGCCGAAAAGACCCTGGCCGACGTACGCAGGGCAATGCGCATAGACTATTTCAACGACAGAGAACTTACCGGACTCAAATGAGCTACCTTATCATTCCCAAGGGCTACAAGTCTGCCCTCACTCCCGACGAGACCGAGCGCGGCATCAAACTGGTGAAGGATTTTTTCCAGCAGAACCTCTCCAAGACCCTGAGCCTGCGCCGCGTAACCGCTCCCCTCTTCGTGCTCAAGGGAAAGGGTATCAACGACGACCTCAATGGCGTTGAGCGCGCCGTAACCTTCCCCGTAAAGGATATGGACGACGCCAGGGCCGAGGTCGTACATTCCCTCGCCAAATGGAAGAGGCTCAGCCTGGCCGAGTACAAAATGCGCCCGGGTCACGGCCTCTACACCGATATGAACGCTATCCGCGCCGACGAGAGCCTCGGCAACCTGCATTCCCTATACGTGGACCAGTGGGACTGGGAGCGCACGATGACGGAAAGCCAGCGCAACATACGCTTCCTCAAGCAGATCGTGCGCAAGATATACTCCAGCCTGCTGGACACCGAACTCTTCATCCGCACCTGCTACCCCCAGCTGAGGCCATTCCTCGCCCCCCAGATTCATTTCATCCATTCGGAAGAACTCCTGCAGATATACCCGGATCTGGACGCCAAGGCGCGCGAGGACGCCATCTGCCGCAAGTACGGCAGCGTCTTCATCATAGGAATCGGCGGACAGCTGAGCGACGGCAAGCCCCACGACCTCCGTGCCCCCGACTACGACGACTGGAGCACGCCCAACGAGGACGGCTACCTGGGCCTGAACGGCGACCTGCTGGTATGGAATCCCATACTCGGAAGGGCGTTCGAACTCTCAAGTATGGGTATAAGGGTTGATGAGGCAGCGATGAAGCGCCAGCTGGAGATATCCGGCAAGACCGAACGGGAAAAGCTCTATTTTCACAGCCGTCTGCTGCGCGGCGAACTGCCCCTCAGCATCGGCGGCGGTATCGGCCAGTCACGCCTCTGTATGCTCTTCCTGCAAAAAGCCCACATCGGCGAGATCCAGGCCAGCATCTGGCCCGACGACCAGCGCGAAGCCTGCCGCAAAGCGGGAATCAAGCTGATCTAGCTCCCCGGCTTCCCTGTCATCCTGAGCGAAGCGAAGGATCTATTCCTCCCAGCCGGGAAGTACGGGATACGACGGGCGCTTTGTCATAGCGTCGTAATCGTCCGTAGTGTAAATTTTACTGCAGCTGAACTTGCGGCCGCTGCGGTCGTAAACCACCACTTTCACCTTGGCTGAAGGATCCTTCAGGGTGTACTTGAACATATGGTAGTTCTTTGAGCAGTAGTTGTTGCGGGTGCTGCCCTTGATGTGGCCGCGGCCGACGACTCCCACGTTGTATCCAATCGCCCACCAGTCCTTGCTGCCGTTGTAGGGAGCCTCGAATTCCCCGCTGGTTGGCACGGGCTCGAGGGAACCGGCCAGGCGGCCGTTCTCGTAAACCTCTGAGCGCCAACCCTCGTCCCAGTTCCATACGTTGACAAGCAGCGTCCCGGCGCCGTGTTCCATCTTGAACTGCTCGAACGGGCCGCCGAATACGGCGTCGCCGCGATAGATGCGCATCTGATAGTCGTCGGGGAAGTTCTGACCCTTGTATATGTCGGCAACGACCTCGTTGCCCTTTATCTTCCAAACGCAGTAGCCGTTGGGCGCCCCGTCGGCGCAATGCTTGCTCCACCACCAGCAGCCGCTCATAGCGCCGGCAACGAACTCGCTCACGCCGTTGGGATAATGCAGATGCTTGATGGTATGCGTGTGGCCGCTCACTATACGGGCGTGCTTACGGGCGGCCAGCAAGTCCATCACCTTCCCCACATTAGGGATCTTTTTATACAGGCCTTCGAACGGGATGTGGACGCACAGTATCACCAGTTTGTCTTCGGGCACTGCGGCAAGGTCCTGCTCGAGCCAGGAAACCTGCTCATCGCTGAAGTCGGCGTGATACTTGCCCGGCGCGCCGAAGGTCTCGAAGCACACGTTATGCATCGAAACGATATGCGCGTCTCCCCTGTTGAAGGAATAGTTGGCAGGACCGAAAACATCTTCGAAATAGCGGTGACGGCGCTGCGTAATGCTCGGGCTCCCGTCTTCAACTGCAGTAAGCGGATATTCGAAATCGTGATTGCCAATGGTCTGGAACACCGGCATTCCGGTCTTCTCGGCAGAGAACTCGTCCCGGATAAGCGGGAGCAGGTAATTGGTGTTGCGATGACCCTCGCTGTACGCTATGTCGCCAAGGGTGATTGCGTAATCGGGCCCTTTGCACTTGCGTCCGTAGGCCTTCAGGTCGGGAATAGCTTCCTCTGAGAGCCGGCGCACGTGCCATACCCACTGGCACTGGGGATCGGCAATCAGGAACAGGTTGAACTCCTTCTCGGGGCCTTTCTTAAGGGGCACCAGCGTGAAGTCGTATTCGGGCCTGTCTTCGAGTTTCTTGAAGAAGCAGGGCTGGCCCTGACGCAGCGGCACCTCATACTCCGAAGGTACGCTCACGAAGACCTGATAAGCTTCGGGGATGCGGGGGAAACAGTATTTGCCTTCCGCGTCCGTCAAGGCAACGTGATATCCGTCGGAAACCACAGCTCCGACTATCGGACGGCCATCCGGAGTGCTTACGGTTCCCTTTACTTCCTTAGGCAGGGGCTTGGGCGCAGCAAGCACCGAGACACCTGCAGCGACGCTTGCGATAATGAGAATCAATCTCTTCATACTCTATGCTTTATGCAGGTCTTCGTCGGCATAACCGGTAGCCTTGGCCTGCCATATTGTGGAGACCAGCACAAGGCCGATGATAGCGCAAACGAAGATAGTTACGTAAGCGGCGTTCCATCCATAATGCTGGGCGATGAAGCCGAAGCCGAAACCGGAAACTATGGTGCTCAGGTAACCGAAGATACCGAGTATGCCGTTGGCGGTTGCGGAGGCCCTGTTGGTGGCGTGCTGCGCAGCGCAGATGCCCAGAAGGGCCTGAGGACCGTAGATGCAGAAGCCGAGGAGCGTAAACGGAATGAGCATCACCCACCAGGCGGCGGTGACCGGCAGCATCCAGAAAGCAGCGATGCAAAGCGCCACACCTATCATACAAACCACGCAGGTGTGATGGGCCTTGTTCTTGAAGATATGGTCCGTAGCCCAGCCCCAGAATATCATTCCTAGGTTGCCTCCGATAAGCTCGAAAACAACGCAGAGTGTCGTAGCATTGGCCATAGAAAGGCCCTTGGACTCGGTGAGCAGCACGGGGCCCCAGTCGAGGGCCGCAAAGCGCACCACATATACGAAGAAGTTGGTTATCGCGAGAGTCCAGATGATGCGGTTCTTATAGACGTGCTTGTTCACGAAAGCCCTGTGCTCAGCGGACTCCTCGGGAGTTGTCACGATGGCCTTCTTCTTGCCGACCACCTCGGGCAGGCCGACGTCTGACGGAGAATCCTTCATTGTGAAGAACAGCCATACAGAGCCCAGTACCGCAACGCCTGCGGGGATGAGGAAGCACCAGCGCCAGGCTCCGAAATGAGCCGCAAACGAGGTGACTTTCTGCACGTTGGCAGGATCGGCCATATCCAGGTTAAGATTAGCGGAGATACTTGCAACGACCTCGGGATCAAGGCTCATATCAACGCCCAGATGAGGCATCACCAGCCATCCGCAGAGCGCCATAGCCAGACCTGCGCCGATCGAGTGGGACATATTCCAGATGCTCATCTTGGTGGCAAGTTCCTTGGGATGTATCCACTGCGTAAGCGTCTTGGTGCACGGCGGCACGCCCATTCCCTGGAGGAATCCGTTGACCATCCACAGCACTCCCATCACATAAACCAGCACCGAAGCTATTGCGGCTGCGTCACCGGCCCTGCCGGCAAGTGCAACCACCCATCCGGCCACCACGTCGCTGGTACCGAACAGGATGTTTACTATCGCGCACAGCATCAGGCCCAGGGACATAACCTTGCGGGCGCTGTTGCGGTCGGTAATGATACCCACAACATAGCGTGAGAGGCCATAGATGACCCCGTGGAGCGTGAGGAATATACCCAGCTGGGTCTTGGTGATGCCGAATTCGGCGCCGAGGCCCGGCATCGAGAACGAGAAATTCTTGCGTACCAGATAGAACATGGCGTAGCCTATCATAGTAACGATGATAGTGCGCCACTGCCAGTACTTGAGCGATTTAGTGCTTGTCTTCATGTGGTGTAACTATATTACATACTGATGGCTTTGCGGAAAGCCGGAACAGTGTCTTCGAGTTTCATTCCTTTGCGGTAGATGCCGGCGGTGCCGCCCACGAATATCTGGGCGCCCATACCGGCCATAAGTGCGGCTCTTTCTGCGCTCACGCTGCCGTCCACGCTTATCATCACGTCCTGCATTCCCCTCTCATCGAGCCACTTGCGCAGCACGGCGACCTTGTCGAGTATGCCGTCCACGAGTTTGGCCCCGGCATATCCGGGATGCACCAGCATAAGGGTGACGGTATCGAACAGGCCGGCGTGGGGAGCGAGCGCTTCCACGGGCGTTTCCGGGTTGACGGCGAGGCCGAAGCGGCAGCCCTTCGCCCTCACTTCACTACTGAGCTCCGCAAAGCTGCGGTCAAGCTCCACGTGCACGGTGAGGCAGTCGCCCTGCCGCAGCTCAAAGCGCTGCATAACCAGTTCGGGGTCGGTTACCATAAGGTGTATGTCGAGCGGCTGGTCCGTCCTGGCGTGCATCGCCTTTATGAAATCGGGACCGAAAGTGAGATTGGGGACGAAGTGCGCGTCCATCACGTCAACGTGTAACCAATCGACTCCCAAAGATTTAAGAAGATCTATGTCGGCGCCCAGACCCATCAGGTCCGAGCACATCACGGAAACGGAAATAATCTTGTCTTTCATATCCTCAAAGGTAATCATTTTTTTGCTAAATTTGTACTCGGTTTTCAAGCAATCAGATATGACTTACGACATCTCCCTCCCCCTGCCTTCCGGATGGACTGCCGAGCAGGACCGCTACGAAGAAATCGACGGCGCGCTTATCACTCATCTCGAATGTCATTTGCCCAAAGGTGACGGCAAGAGCGACGAAGCCCTGCTGGACATCTATGTAGGCGACCTTCCTTCAGACACCACCGCAGAAGACGAGGCCTACGCCAACTACGCCGAGATCATCGGCTGGGACGAAGAAGACGATGAGGAGAACCCCATCGCCGAATGGCGTTTCCAGAAGAGAAAGGCCTTCGGCTTCACCGGCGAGTGCGAAGACGGCTCCATTATGCTGCTGATGTGCGTGGAGATAGTCAAGGGCGGCCTGCTGATATGCAGCGTCGTGGCGCCGAACGACGACGAAGTCTCCCGCTGGGCCAAATACGTAGAGGAAAAACTAAGGGTAAAGAAGCTGGACTAACTGTACAGCTTGCCGTGGCACAGGCGGTACGATAGGCCGCTGCCGCACGGACAAGGCTCGTCCGGAGCCACCGGGCGTACTTTGTGCACGCTGTCGAAGAAGCGCATTATCTCTTCGTTCTCGCTTTCCGACAACTCGGCTCCGTAGAGTTCTTCCAGATACTCTTCCGTCACCGTGTACGTCATCTTCATCTCATCCACGGCAGTATGCCCCTTGAGCAGCCACTTGGGCACCGAGTTGGCGTAGTCCAGTATTATCCTGGCGAACTCTGAGAACAGGTTCAGGGTATCGACGTCTGCGGCCGCGGAAGTCAGCGGCGAGAGCAGGAGTTCGAGGTTATGGCCGTCGTCGTCCGGCTCGTACTGGGAGTTGAGCCATACGCAGTGGGCGGCGGCATTGAGCGCGTCGCCTTCATATCCAAGATAAGCCAGCATACCAATCAGGGCCTTTCCCTCAGAGGACTCAGGCCCCCAGAAGCAGAACGGGGCGTTGCCGCCGCAGGATTCCGCCTCGGCCTGACTGGCGCGGGCATACTTCTTAATATGCTTGAAGCGCTCGCGACGCTGTTTCATCGTATCCTCGAAATTCTCCACGTAAGGAGAGACCAGGTAGGCCTCTCCCCGGTATTCCTCCTGATACAGGCGGAGTATGGGACTGCGGGCCACGTTCTGCGCGAATTCCTTCATCTCCGACATACTGTCGAAATCCTTGAAGATGGAATCCACGAAAGTGCGCAGGGGCACTACCCCGAATATATTGACCGTGCCGAGGATCAGGTGCTCCAGGGCAAAGGAGCCGTCCTGCTCCTTGCGCCGGATGACGTCGTCTATATCCTTCGAAATCAGTTCGTAGAACACGGCGGGGATGCTCATGCGCTGAATGTCAACCCCAGTCTCGGGGGCGCTGGCGTTTATGAAATGCAGGACTTCCAGCACGGACGGGAAATCCCTTGGGATCACCTCGACTTCATTGTCGGGGCCTGCATTGCAGAGGGTCTGCAGAAGCCTCAGGTCCTGCTCCATCAGTTTGTCGAGCCAGACCTGCGGGGCGGACAGATACGACGACAGGGTGCGCACGAGCTCGTTCTTACGCATAATGCGGAGCGGCAGCGCATCGAAATAGTCCAGCGTCGCTTCTATCTCCTCCCGGCTGCGGGAGTTGAGTATGTCGCCTATTCTGCTTTGCATGAGTTGCAAAAATAGCAATTATTCCGGAATCGCCGACATATAGGACTCGTATTTCCTGTGCAGCGAGTCAAGGTTCTCATTGCGGAGCGGCTCCGACGGCGGGGAAATCATCTTGAGGGGATCCACGGGGGTGCCGTCCTTCCACACGCGGAAATCGAGATGCGGGCCGGTTGAGTGCCCGGTGGAGCCCACATATCCTATGGTCTGGCCCTGCGACACCCGTACGCCGGTCCTGACGCCCTTGGCGAATCCGGACAGGTGCATATAGCAGGTCTCATAACCATTCATATGGCGTATCTTGATGCGGTTGCCGCCGCCGCTCGGGTCCCATCCGCACAGGGTCACGGTGCCGTCGCCGATGGAATGCACCGGGGTGCCCGACGGGGCTGCGTAGTCCACTGCGGTATGCGGCCTCACCTTGCCGGTGATGGGATGCTTGCGGTGATAAGTGAAACGGCTGCTGATGCGGTTGTACTGCAGGGGCGCCTTGAGGAAGGCCTTGCGCATACTCTCACCCTTCTCGTTCCAGTACTTGTTGCCGCCGTCGCCCTGGTCGAAGCGTATGGCGGTCGCCCTGTAAGGGCCGCTGTCGTACACCGCGAATTCGATGCTGTCTATCCGCACCACCTCTCCGTCCACCACGCCCTGGTCGTAGATTACCCGGAAACGGTCGCCGTCGCGCAGGCCGAAGAAGTTGACGGTCCACGCGTAAATGTCGGCCAGCTCCACTATGAGCAGCGGGGAAATGCCGGCCGCGACCATATCGTTCCAGAGGGAACTGCGGATGGTGACGTCGGCCACCTTGCGCTGCGACTCAACAGGCTTGTCGTACACCCACGCATACAGGCTGTCAGCACATCTGAAAACGGTAGAGCGTATGCGGTCGTTGTGATACACCATATACTCCAGCCGGCGGCCGGAAGTGTCGGCCGAATAATACGCCTCCACGGGATTGCCTGCGCGCATACGACGCACGTCGAACACGTCGCGGCTGCGGTTCACCAGCGTGAGCGCGTCTGCGTTGCCGAGCCCGAGGCGCCCGGCCAGCACGCTGAAGGTCTCCCCTTCCCGCACCTTGGTGGAATCAGCATCGTAATGATTGTAGTAGAACCCGATGGGCGGAAGCGGCTCGGGCTCAGGGGCGCCGTTGTCTTCCCCGCCACGGTTGCGGCGGCAGGAAGGCAGCAGGCACGCAAGCGCCATCAGACAGAGGAGGTACTTGCGCATCTTTATTTGATAAGGTTGCCCAGGACGGAACGGGTGAGGGTGCGGAGAGCGGTTGCGGTAGCGTTGGACACGGCCTTGCCGGCTATGTCCTTTCCGGTGGTCTTGCGGGTCTTCTTGCCGGTGATTGCACTGGCTGCGGCGTTGCCGGCGCTGCGGGTGACGGAAGTGATGGCGGCACCCATCGCGGCGGAGAGGATGGCAGCGCCAAGTCCCTTGCCGGCGGCCTTGCCTGCAGCCTTCTTGGCCGACGCCGCGGCCTGGTCGGCAACGGCCTGTGCCTTCTGCTGCTCCACTGCCGCCTGCTGCCTGGCCTGCTCTTCCTCGGCCTTGCGCCGGTCTGCCAGCAGCACCTCGAACGCAGACTCGCGGTCGATGACCTCGTCATACTTGCCCTTGATCGGGGAGGCGTTGCGGATGTCGAGGCGCTGGCCTTCCGTGATGGCGCCTATCTGGCTGAGCGGGAAAAGTATGCGGGCACGCTCAACCACGGCCGGCGCGCCTTTCTCGTCGAGGAAACTCACCAGGGCCTCGCCGGTCTCCAGTGTGGTAATCGCTTCAGCGGTGCTAAATTCGGGATTGGGCCGGAATGTCTCGGCGGCGGAGCGCACTGCCTTCTGGTCCCTGGGCGTATAGGCACGCAGGGCGTGCTGGACGCGGTTGCCCAGCTGGCCGAGTATGCTGTCGGGGATGTCGGTGGGGTTCTGGGTGACGAAATAGACTCCCACGCCCTTGCTTCGTATGAGTCGGACCACCTGTTCGATCTTCTGCACCAGCGCCGGAGCGGTATCGGCAAAGAGGGTGTGGGCCTCGTCGAAGAAGAACACCAGTTTGGGGAGTTCGCAGTCGCCCACTTCCGGCAGGCTGGAGTAGATGTCGGACAACAGCCAGAGCAGGAAGGTTGAATAGAGCTTGGGATTCTGCATCAGGCGGTCGGCCGCCAGCACGCTCATCACGCCCTTGCCGTCTTCCACTGCAAAGAGGTCTTCGATATCGAACGCAGGCTCGGCGAAGAATTTCTCTGCGCCCTCGTTCTCCAGGCTGAGCAGGGCTCTCTGGATGGCTCCCACGGTGGCGGAAGTCACGTTCCCGTACTGGGTGCGCAGTTCTGCCGCGTGTTCGTCCACGTACGCGAGCATCGCGCGCAGGTCCTTGATGTCTATTAAAAGGAGACCGCGCTCGTCTGCTACGCGGAAGATGATGTCCAGCACTCCGGACTGCACGTCATTGAGGCCCATCAGGCGGCTCATAAGCTGCGGGCCCATATTGGACACTGTCGTGCGCATAGGGTGGCCCTTCTCACCGAAGACATCGTAGAAACGCACCGGGCAAGGGGCGAAAACAGGGCTTTCTATGCCGAATTCGGCACAGCGCTTCTCGATGAAGCCGCTGAGGCGCCCTGCCTGGCTTATGCCGCTGAGGTCGCCCTTCATATCTGCCATAAAGCAGGGCACGCCTGCCTGGCAGAAGGTCTCGGCCAGCACCTGAAGGGTTACGGTCTTGCCCGTGCCCGTGGCTCCGGCGATGAGTCCGTGCCTGTTGGCCATTTTTCCTGTTATGCTGATGGGGCCCCGGGGGCCGTGTGCGACGTAGAGTCCGTTGTCTTCTGTGTACATTCTGCTTATGTTTTTTGGCAAATATAGCTTATATTTGTGGAAAATCATTGCCGTATTTATGAAGAATCTTCACAGACTCGCTTGCGTCGCCCTTTTCCTCGCCCTGGGTTTCCAGGCAGCGGCGCAGGGAATGCTCACGGAGCAGAATTCACAGGTTGTCAAAGACGTCACTCTCGAGGCCGACTTCGTGGTGGCCGGAGGCGGACTGGCCGGCGTTTGCGCCGCAGTTTCCGCTGCCCGCCACGGCGCCTCGGTGATACTCGTACAGGACCGTCCGGTCCTCGGAGGCAACGCTTCCAGCGAGATGCGAATGGGCATAGTGGGCGTCCTGAAAGACCAGTACCAGGAGGCCGGAATACTGGAGGAAATGCAGCTCCGCAACTTCTGCTACAATCCTCTCCAGCGTTATACTCTCTGGGACGATGTCATTTATTCAACGGTAATTGAAGAGCCTAACATAAAGCTTTTGTTGAATACTTCCGTAGAGGATGTCGTAATGGACGGAGAGAGCATTGCGGCAATCAAGGCCTGGAACATCAACGCCTATACGCGCTACCTCATCAAGGGCCGCCTCTTCGCCGACTGCACCGGCGACGGCATACTCAGGCTGAGCGGCGCCAAGTTCCGCCGCGGCCGCGAGTTCCCCGAGGAATTCGGTGAAGATATGCTCACCCAGGGCGGAGACAGCCACACGATGGGCAACTCCATATTGCTGCAGCTCCGCAAGACCAAGGAAGACCATCCTTTCACGGCACCCTCCTGGGCATACCATTTCACGGACGCCGACTTCGACTACACCACCGAAAAATCCACCATTCCCGGCGTAAAATTCAACTACAAGAGGATCTACAGCCCCAAGGACAACAATTTCTGGTGGATTGAGTTCGGCGGCCTGTACGACACCATATTCGACGCCCCTGACATCCAGTTCGAGCTCAAGCGCATCGCATACGGCATCTGGGAATATATGAAGAACCACCCCGACGGGCGCTGCAAAGGCTACGAACTCGACTGGATCGGGTCCCTTCCCGGCAAGCGCGAGAGCACCCGCTTCATCGGCCCGCACATCCTCACCCAGCGCGACGTTGTTGACGGCGGCCACTTCGAAGACGTAGTCGCATACGGCGGATGGACGCTCGACGACCACGATCCCGAGGCCTTCCACAAGAAGGGCCGCATCAGCGTGGAATACTCGACGCCCGATTATTTCGGCATCCCCTTCGACTGCCTGTATTCGGTCAACGTACCCAACCTGATGTTCGCCGGTCGTGACATCTCCTGCACGCATATGGGTCTTTCCGCTCTGCGCGTGATGGCCACCACCGCCCTCCTGGGGCAGGCCTGCGGCACCGGAGCGGCCGTCGCACTGGCGTACGGCGTCACCCCTGCCGTCGTGAGGTCCGAACACATAGCCGAGGTGCAGGATATGCTGGAAGACGACGACTGTATGCTTCCCTACCGCTGGCGCAAACCGTCGTCCCTCACACTCAGCGCCAAAGTGCCCGCGGAGTGCGAAGTGCTCCGCAACGGCATCGACCGCAGCTGGGACGGCGCCGACAACGGCGTGTGGGTTGAGCCGGGCGAGGAGGCAGTTGTGTATTCCTGGAAGAAGCCCGTCACCGTGAGCGGCGCGCGCCTGGTGTTCGACTCCGTATTCAAGGTGCGCAGCAAGCGCATGCGCAAGCTGGAGGCCACCACCAACCGGGTGTCGATGCCCGCTCCGCTGGTAAAGTCTTACCGCATCGAGACCAAACTGAAGAAGGGCGAATGGACAACGGTTTACGAATGCCCGTTCAACTGGAAGCGCCTCGACAAGGTGTCCTTCGAGCCCGTAAAGGCTGACGCGGTGCGAGTTGTGGTCACCTCCGTATGGGGCGGAGAGAAGGGCCACATATTCGCTTTCGACGTGCTGTAGGCCATTGTTGAAAACTTGGTTAATAACTTCTGCCGGGAAGTGTGTTTTTCAGGTATCTATTGAAGTAAATTTGTAGTCCGATTCAAAAAAACAGGACTAGAGATTTAACAGATATGGATGTACGAAAAACCAACGGCTCGGTAGAAGAGTACGACAAAGCCAAACTGGCCCGTGGCATACACGAGGCCTACAAGACTGCAGGTCAGTATTGCGACGATTCGATCGTTGTATCGATAATCAACAACCTTTACATCTACGACGGCATCTACAGCAGTGAGATACGCCGCCAGGTGGTGGACTCCCTGATGTCCATCAACAAGAAGGTGGCCCTCGCCTACATCGAGAAATTCGATGCAGACATGGACCTCCGTAAGAAACGCGACTTCATCAAGGACTACATCGCCGCCACCAACGCCGCCACCGGCTCCAAGTTCGACGCCAACGCCAACGTCACCCGCAAGAACATCGTGACGCTCGGCAACGAACTCTACAAGGAGAACAGCATCAAGCAGAACCGCTACATCATGTGCG
>DBYB01000043.1:0-5732 GCA_002309995.1 Bacteroidales bacterium UBA1197
CAGGTTGCGCACGATGTCCGGCACGCTGATGCGGTTGAAGTCGTAAGTCTGGCAGCGGCTCAGGATAGTAGGAATAATCTTATGCTTCTCAGTGGTGGCCAGGATGAAGATGGCGTGTGCCGGCGGCTCCTCGAGCGTCTTCAGAAAGGCATTGAAAGCCGACTGCGTGAGCATATGCACCTCATCGATGATGTACACGCTGTACTTGCCCACCTGAGGAGGAATCTGCACCTGCTCCATCAAGGCCTTAATATCTTCAACGCCGTTGTTGGAAGCCGCATCCAGCTCGTGAATGCAGTAGGAACGGCCCTCACGGAAAGAAACGCACGACTCGCACTCGCCGCACGGCTCCATATCAGCCGACGGATTGGAACAGTTGATAGTCTTAGCAAAAATACGCGCCGCACTCGTCTTGCCAACGCCCCTCGGACCGCAGAACAGATAGGCGTGCGCCAACTGCCCGCGGATGATGGAATTCTTCAGGGTGCGGGCGATATTGTCCTGCCCTATAAGGTTTTCGAAGGAGTCCGGACGGTATTTTCGTGCTGAAACTATATACTGGCCCATATAATAGGTATCTTTATTCTACAAATGTAGTGAAATATTTTTATCTTTGCCCTGCAATGAAACAGTCGATGAGAAATTTTTTCCTGTTTGCCGTCCTCCTGCTCAACACCACCGCTGGATGGGGACAGTTACGCATATTCACCCGCAGCTATATGATCCAGGACTTCAAGAGCAAACCAACAAAAGTCGTGCTCGACGGAACTCCCGAGATCAACGCCGCCCTGCGCCAGGAAATAACCATACTCTGGGCCCTGACCCCGTATGAGTTCTGCAGCCCTGCCGACTACAAGAAGCAGAAGAACAACTCCGACTGCTACTTCCTCCATACCGAGACCGACAAGGGGATAATTTACCTCACAATTGCAAGAGGCGGCAAGAAAGGCGACGACGACGCCCTCAAGCGCCCCGTTACCCTGGTATCCCTGCCAATAGGCGGTGAGAACGACGGCTCGGGACGGGCATCCCTGTATATGCCGGCCTTCGTAAGCATACTACAGGACTATGCCGAGGAAGCTCTCAACTCTGAATACGTTGCATATAAAGGCTTGAAAGCCAGCAAATTGCGTATTCCTCCCGGATACCGGATTTTCAAAAAGCCGGCAGAAGCCGACGAGGCCTTCCTCGACCATTTCGAGAACGGAGTATCCAACATAGTAATCTCCCCGGACGGCAACCCCAAAGCCAAGCACCGTTACGAACTGAGCGTAGGCACCTCGGACTACCGCCTGTACCGCTATGTCAAACGTTAGGCTCGACGACTACATCGAACACAAGACCGGCGTGAGCATCGCAGAACTCATCGCCGACAGCCCCGAACGCTTCAGCGTCATACGCACCGAAGCCCTCCGCGACCTCGTGGTTATGAACCGCATAGCAGGCATCGGCTACACGGTCGAACTCACCGCCGACGTACTGGAGAACCCCGAGTGCGCCCGTCTCACAAAAGACATCCCCCACATATGCTTACCCTGATCCTCGCTGCGGCCATCAGCACCGCAACCCCCGTCCTCAGGGAGGACAACATCCAGCAAATCGTATCACTGCTCACCCTTGAAGAGAAGGCCGCCATTCTCGTCGGCTGCGGCTCCACTGCGTTCGACGGCATAGGCCGTAACGACATAGGAGTAAAAGGCAGCGCCGGAGCCACCCACGCAATCCCGCGTCTGGGCATCCCGTCAATCATTTTCGCCGACGGCCCCGCCGGACTGCGTATCGATCCTGAACGCCCCGGTACCGACAAGACCTTCTACTGCACCGGCTTCCCCATCGGCACTATGCTCGCCGCCACCTGGAATCCCGAGATAGTTGAGGAAGCAGGCCGGGCAATGGGCGCCGAAGTGCTGGAATACGGAGTTGACGTGCTCCTCGGCCCGGGTGCCAACATCCACCGCAACCCACTGTGTGGCAGGAACTTCGAATACTTCTCCGAAGACCCCGTTCTGGCCGGCCTCACTGCCGCGGCCTACATCGAAGGCGTGCAGAGCAACGGCGTCGGCACATCCATCAAACATTTCGCCGCCAACAACCAGGAAGTCAACCGACTGCACAACGACGCACGCGTCTCGGAACGGGCCCTCAGGGAAATTTACCTGCGGCAGTTCGAAATCGCCGTACGCAAGTCGCAGCCCTGGACGATAATGACCTCATACAACTACATCAACGGCGTTCACGCATCCGAATGGCCCTGGCTGCTGACGGACGTGCTCAGGAACGACTGGGGATTCGCCGGCGCAGTAGTGACCGACTGGGGCGGAGGTTATGACACTGCCGCCCAGATACACGCTGGCAACGACCTCATCCAGTCCGGCTCCGACAGCCGCTACAAGGCCCTGATAGACGCAGTACGCGAAGGCAGACTGGCCATCGAAGACGTGGACGCCTGCGTCACCCGTGCCCTGGAGCTAATAGTCAAATGCCCCTCGTTCAAGGGATACCGCCATTCCGATGCGCCAGACCTCGAGGCCCACGCCGCTGTGTGTCGTAGCACCGCAGACGAGGGTATGGTGCTGCTGAAGAATAAGGGAGCCCTGCCTGCCGGGCCCGACGGAGTGACGGCACTGCTTGGCGTAACGTCCTACTCCTTCATCGCCGGCGGTACCGGTTCGGGCGATGTACATCGTCCGTATGTGGTTGACCTTCAGCAAGGTCTGTCCGATTCCGGATTCGCGCTGTACGCACCTCTCGACGATTTCTACCGCACATATATGGAAGACGAGCGCTGGCGCTGCGCAATGATAGACGGCAAGAACTCCTGGGTGATTGACAGGGAGCGTCCCATAGAAGTCATTCCCTCGGCGCTTATCTGGGAGGCTGCGGACAAGTCCGACAGGGCATTCATTACCTTCGGCCGTGTGTTCGGTGAAGGCAAAGACCGCGACCTCCATTACAGCTACCACCTGCAGGACAACGAGATACAACTGTTGCGCGAGACCTCCGCAGCCTTCCACGAAAAGGGCAAGAAGGTTACAGTCATACTGAATATCGGAGGTATCATCGATATGCAGGGCTGGCAGGAGCTGGCCGACGCCATCCTCATCTGCTGGCAGCCCGGAGAAGAGGGCGGCCACAGCGTCGCCGATGCCCTTAGCGGAGCCGTGAATCCTTCCGGCAGGCTCCCGATGACAATCTCCAAGGGATACGAGTATGAGCCTACCGCTCTCAACTTCCCGCGCATATTCGAAGACAAGCCCTTCAACTATTCCTTCTACCGCCGGCTGGAGGGCAACAAGAAAGACTATACCGTCAAAGATATCGACTATACAGACTATACAGAAGGCATATACGTAGGCTATAGGTACTTCGGCACCTATGCCCCAAAGCACGTCGCATACCCGTTCGGCTACGGTCTGAGTTACACCACCTTCCGCTGGAGCAATATGAAGGTCGCTCGCGCTTATGCCGAGAGCGACGGCGCCCTTTACCGCGACAGCAAGATTACAGGCTACATCGTTTCCGTTGACGTTAAGAATACCGGTAAGGTTGACGGTAAAGACGTCGTGGAACTGTATGTGAAGGCTCCCGGCAGCGAGATGGACAAACCGGCACGCGAGCTCAAGGCCTTCGGCAAGACTCCCCTCCTAAAACCAGGCGAGACGCACACCGTTAAGATGTACGTCCCGCTTGAATATCTGGCTTCCTGGAGCGAAACCGCCGGAGCCTGGAGCATCGAGCACGGCCGCTACCGCTTCATCGCCGCCCGCGACGCCTCCTCCCGCGGTCTCCGCCGCTCCCTCCGCCTCTAGACCGTTTTCCGTAATCCGCTAATTATCAGCATAAAACAAATCTCCTATGCGTCATTTTGCGCATAGGAGATACAGATGTTGTTAACTATCAGTCAGTTATAAAAAACGGCTGAGGGGAGGGGTAACGTGTAGCCTGTACTAGCGGCTGCTAGTACAATTCGTCTACCGGCTCGCGGTAGTCGTCGGCGGTGGGGGCGGGGGCGCTGGGGCGCTGGGGGGCTCCGTGACGGGGTCCGCGGTCGCCATCGCGACGCGGCCTGCGGTCACCGCCCTCACGGCGCTCACCGTCCCTGCGGGGTCCACGGTCGCCGTCACGACGCTCGCGACGCTCGCCACCGTCGCGACGTTCTCCGCCCTCGCGGCGCGGTCCGCGCTCGCCACGGCCCTTCGGCTCAACATAGCCCTCGGGCTTCTCGGTAAGAGCGCGCATAGAAAGACGCATCTTGCCGGTCTTGGCATCGATCTCGAGGAGCTTCACGTCAACCTCGTCGCCAACGCTCAGAACGTCCTCCACCTTGTCGGTCTTGGTCCAGGCAATCTCGCTCACGTGGAGCAGACCTTCCTTGCCGGGGAGAATCTCTATGAAGGCACCGAACTCGAGGATGCTGACCACCTTGCCGTGATAGACCTGACCGGCCTCGGGCACGGCGCAGATGCCCTTGATCCACTCGATAGCCTTCTGCATAGCCTCCTTGTCGGCGGAAGCAACGTCCACGACGCCCTCGGTGAGGTTCGTTCCGGGGATGGGCACCTCGTCGATGTTGATGGTGGCACCGGTCTCCTTCTGGATCTTCTGAATGGTCTCGCCGCCCTTGCCGATAACGGCACCGATGAACTCGGCGGGAATGCGGAGCTGCTCGATGCGGGGCACGAAGGGCTTGTAGTCCTCGCGCGGCTCGCTGATGGTCTTGAGCATCTCGCCCATGATGTGCATACGGCCCTGGCGTGCCTGCTCGAGAGCCTTCTCCAGCACCTCGTAGCTCAGGCCATCAACCTTGATGTCCATCTGGGTAGCGGTGATACCGTCGGCTGTACCGGTGACCTTGAAGTCCATATCGCCCAGGTGATCCTCGTCACCGAGAATATCGGTAAGGATTGCATAACGATCGTTGGGACGCTCGGCATCGGTGATGAGTCCCATTGCGACACCAGCGACGGGCTTGGTAATCTTCACACCTGCGTCCATAAGGGCGAGGCAGCCGCCGCAAACGGAGGCCATCGAAGAAGAACCGTTGGACTCAAGGATATCGGAAACCACGCGCACTGCGTAGGGATTCTCGGGAGCAACGGGGATGACAGGCTTGAGAGCCCTCATCGCCAGGTTGCCGTGGCCGATCTCGCGGCGGCCGACACCCCTCTGGGGCTTGGCCTCGCCAGTTGCGAACGGCGGGAAGTTGTAGTGGAGCACGAACTGCTGGTCGCCCTGGATGAGCACCTCGTCCATCTCTTTCATATCGAGCTTGGTACCGAGGGTGACGCTGGCAAGCGACTGGGTCTCACCACGGGTGAAGATGGCGCTGCCGTGGGCGCAAGGCAGATAGTCAACCTCGCACCAGATGGGGCGCACCTGATTGCAGACACGGCCGTCGAGACGGACGCCCTCGTCCAGGATCATATTGCGCATGGCTTCCTTCTCCACGTCGTGATAGTAACGGGAGGCCATTGCGACCTTTGCCTCGTAAGCGTCCTTCTCCTCAATGTTTGCGGGCTCGGGGATGGTGGCGATGAACTCGTCCTTGATGGCGTTGAAGCCGTCTTCCCTCTCGTGCTTGGGCTTTGCGCTCTTGGCAAGGGCGTAGCACTTGTCGTAGCAGAAATCGTGAACGGCCTGACGGAGTTCCTCGTCCTGCTCGTCGTGGGGATAGTCGCGCTTTGCCTTGTCGGTGCCGAGCTCGGCCATGAGCTCCTTCTGCACGCGGCAGT
>DBYB01000043.1:5766-6338 GCA_002309995.1 Bacteroidales bacterium UBA1197
TCGCTGACCTCCTTCATCTCGCCCTCCACCATCATAATGTTCTCCTCGGTAGCGGCGACCATAAGTTCGAGGTCGGCGCGCTCGGTCTGGGAGAAGGTGGGGTTGATGACGAACTGGCCGTCGATGCGTGCAACGCGGACCTCGCCGACGGGACCTCCGAAAGGAAGGTCGGAAGTTGCGAGGGCTGCGGAAGCCGCAAGACCGGCGAGTGCATCGGGCTGGATGTCCTTCTCGGCGCTGATGAGGCTGACCTGGACAAAGACCTCCAGATGGAAATCATCCGGCCACAGAGGGCGGATGGGCCTGTCGATAAGACGGGCTATGAGTACCTCGTAATCAGAGGGTTTGCTTTCACGCTTGAGGAAGCCTCCGGGGAAGCGTCCGGCTGAATAATACTTCTCGCGATAATCTACGGTCAGGGGCATAAAGTCGGTGCCCTCCTTGACCTCTTTAGCTGCGCACACGGTGGCAAGAAGCATAGTGCCACCCATTTTGACTACGGCAGAACCGTCCGCCTGCTTGGCGAGTTTGCCGGTTTCGATTTCGATCACGCGGCCGTCCGCGAGTTCGAT
>DBYB01000057.1:0-4401 GCA_002309995.1 Bacteroidales bacterium UBA1197
CGAAACTGCGGGACACGCAGATGGTCTGCCGGGGCTCGATGAGGTCTTCGAACTGTATGGACGGCGTGCCCTGCAGTTCCAGCCAGGTCCTGTAGCCCGGCAGCGCAAAGAGCTTGCGCACGGAGGTTTCCGGCAGCCGCACGTAGTCCCATGCCGTGCGTATGTGCATTGATTCCAGCTTTTTGACGGAGCGGCGGCCTATGCCCCAGACGTCGCCGGCGGGGAAGTTCCGGAGCACCTTTTCGATGTCCTGCGGCCTGTGCATATAGCAGCCTCCGCGCAGTTTGGGGTACTGCTTGCAGAGTTTGGAGGCTATCTTAGCGAGCGTTTTCGTGGGCGCTATGCCCACGGAGACCGGGATGGCGGTGAGGCGCCGGCAGTCCCTGGAGATCTGCTTGGCGAAGGCGTCCGGGTCCGGTATGTTCATTCCGCGCAGGTCCAGGAACGCTTCGTCGATGGAGTACTGCTCCACGGAGGGCGCGAAGCTGCGGAGCACCTCCTGCACGCGGCGGGACATGTCGCCGTAGAGGGCAAAATTGGAACTGAACACCGCTACGTGGTGTTTTTCGACTATGTTCCGTATCTTGAAGAGGGGATCGCCCATCTTTATGCCGAGGGCCTTGGCTTCATTGGATCGGGCCACTGCGCAGCCGTCGTTGTTGGAAAGCACGATGACCGGCTTTCCGTTGAGTTCGGGACGGAAAACCCTTTCGCACGAAGCGAAAAAGTTGTTGCAGTCGGCAAGGGCGAACATCTAAGCCTTCTTGATGATATATGTGACCACGCCCCAGATGAGGAAGTCGTCTTCCGGGCCCACGGGAATCGGTTTGTAGCGGGTGTTGCCGTCGTTGCAGGGCACGAGGATGGCGCCGCCCTGCCGCAGGCGCACTTTCTTTACGGTGTACTCGCCGTCTATGTAGCAGACGGCCTTGCAGCCGTCGTAGGGCTCCACGGCCCGGTCCACTATGATTATGTCGCCTTCATCCATATCCGCATCGACCATGGAGACTCCGTCGATACGAAAGAAAAAGGTTGATGCTGAATGCTTTACGAGGAGTTTTACGAGGTCGAGCTTCTCGCGCACGCCTTCGGCAGGCGACGGGAAGCCGGCCTTGACCGACCCCATCAGCTCCGACTCGAACTGCTCTTCAATCTTTTGAGGTTCCATCAGAAGAAGAAAAAGCAGAAGGCGGCCCACTCTTTCTTCACTCCGCTGGCGTGCCCTATGGTGCGGTAGGAACCGTCCTGTACGGTGCCGTCGGACTTGATGTGGCCTATGGTGCGATAGGAGCCGTCCTGGACGGTGCCGTCGGATTTCACGTGGCCGATTGTGCGGTAGGAGCCGTCCTGGATGGTGCCGTCGGATTTGATGTGGCCTATGGTGCGATATGAGCTGTCCTGTATGGTGCCGTCGGATTTGACATAGCCGACTGTCGCATAGTTGGAGCCGGTGAGCTTCTGGGCAAACGCCTCAGTGCCCGCAAGCAGCGCCGCCGTCGCAATGATGATGTAAAGCAGATGTTTCATAACAGTTGGATTTGATTGCGTAAAATTAGCTAACAGTTTTGAAATATCAAATGCCGTGCCCGCTTAAAAAGCGTATCCTATGCCGAGAAGGAAACTGAAGCCACCCATCCAGCAAGTCCCTGCCATGATATCTATGTGCTTGAAGGTGAAGGTGATGCCCGTTTCGGCGCCGATGCCTGACCAACTGAAATCAGTCACCTTTGCCCATTCGCCCAGCAACTCCGTGACTATTGCGTCAGGCACTGATTCACCGTGGCTTATGCGATCCCTCAGTTCGATGCAACTGCTGCAAATCTGTTCATATCTGTCCAGCACGGTATCCCAGTCGTTCTGCGCCCTGAGCAGGATAGGAAGCAGCAGGGTGGCGAGCAAGATGATTATATGCCGGATGGATTGCATTACGCAAATGTAAGCAAAAAAGTGTATCTTTGGACTCTATGCAAGATGATTCAGGTTTTTTCAGCGGCCCGTCTACGTTGCCTTCCGGTGCACGGGCGCCTGAGTGTATCCACCGTTCCGTGAACGGCTGGTCGGAACTTTGGCGTGTCGACCGGGACGGACGTTTCAGGGTGCTGAAGGCACTCAAGCCTGAATTCCGCGGGCAGGTCCTTTATGAGCAGCTCCTGCGGAAGGAGTATGAAATCGGTTACGCGCTGTCCCACCCCTACATCTGCGAAGTGTATGGTCTCGTGGATATGCCGGAGCTTGGGAATGCCATTGAAATGGAGTGGGTGGACGGGAGCCCGCTGTCGGAACTTATGGTGCAGCGAAGGCTCGGACATAAGGAGGCCGTGCGAATCGTATCACAGCTTTGTGATGCTTTGTCATACATTCATTCCAAGCAAGTTACGCATCGTGACCTCAAGCCTTCCAATATATTGGTCACGCATAACGGCGGCAACGTGAAACTCATCGATTTCGGGCTCTCCGACGCCGACACATATGCTGTCCTGAAGGGCGCTGCCGGCACGCCTTCTTGTGCAGCTCCGGAGTTGCTGTCGGGAGGGGTTGCAGATTCGAGGGCGGATATCTGGTCTCTTGGGAAGATTATCGCGGATCTGCTGCCCGGATGTGCCTGCGTTGCGCGTAAATGTATGGCTGAGGATCCGGCCCGGCGCTATCCAGACGCCGCGGAAGTGAAGGCGGCGTTGCTGCATCCCCGCCCTTGGCGGCTGGTTGTGCCGCTGGCTATTGCTNNTGCTGGACTCTGGCTTCTGCTGCGCCCGTCACCCCCTGCGCTCCCCGAACCTCAGCAGGCCGCCCGGGACACCGTATCCTCTGTCTCCGATCCGGCCGTCATCGACGAACTCTTCCGCCAGGCCACTGAGATGCTGGAGAAGACGGAATGAATCTTCGGCATTATTTGCTATCTTTATATGCTGAAACAGTAACATGAAGACAGTCAGGTTTATACTCATGCTGGGAGCTGTACTTGGAATGGCGTTCTCCTGCACCGTTTCCCTGCCGCGACCGGCGGAACTGCCGGCAATCGTGCGCGCAACGGTCGAATCCGTCAGCACGGACGGGGCGCTTCTGAGTGCGGAAGTTTCCGACGGCACTCTCGTGGCCGGATGCGGCTTCTACGTGACCCAGAACGGGACCACCCAGAGCATGCGCGTGGATGCAGAATGCAACGGCAACGCCTTCGGGGCAATGGCCAGCGGTCTTAGGCCCGACACCGGATATGAATTCGAAGCGTTCGTGGAAAACGGCCGCGGCATGAGTGTTAAATCAGGCAGGCAGCCCTTCGTGACGCTATCTACAGATCCTGACCTGCCGTCATATTCAATGACTTTCGAGGCCTTCATCCTGCGTGAATTCGACGCCGATAAGGACGGCACGCTAAGCGAACAGGAGGCACTTGCGGTCCGCAAAATGACCGTGCCCACCGACAGCATCGCAAGTGCACCGAACCTCGGCCGATTCAGGAACCTCGACACCCTGATCATCCGGCCGCACCGCATGACGCTGAAGAGCCTGCTCAAGGAACTCGACCTGAGCGGCAACCCCGCAATGAGATACCTGAATGCTGTCCGCAACGACATGCTGACGATACAGTTCCCTAAAGAATCCGAACTGCGTTACGCCAACATCGGTTTCAACAACTACACAACCCTGGATCTCAGCACGTTGCTGAAAGTTGAGTACATAAACCTGAACGGGTGCCACCGCCTGCAGACTGTTTACCTCGGCAAGGACCAGCAGATAGAAATCAGCGGCCTGCCATCATCGACAACCATTGTCCGCCATGACCAATAATTTCCCTGAACTGCAATTCCTCAGAGACGAAGTGGCCCGCACATTCGGCTCCCGGCTTGAAACCTCAACCGACTTCGACGCCCTGTCCGTCTCAATAGAAGCCCGCATCGGTTCACTGATTTCCGTGTCCACGCTGAAGCGCCTGTGGGGTTACGTCCGGCCGCAGGCTCGCCCGCGGATGTCGACCCTGGACCTGCTGGCGCAATACACCGGCCGCGATAGTTATGCCGCACTCTGCCGGGACCTTCTCGACACCTCCGGATTCATATCAGCGGAACGCGTCGACGCAGCGTCACTTGGGCCCGGAACCGAATTGCAACTCAGTTGGATTCCGGACCGCACAGTGCGCCTCAAATCACTGGGGGGCAAACGTTTTCGTGTTGTTGACCCTGGCAATTCCAAGCTTAAGTCGGGGGATGAATTTGAAGCAAGCACCATCTTGAAAGGGCACCCTCTATACATTGACGGAATCCTCCGCAATGGCTCACCCTTGCCACCATACGTCGCTGGCCGTAGCGGCGGGCTGACTGACATCAAGCTGCTGTAAATAAGGTGGATACAATCCACCGCGGAGGGCCGCTGGATAACTCCAGAGGCCCTCTTTGGCAGATGGCG
>DBYB01000057.1:4414-11254 GCA_002309995.1 Bacteroidales bacterium UBA1197
CCTGGACGGCTTCGCCAGTGGGCTCTCACGTGGACTCGCCCTGTCTTTGAAACACTGTGTTTGTGCTTGTTGACAGTGGCAAGCGTTGTGGGTTGCTCTTCGCTAAGCTCTATGCGAACGCGACCCGATTTGGCGTCTTTGGTGATGACAATTTGCATAATTGTATGCTTTTTAGATTACGGGTCCAATGGGCGGGTTCGGTAGTCTAGCGCATCTGTATATAAAAAATACAGAGTATCCGCTTCTTTCGAAACANNTTTTGATGCCAAATCTGAGGCGCTAATCTCTCAAAGCATCGCAAATTGTCTAAATGCAAAGATAATTGCTTTTCCATTAAAAACAAATATCAAGATAAAGATTTTAATATGTCCTTATGGTGTAAATGAACCGGAGACGAACTTGATTCTGATTTGGTGAATACGGAAATTTGTGGATTAGCAACAGCCGGTGTTTGAAATGAGAATTATAATTGCTAAATTGCAACGAAATATCGACAAACACTTGAAAGTGTGGTCGGCTCCCGGACACGAATCTGGAAAATTTATGAAGAGGGGGCAGACAGCATTTTCTCACGGCATATCCTTCGGGATCCGGCGTGGGGCTGTTGCTTTTATCTTCTTCATGGCTTTCCAGAGCCTGTGTCCAGATAAGCAGCGGTCCCCGCTTTTGTATTGTCTTAACTACAAATCATATGGCTGTTTTTCAAATTACGACCAAGCAACTAAAAGTATGCAACGGTATCCGGATCGATCCCGGACTCTCTGTACAGATTCAGACAAACGACTTTGTCAACCCCCTGCTCACCAACGGCGGCCAGTCCGTCGCCGATGCCTTTATGCGCATCTATGGCATTGATATTCGCAAGGCGGGGATAATGAATCAGGTGTATTTGGAAGTGAAAAGAATAGGATAATCAAAAATAGTAGTATGGAACACAAATGCCCATATTGTGGCTCTACTGATTGTAAACGCAAAATAATAAATCTTGTCGGCAACACTGCTGTAAAGACTATTGGCGCTGCCGCAGGCGTTGCGGTTGGCGTGCCGCTAACTGTTTTATTAGAAGGTTTGGGTAAAGGCGTTGCACATCATGCGGGAGAAGAAACCATTAAAAAAGTATATAAGAAAATAGCAGGAAATACCCGTTCAGCATATATCTGTAATAAATGCGGAAAAGAGTGGTTTGAAAAATGAAACTAAATAAATTATTGATTCTATGGAACAAAGTAAAACAAAAATGATCTCTTGGGACGGAATCTTGGATACTACAATGAAGATCCCTGGGATTAAAGTGAATAGAAAAGACTATCTGGAAAAGGCCTTTTGCTCATCGGGCGAATTGAAAGATTTTACAAATAGTCGCCCTATCGACTATTATGAAGAAGACATCATAGAAAAGGTGGCAAAAGATGCTATTAATGGAGAAACAATAAAGGTGACCGCATTGTCTACATTAGCGGGCTTACCTGGTGGGATAGCGCTTTTGGGGGTGGTGCCCGCTGATGTTGCACAGTTTTATTGTCATGCCATTATTCTGGCTCAAAAACTTGGTTATATATATGGATGGCCAGATTTGTTGGATGAGAACGGTAGATTGTCGGAGGGAACAAGAAATGTGTTGACCATTTTTATCGGTGTTATGATGGGATCACAAGCTGCTAGCAAAGTTGTCGGAGAGATTGCAAAGAGATTTGCTTCTGAGGCCGCTAAACGTATACCCCAAATGGCCTTGACAAAAACAGCTTGGTATCCGGTTATTAAGCAGATTGGTAAATGGCTTGGTATCCAATTAACAAAACAAAGTGTCGGTAAAACAGCTGGGAAAATAATACCAATTATTGGAGGCGCTATTTCTGGAGGAATAACCTTTGCTACATTCCGTCCGATGGCTGGTCGGCTCAGAAATGAGCTTCGAAATGAAATGCATCTGTTTAATAAGATAGGTGATCACTTTTATTTTGAGAATGAGGAAGATATAAAGACAAATATATCTGATGAAGATTATGAAGTCATTAGGATAAGAGCATGTATCAACATTGCAAAGATTGATTTTAATCTATCAGAAGACGAACAAACTATACTTATTCAGATGATAAGTGATGCGGGAATAAGTGAAGATAATAAAGCATTATTATTGTCAGAATTACATAAAAAAGAAATTGTCGATATTAATTTCTCTTCTTTTTGTTTTAGCGAGATTCAGTCTTTGTCGTTGCTGGAAAGCCTTGTTTCAGTTGTGAATCTTGATAATATTGCGGATGCTGAAAAAATATATTTGTTCAAGATAGCTAAGGATTTGGGGATCAGCAAAGAAACGGTTGCTGAAATGGTTTTGGCCGATCGAGGTCTCTAATTATTATACACTCGTGACGCGGTGGTGGTCGCCGTTGATTCTTCAGTAACACTGATCTGATTGTTGAATAAGCAGCTCGGGGGCGAAAGACCGCTGTTTTGCGCACGGGGAGGCAGAAATGAGTGGCCCGGGGGCAAGAGTCCCCGCTTTTGAGCGCGGAATGTGCTTTTGGATATGATTTAGAGGCATAAGGAGGATGGCGAACTAATACCTTAATTATTTTGTCACTATGAATACCACACGACAGCTGCCCACATTGAGGGAGAAATATGGCTTTACTGATGATGAAGTCATTGCTCTTCTTGTCCTTGAAAGAGAGGGCTTATCTGAACTCAAGAAGAAAAGGAGAGTGCTATATGATGGATTAATTATTCTTCTTGGTATCAACGATGAAGACTTTGACAAGGCAAAGGGGCTACGCTGGTCCAAGCGGATGGCTCAGACGATAAACTCTATGGGAGAAGAAAAAGACCTGGTTTTCGGTATACATGATATTGTTAAGCGGAGCGGGCCGGCAAAAGAAGAGCAGGAGTACTTCCTTAAGAAAGTCAAAGAGGCCGTTGAGGGCAACCTTCTGAAACAACTTCCGCCAGGCTTCTTTATGGACAAACCAAAATAATTCTCAAACTGTATAATAAATGGGAAAATACGATTCCGCCATAAAGTTTGCTGAGGAGCAGATTAAGCGTTGCAAGGATAAGATTACGCTCTACAAAAAGCATAAGAATCCGGGGTGGGAGAACGTCGTGGAGTCTCTGACCAGGCAAATAAATAGTAAGATGGCTTCTATTGCCGACATGAAAAAACGGAACGATTAAATAGGGAGAATAGCTAGCACTATATATAAACAATGACAGCAATCGTAGGCATCCTTAACCGCAGGGGGGCGGTGCTGGCGGCGGACAGTGCCGTAACGGTGGAGAACGGGGCGCGGAGGAAAATCTACAATACTGCGACCAAGATATTCCGCCTGACAGACGGGCCTGTGGGAGTCATGATTTTCAGCTCGTCCGAGGTGAACGGAATGCCCTGGGACGTGATTTTCAAGTTGTTCCGGGAACGCTACGGAAAGCAGACATTCCCCTCGCTGATGGACTATGTCCGTAATTTCATCAACTTCCTGAAGTCGGAAAACTGCTTCAGCACGGAGAAGACGCAGATGGACTACTTCGAGGCCGAGGTACGGCGGTTGTACAGCCGTTTGGCGACTGCAATCAACGACAAGCTGCCGGACGAATCGGATCCGAAAGACGCAGAGATTGACGACGTCGCTTTCAATGAGATCATCAATAACACAATCAAGGAATTCGAAGAGCACTTTGACGAGGTGGGAGTATGTTCTGAGATGGAGAATTATACCATTGACCAGATGAGGATGTATGCGTCGGAACTCTTTGATTCTATGGCGGAACAGTATGAGGATGACGGCTTCGGCAAAGACTTCCGGGACAAGTGGGAAAAAATGGTGTTCGCATACATGCGCTCCAAATGTTTCTATCAAGGAACCGGTATCGTGTTCGTTGGATACGGGGAAAAGGACATCTATCCCTCGTTGATACCGTTATACATTTCCGGAGAGTTTGATGGCCGGATCCGCCATTTCACGGCAACGGACGAGTCAGACGAAATATCCCCACAAGAGACTGCCGTAATCCATCCTTTTGCACAGTCGGATGTCATGCACACACTGGTAGATGGTATCAATCCCAGTTTCCGTGACGTGGTTTCCAACCTGAACAAGCATACCGCCTCAAAGTCGAAAGAAATGGCTCTTGAGGCCCTAAAGAACGCCGGGGCGCCGAAAAAGTATCTTGACGTAGTTGAAGGCCTGGACCTGAATGCTCTGAATGATGAGTTTGATGAAGCGGTTGACGATTATTCAAACACTGAGTTCAGTGACGGGGTCGTGGACGCCGTTGATTCGTTCAACCTTGAAGACATGGCCGATATGGCTGAAAGCCTTGTCTCTGTCACTAACCTGCATCGGCATATCAGCTCATCAGAGGAATCTGTCGGTGGTCCGATAGACGTGGCCGTTATTACCAGGACAGAGGGCTTCATGTGGGTTAAGCACAAACAGTGGATTCCTCAGGTGCCACTGACGATTGAATAAAGCAATATTAATTATGATTTGGGTAATTCTTATTAACATAATCATTTTGGCTTTAGTATATCTAATCATTACTGAGGACAACAAGTGGATTAAAATACTGTTTACAATAATCCTCGTTGTGGGTATTGGATTAATTGTATGGAAAAAGCCGGCATTTATATATGATAATTTTCTTAAAGCCAAAATAATTTGTGTCATTATTGATGTGATAGGACTGATTATTCTATTGCCGAAAATCAACAGTAAAGAGAAGTAGATTGAGGCAATGCCTCCGTGCGAACAATTCTAGGGGGGCGAGATGTTGACCACGGCGAGGAGGGGCGGTGCGGGTACTGGTCCAATCCGATGGCAGGGTAGGGGCGAAAAGAGGTGGTTTTCGTTGGTAGTGGTCCTGGATTTGGACCGGTACGGGCACCCCGAGGCAAAAGGAACCGCTGGCATTCCGGCAAAAATCCGTATCTTGCGCAAAAATGCGGAATGGACCAGCCGAAACTTGAAAGGATGCTGCGCCTGATGAAGTATCTCTCGGGCAATGTCAACTACTCCATAGCCGAACTGGGGCGGAAGCTCGAGATGTCGCCCAGGACGGTGTACCGCTACCTCGACACCTTCAAGAGCGCGGGCTTCACCGTGGTGAAGCTCCGCGGCGACATCTACAAGCTCGCCGAAATGCCCCGGGAAACCGTGGACCTGGACAAGCTCATATACTTCTCGGAAGAGGAAGCATACCTCGTGAATTCCCTTATAGACCAGCTCGTTCCGACCAACAGCCTGAAGTCCGGCCTAAAGGAGAAGCTGTCGGCAATCTACCGTTCCACCAGCATAGCCGACTACGTGGGCGGGCAGAGCAATTCCGCCCATATCGACGCCCTCGGAAGGGCAGCCCAGGACAAGCTGCAGGCGGTGCTGCGCAATTACGAATCAGGCAGTTCCCACACCATACGCGACCGCCGCATCGAGCCCTTCGGCTTCACCTCCGACTACGCCGACGTCTGGGCGCTGGACCTTGAAGACGGCCGCAACAAGACCTTCAAAATCTCCAGAATCGGTTCTGTGGATATCCTTGACACGCCCTGGGAGAAGGAAGCGGAGCACCACCGCTCGGGAATGGACGTCTTCCGTATGACCGGCGACAATCCCATACACATCGTGCTGGATATGAGCCTGATGGCCAAGAACCTTCTGGAGGAGGAATACCCCCTCGCCAGCAGGTATACGCGCCGGGAGGGCGACCGGTGGATACTGGAGACCGACATCTACCAGCTCCAGGGAGCAGCGCGCTTCATCTCCGGCCTGATGGGGGATATCGAGATCATAGAAGGCGAGGCGCTGAAAGCCTACCTCCGGGATTACGGACGAAAATACTTCAATCAATGAGACTTAGAATACTCCTCCTCTCGCTGGCCATAAGCGCCTGCACGGCCCGGACTCCCGGCGGGCTTTCCCGAGTCAGCCCCGAAGAAGCCGGAATGGATCCTGAGATACTCTGCAAGGTCGATTCCGTGATACTGAAGAATATCAGCGACGGAATGACTCCCGGCGCCGTGATCTCCGTTGTGCGCGGCGACAAGATAGCCTACCTGAAGGCTTACGGCAACAGGCAGGTCGTGCCCGACACCCTCAGGATGACCCCCGAAACGGTCTTCGACCTGGCATCCGTCTCCAAATGCGTCGGCACCACCATATCCATAATGCAGCTCATCGAATGCGGCCGCATAGGCCTTTGCGACAAGGTGAAGCGCTACATTCCGGAATTCGCACCCTGGACGGATACAAATACGCGGGAGCAGGTCGATATCACGGTCCGCGACCTCCTTACCCACAGTTCCGGACTTTCCCCGTACCTGGACGTGGATGCCGTCTCCGAACGCTACGGCGAGCCCTGTCCCGACTCGACCATGACCTACATAGCTGCGGAAGTGAAACGAAACTTCCGCCCAGGAACTGACTTTATGTACAGTTGCCTGAATTTCGTCACGCTGCAGAACATACTCCAGCGTGTCACCGGGGAGCGCCTCTGTGACTATGCCCAGCGCGAAGTGTTCGACCGGCTTGGAATGAAGCACACCTGCTACTTGCCCGAAGAAACGCGTCCCGACCTGTTGCCGCTCATAGCTCCGACCACTGTCCAGGCGGACGGCCTGCCGCTGCTGGGCAGGGTTCACGATCCACTGGCAAGGCGGCTGAATGGCGGCAATTCCGGCAACGCGGGCGTGTTCTCCGACGCTGAGGACCTTTCCGTCATAGCGGCTGCAATCCTTGGAGGCGGGGAAGTCTGCGGTCGCCGTGTGCTCAAACCCGAAACTGTCCGGCTTATGGCGACCGTGCCTGAGGAGAACGACCCTTCGGTCGGCCGTGCCCTCGGCTGGGACGT
>DBYB01000057.1:11331-13835 GCA_002309995.1 Bacteroidales bacterium UBA1197
CGAGGCCGGCTTTGCTGTGGTGCTTCTTGCGAACCGCGTACATCCGGAAGACGACGGCTCGCTCAAGGAAATGAGGGCCGCCGTCTCGGATATTGTGGCAAGTGCCGTTATTCGCCGATGACGTGGATGTCGCGCTGCGGGAATGGAATAGTGATGCCCGCCTTGTTGAGGGCGTCGTAGATGACTTCCTTTGCTTTATCTACGTAGGCAATGCGCTCAGCCACAAGCACATACTGCTTGACGGCAAGGTTGACGGAACTGTCGCCGAAACTGTCGAACACGACGTAGATGCCCCTCTTGGGATCCACCACCTCGCGTCCGTAATTGTCTTTCGTCCGCAGCTCCTGCATCGCATCGACAAGCACCTGGCGCACAGTCTCCACCTCTGTCCCGTAGCTCACGCCCACGATGATCTTGATGAATTCGTAGGAATTGTTGTGGGTCAGGTTGCTGAAGTTCTTATTGAACAAGGTGGCGTTGAGGAACGACATCTCGGCATTCTCCAGCGTCTCGATCTGGGTGCTCTGGTAGCTGATGTTGGTCACCCTGCCGCGCACGCCGTCGCACTCGATCCAGTCGCCCACCCGCACGCGGCCTGACATCAGCTGGATGCCGTAGATGAANNGCGATACCGATACCGGCGGAGAGACCACCTGCAACGATTGTCAGCGATGTGGTCGGAATCTTCAGCGTGACTATGATCACTATGATATAGGTAAACCACACGAGTATGCTGATGATGCTCTTGCCAAGGGAGAAGTTGATTTCATCCTTGCGCACAGTCTTTCTTCCGGTGCGTTTGAGCTGGGCGGAGTAGCGGAAATTCTGGAACAGCGAGTATGCCGCGTAGTTGATGTAACGGAAGATGAAATACAGGCAGGACAGGAGTACTATGCTCTTGAACGACAGGCGGAAAGCCGGGGCTCCGTCGGGATTGGTGAGGTTGATGAAGTTGTGGCTGTAGATGGAATCGAAGATGTCCGTGAAGTCGAACACGCCAAGGGCCAGTTTGATGCAGAACGGGATTGAGAATATGGCCAGCACCGGCACGACGACAGTTTTCACGAAGTCATAGGCCCAGGTAGCGCCGAACAGCAGGTTGTCCCTTTCGGCGGCGCTGACAAAGGTGAGGCGCTTCTTGTATTCATCCACTATTTCCTTCAGTTGCTTGTCCCTGAACTGTTCCAGCAGGTAGAAAATGGTCACCAGCGTCAGGATGGTGGCAATCTGGAAGAACCACCATACCATTATCAGAAGCGCCACGAAGATGTAGCCGGAAAAGCTTGCGGCGGNNACCCCAGGGTGAGGAGGGTGAGCCACCCGAGCGTCCTGTCGTAGCCGCTGGCTTTCGTGCCGTACTTCAGGCAAACTATGAACTGCCAGATGAAGAACACCAGGAGCAGGGGAGTGAACAGTATGTTGAGCATCCTGTTGGGCATGAACACGATGCGCAGGCCGATCACGACCAGGGCGGCTATCATCAGCGGCAGGTAGAGCTTGATGCCGCCTCGCAGGCCCTTGGGGTCGAGGCGTATAAGCAGTGCGGCGACCGTGGCTCCGAGAAGCCAGAGGTAGGTGCCCATCAGCGAAGCTGCCGAAGATATGAAATTGGTGTCTTTTTCGGTGTTGACAATCAGGATGATGCCGTTCAGGATGACGGCGATCAGCACCACTATGCTGAAGTGCTGCTCCTTGGATACCGACTTTTTGAGACCTTTGAAAACCCGGACGGCCAGCTTGAAAAGCAGCAAAATAATCAGGACCAGCAGCACCAGGCCGATAATTTCAAATAATAGAAAAGCAACGAGGATGGGGCCACGAGAGGGGCTGCTGAAGCTTACGGTGCCGGGGTCGATTCTTTCGAGATGTTCGAAATTATACCTTTCTCCCATTTCCCTGGACGCAAATGCCCATTGCATTCCGAAACTCTTGAGGATTGTGGAATACGGCGTCTGGCCCTGCACGAAGATACGCTCCTGAAGCTGCTTAGTGCGCTCGGAAGCATAGTCGTAGGATTCTTTAAGGTGGAGATATGCCCGCTGGTAGTGGGTGCTGTCGGTGACGACGCGGGTTTTGCTCCCGGCGCTCATTTTCAGCAGTTCCGCAGCGTAGAAGATGCAGGAATCCCTGTCGATTTCCTCCTCTTCGGTCAGAAGGAAGGGACGGTTGCTGCTGCCGTTGTTGTTGAGAGTGTCAGCAGCCATGCGCTCGGCTATGGCCTTGCGCAGCCTTTCAAGCTCCTTTTTGTTCTTTATGGCAGGAAAGATCGGCCTCATCCTGTCGAGACTGTCGTTGTGGTAGGCGAGGCTGTCGGGGATTATCTTTATTCTGGAGATCTCCGGGGGTATGCGGCGAAGCGCCTCCAGGAGCCTTGCATAGCGGTCGATGTCCCAGTCCAGGCTCGTGACAATCCTGTCGTAAGGGCGGCGGCGGGATGTGTACTCGTTATACTCTTTCGTCACGGTGCCCAGCGCGTATGTGAGGTCGAAGGTGTAGTCCTGCTT
>DBYB01000057.1:13873-39374 GCA_002309995.1 Bacteroidales bacterium UBA1197
CTACCATCTGCCTGCGCTGGTTCCGGTACTGGTCGGTGAACCTTTTTTCGGCTGCAGTGCGCTTTTGGTAGTCTTTGCGCAGTTCGGTGCGCAATGAATGGAGAGTCTGTCCGAGCTCATGCTCGTTCGACTCGGCGCGGACCGGAATTACCAGAAGTAAAACCGGAAGGACGAGGGCTATGCGTTTCAAGGTCTTAAACATATGGCAAATATATTGAAAAATGCGGAAATAATCATATATTTGCATAATTGCTTTAGGCGCTATTCAATGTTTCTCAGAACGAAGATACTATTCCTGTTTTCCATGCTGCTGGCCGTTGCATGCTCTGGTGGCCAGGCGCAGAAACGGGTAATTGGTTGCGAGGAGGATATATCCGGGCTCAAGGTAGGAGTGGTCACGGGGTCCTGCTATGACATGGACCTTTCCGCCCGGGGAGATGTGGAGGTGCTCCGTTTCAACACCGAGGCCGACCAGGCAAATGCCATAGTGAACGGACTGGTGGACGTGGGTGTCCACGACGAAGTCGTTTTCGCTCCTGACCATCTGAAGGAAATGGGCCTGAAGGTGGCCTTCAAGGGAAAGGAGTCCTATCCGGCGGCCTTCGGCTTCAGAAAATCTGAGAAGGAATTGCTCTCCGCCTATAACGAGTTCTTTGCCCGGGCCGTTGCTAGCGGCGTCGTGGACAGCCTGCGGGCTGTCTGGCTGGATTGTGACGGCCAATATCCCGATCCTCTCCACGTGTATCCCAACAATGAGCCCGGAGAGCCCATCGTGGTGGGTACGGCCGGCGCGGTGGCGCCCGTCTCCTTCCGTATCGAACAGGACTGGTTCGGCATCGAGAGCGAACTTATGTATCTGTTCGGGGAGTATCTGGGGCGTCCGATCGTGTTCAAGTCGCTCGCTTCCGCTTCCATAATGATGAGCCTGCAGACCGGAGACATAGACATAATGATGGGCTGCGTGTTCGTGACCGAAGAACGCCTGCAGCGTTTCGATTTCAGCACTCCGTACCATTATTACCATTGTTCCTATTTCGTGCGGGACGATGATGCCGGGCGCAGCAGCACATCCCTGTGGCAGAAGTTCAAAGATGGTATTAATCAGAACCTTATAGTCGAGGGCCGCTGGCGTTTCATCACGGACGGCTTGTGGGAGACCATAAAGATTACCTTACTGTCCATACTTCTGGGCTCCATCCTGGGCATTGGTCTGTGCTTCATGTCCGGCAGCAAACGCCGGTGGATGAAGCAGACGGCGTCTTTGTATAAGGCATTTATGGAACGCATACCTATGCTGGTGCTGCTCCTGATAATGTTCTACGTGGTGTTCGGCGGGGCAGGAATAGGCGCCAGCAGCATAGCCGTGATTGCATTCGGACTTAATTTTGCCGCCAGCGCCGGGGGCGTGTTCCGCACCGCCCTGGATTCCGTGCCGAGCGGCCAGACCGAAGCCGGCCTTGCTCTCGGCTTCACCCGTTTCCAGACTTTTTCCGGCATCGTTCTGCCCCAGGCCGTAAAGAAAGGCCTGCCTCTCTACACCGGGCAGTGCGTGTCGCTGCTGAAAGGCACGTCCATAGTCGGCTACATCGCCATCCACGACCTGACCCGCGCCAGCGACATCATCAGGAGCCGTACTTTTGATGCGCTCCTGCCTTTGCTGGTTGTCACTATACTTTACTTCCTGCTTGCCTGGATCATAACCTGGCTGCTGAAACTCATTTTTAAGAAAACGTGCAGGGTATGAATATTTCAGTAAGGCACATAAGCAAGGTGTACTCCAACCCCGACGGCTCTTCGCTCCGCGTGCTGAAGGATGTCAACTGCGAGATAAGCCAGGGGGAGGTGATAAGCATCATCGGCCCTTCCGGTACGGGCAAGAGCACTTTCCTGCGTATGCTGAACGGGCTTGAGACCCCTTCCGGAGGCGAAATCCTGGTGGACGGCGAGAATATTCTTTCCAAGGGCTATTCTCTCTCCAGGCTGCGCAAGCGTATGGGGATGGTGTTCCAGAGCTTCAACCTTTTTGGGGATATGACAGTGCTCGAGAATGTCATATTCGCCCCCTGCCGGCTCCTGAAAATGGATGTGGAGACGGCAGGGGCAGAGGGTATGGCCCTGCTCCGCAAGGTGGGAATGGCTGAGAAGGCGTCCGTCTTTCCGTCCACTTTGTCCGGCGGCCAGAAACAGAGGGTCGCAATTGCCCGTTGCCTTGCGATGAAGCCGGAGGCTGTGCTGTTTGACGAGCCGACATCCGCGCTCGATCCCACGATGGTGGGGGAGGTGCTGAGCGTCATCCGCCAGCTTGCCCGCGACACCGGCATGACGATGCTTATCGTGACGCACGAAATGGAATTCGCCCGCGAGGTCAGCACCCGCGTGTTCTTTATGAACGAGGGGCTGATCTACGAAGACGGCACCCCGGAGCAGATATTCAAGAATCCTGTCCACAGCGCCACCAAAGCCTTCGTGCAGCGTATCCAGAAGCTGAAATTCGATATCACGAGCCCCGACTTCGACTTCTACGGAATGCAGTCGGAAATGTCGCAGTTCTGCATCAAGTACAACGTGCCTGAGAAGCGTGACGTCCTGACGCACATCACCGAAGAGATGACCCAGGTGGTGCTGAAGGATTTCCTGCCGCTCCACTTGGTGCTGAGCTACAATGCCCAGCAGAGTGAGACTGCGGTCGCCTTTATGATGGAGGGCCGTACGAGCTCGCCGCTTGCCGAGGAGGGCATCGACGATATTTCAATGATGATGGTACGCGCTATGTCGAAGGAGATTATCGAAGAGTCTACGAGCAGGGGATTCAGGATAAAGGTCATAGTGTAGTTTGCAAATTCAAATAATTGTAGTATCTTTGCATTCCTATCCGGTGCGTTGGCCGAGTGGCTAGGCGCAGGTCTGCAAAACCTGTCACAGTGGTTCGATTCCGCTACGCACCTCCAAACAGAGTCCTTTCCCGGGGCTCTGTTTTTGCGTTTTAATCCCTTTGATAAAGCGGAATGCCTGGGCTAGTATCTAATTTGTGAATATTTTACTTAATCGTAAATAGTTGATAATCAGCCGGGTTGAATAAATATTAAAAATTTTTCGAAATTTTTTACTAAAAAAGTATTGCGAATTCAAATAAAGTTCTTAACTTTGCATCGGGTTGATAAATGAGGGTTCTCCTCACAGCCTATTGGTTATTAGTTTTAGTGTTATTAATTATGTGGTTAGTATGAGTTGTTGTCGTGAGACACCAACTCATTTTCTTTATATACACCCAAACTCCTTAAGCAGACCGTAAACCAGGTGCACCGGCAGGCCCATCACGTTGTAGAACGAGCCCTCGATGTGCCCGATGGCCGCATAGCCAAGCCACTCCTGCACTCCGTAGCCGCCCGCCTTGTCGAAAGGCTTATACCTATCTATATATAACGAGATCTCGCCCTCGTCCAGCTGGCTCACGTGCACCATAGTCTCGTCCGTGACGCACTTCTCGCGGTCAATAGTCCGAAACACCACCGCCGAAACCACCTTGTGCGTCTTGCCGGAAAGCTCGTGGAGCATCTCCACCGCCTGCTCGCGGCTGTGAGGCTTACCCAGCACTTGCCCGTCCAGCACCACCACGGTGTCTGCGGTAATCAGCACCTCATCAGGCTCCAGGGCGCGGTGGAAGCCGTGCGACTTGCCCTGCGCCATAAGCACGGGCACCTCCTCAGGAGCAACCCCGGCAGGAACCGATTCCTCGAAAGTATTTCCGGTATCTACTAAAAACTCCACATCAAGCCCGCCAAGCAGTTCGCGCCGCCTGGGCGAGCCGCTTCCGAGTATGATGCGCTTAGAACATTTTTGCATATTTGTCAACATCAAATTCCCATTTTCCCTGGGCCTTCATAACCAGTTCCAGCGTCCAGCGCACGAAGCCTTTTCCGCCTCCGATAGGGGAGACGATGTCGGCCGCATCGAGGGCTTCCTGCACCGCGTCGGCGGGCGCCACGCCCACGCCCGCGAACTTCAGAGATGCCGCGTCGGGGATGTCGTCACCCATATAAAGTATTTCTTCAGGTGACAGGCCGAAACGCTCACATATTCCCTTCAATATCTCCAGCTTGTTTCGAGCCTTAAGATACACATTCTCATAGGGCACGCCGTACGCTGTCATCCGCTTGCGGACGGCCTCGGTGTGGCCGCCGGTAACGACCGCCAGGATGTAACCGTTAAGGGCGGCCATACGCAGTCCGTGGCCGTCCTTCTCGTTGTAAATGCGCAACGGCTCCGCGTTGGAATCGCAGAGCACGCTGCCGTCCGTCATCACTCCGTCTATGTCGAAGACGAAGGCCCTGACAGCCTTAAGATTTGTTTCCATTCGGATTGAAATCGGCAAGGTTGAAGGTGGCCTTGGGAGAGCCCGGAAGCACGATGGGGCCGAACTGCGACTCGTACTTGCCGATATTGTCGGACAGTGCGTTCAGGAGCCTCTTTGCGTGCTCCGGAGTCATCAGGATGCGGTTGCCTATCTCCGGCTTGGGAAGGCCGGGAAGCATGGTTGCAAAGTCGATGATGAACTCGCTGTGCGAGTGGCTTATGATGGCCAGGTTGGAGTAGCATCCCTTGGCTACCTCGGGCTTGAGCTCAAGCTGTATCTGTTTATTCTCTTCCATAATTAAAAAATACTCGTGTCTGAACCACAAAATTAGTGTAAATATGTTATCTTTGCAAGATATGGAACTGAATACGAAATACAATCCCGCAGAAGTCGAGGACAAGTGGTACGCCTATTGGCTGAAGAACAGATGTTTTCATTCGGAACCCGATTCCAGGGAGCCCTACACCATAGTTATCCCTCCGCCCAACGTGACCGGCATCCTTCATATGGGCCACGTGCTCAACAACACCCTTAACGACGTGCTCATCCGCAAGGCCCGCATGGACGGCAAGAACGCCTGCTGGGTCCCCGGCACCGACCACGCCAGCATCGCCACCGAGAACAAGGTGGTGGCCCGCCTGGCCTCCAAGGGCATAAAGAAGGAAGACCTCACCCGCGAGGAGTTCCTCAAGTACGCCTGGGAGTGGAAGGAAGAGCACGGAGGAATCATCCTCCAGCAGCTCCGCAAACTCGGAGCCTCCTGCGACTGGGACCGCACCAAGTTCACGATGGAGCCCGCCCTGAGCGCCGCCGTCATCGCCACTTTCGTGTATTTCTACAAGAAGGGGCTCATCTACCACGGCTACCGTATGGTCAACTGGGACCCCGTGGCCCACACCGCAATATCCGACGACGAGGTCATCCACAAGGATACCAAGAGCCATTTCTATCACCTCCGCTACTATATCTCCGACGGCAACGGCAATCCCACCGATGATTATCTGGTAATCGCCACCACCCGTCCCGAGACCATTATGGCCGACTCCGCCATCTGCGTGAACCCGGCCGACGAGAGGTACTTCCACCTGCGTGGCAAGAAGGTGCTCATCCCCCTCATCAACAGGGAGATACCCGTCATCGAAGACAGCTACGTGGAGATGGACTTCGGAACCGGTTGCCTCAAGGTGACCCCCGCCCACGATGCCCACGACTACGAAATCGGCCAAAGGCACGACCTCCCGATCATCGAAATCCTCGACGACGACGGCCGCCTGAACGAAAAGGCGCAGATACTCGTCGGCGAAGACCGCTTCGTGGCCCGCAAGAAGATCTGCAAGATGCTGGAGGAAGCCGGCAACCTGGTGAAGGTGGAGGAGTACACCTCTCCCGTGGGCTACAGCGAGCGCACTGACGCCGTCATCGAGCCGAAGCTCAGCAAGCAGTGGTTCCTCAAACTCGAAGGTCTCGCCAGGCAGGCCCTCGAAGCCGTCGAATCCGGCAACATCAAACTCATCCCCGACAAGTACCGCAACGTCTATCGCCACTGGATGGAGAACGCCCACGANNCAGCTCTGGTGGGGCCAGCGCATTCCTGCGTGGTACCTTCCCGACGGCAGCGTGGTGGTCGAAGAGACTGAGGCAAAGGCGCTTGAGGCGGCAAAGACCATCAATCCTGCCATCACGGCGGCCGACCTGCGTCAGGACGAGGACGTGCTCGACACCTGGTNNGGTTCAGCAGCTGGCTCTGGCCCATCAGCGTATTCGACGCCGAACTCCCCGGACATCCGGAGCACAAGCCCAACCGCGACCTCAGCTACTATTATCCCACCTCCGACCTGGTGACGGGTCCCGATATCATCTTCTTCTGGGTGGCCCGAATGATTATGGCCGGCGGCGAGTTTATGAAGGACGTGCCGTTCCGCAACGTCTATTTCACCGGCATCGTGCGCGACAAGCTCGGACGCAAGATGAGCAAGACCCTCGGCAACAGCCCCGACCCGCTCGTGCTGATTGAGAAGTACGGCGCCGACTCCGTGCGTCTGGGTATGCTGCTCTGCGCCTCCGCTGGCAACGACATCCTCTATGATGAGTCGCAGGTGGAGCAGGGCCGCAACTTCTGCGGCAAGATATGGAACAGCTGGCGTCTCGTGAACGGCTGGAGGGTGGAGAAGTGCGGTCAGCCCGAATCCTCCCGCGTGGCCGTGAAGTGGTTCGACAACCTCCTCTCGCGCACCATCGCCACGGTGGAGGACAACTACCGCAAGTTCCGCATCAACGACGCACTGATGGCCATCTACAAGCTCTTCTGGGACGACTACTGCAGCACCTACCTGGAGCTCGTGAAGCCGGCGTACGGTGAGGGAGTTGACAGATATACCTTCGAGGCCACCGTCGGTTTCTTCGAGAAGCTGCTCAAGCTCATCCACCCGGTGATGCCCTTCATTACCGAGGAACTCTGGCAGTCGATGGCGGAGCGCCGCCCCGGCGAGACCATTATGTACGAGCGTACCCCGGTCGCAGGCCCTTGCGACGACGCTTTCCTGGCCGCCTTCGAGCAGGCCCGCCAGATAGTCGCCGGCGTGCGTGCTGTGCGCGCCCAGAAGCAGATCGCTCCCAAGGAGCCGCTCAAGCTGCATCTGGAAGGCGACGTGCTGCCGGAACTCCTGCCGGTCATCGCCAAGGCTGCAAATATCTCCGCTTTCGTGGAGGAGGCCTCCGGTGCTAGTGTCGGCTTCATAGTCGGTACCGTTAAGTGCAGCGTGCCTCTCGAAGGCCTGGTTGATGCAGGTCAGGAGAAGGCCAAGCTGGAGGCTGAACTCGAGCACCAGCGCAAGTTCCTCGCCGGCGTGCGCGCCAAGCTGGGCAACGCAAACTTCGTGGCCCACGCGCCGCAGGCCGTCGTCGATAACGAACGCAAGAAGGAGAGCGATGCGCTTGCCCGCATCGAGGCTCTGGAATCATCCCTGAAAAACCTTTAATATCAACACAATATGGTAGTATTTCCACTCGGCGTAGTAGGCCCCTGGCAGATAATCATCATCGCCCTCGTGATCCTTCTCCTCTTCGGAGGCAAGAAGATTCCCGAGCTTATGAAGGGCCTTGGCAAGGGCGTCAAGAGCTTCAAGGAAGGCATCAACGAGGTTGAAGAGCAGCTGGAAGCTCCCTCCAAGACCAAGGAGGAGCCCGGAAAGCGTGAGACTGACTAGTGTCTGAAGGTGGCGCAGGCAAGGAGATGTCCTTCTGGGACCATCTCGAGGAATTGAGGGGAACGCTGTTCCGCTCGATTGCCGCCTTGTGCCTCTTTGCCGTTCTCGGCTTCATCTTCAAGAAGCAGCTCTTCTGGCTGATATTCCTGCCTGCGTCGCAGGATTTCTTCATTTACCGCCTGCTGGGATGGTCGTTTTCCATCGAAATGATAAACGTGGAGATGGCCGCCCAGTTTTTCGTACATCTGCAGGCGGCATTCGGAGCGGCGCTCATTCTCAGTTTCCCTTATCTGGTATGGGAGCTCTGGCGCTTCATCGCTCCGGCGCTTTACGAAAAAGAGAAGAAAGCCGTAGGCGGAGCATTCCTGATGGCCACCGGTTTCTTCTACCTCGGCGTTGCCGTAGGATACGTGCTGGTGCTCCCGGCCTGCGTGCAGTTCTTTATGAACTACAGCGTTAGCTCAATGGTCACAAATGCCATAACCATAGGGTCTTATATGTCGATGTTCACCTCCACCGTTCTGCTGGTGGGGCTGGCATTCGAGTTCCCTACGGTGATATGGGCGCTCTCCAGGCTCGGGCTCCTTACGCGCGAGCAGTTGCGCTCCGGCAGGAAGTACGCCATCGTCGCCGTGCTGGTGCTTGCGGCCCTCGTTACGCCTGCCGATCCGCTGTCGATGCTCATCGTCGCGGCCCCGCTGTACCTGATGTTCGAAGTATCAATCCTGATGTGCCCCCGTTCCAATGGTGTCGATTGACGATGTAACCGTAGCCTATGGCGGCTTCGTCCTGCTCGACCGGATCAGTTTCCACATCAGCGGGACGGACAAGATAGGTCTTACCGGCCGCAACGGCGCGGGCAAATCGACCGTTATGAAGTTGATAATGGGGCTCCAGAGTCCCACTTCCGGCCGTATCGACAAGCCTTCCGGGCTCACCATAGGCTATCTGCCCCAGCTGATGGAGCACCACAAGGGCCTCAGCGTGCTGGAGGAGACTATGACCGTGTTCAGCGAGACCAACGGCCTGGATGAGGAGATCCGCAAGGTGACGGAGGAACTGGGGGAGAGGGACGATTACGAATCGGCCGCCTACTCGGAACTCATCGAGCGGCTGTCGGAACTGAACGACAGGGCCCAGGCGGCCGCAGGCGAGGCACCGGAAGTCCGCGCCCGCAAGACGCTGAAGGGCCTCGGATTCAAGGACGACGAGCTTGGCCGCAAGACCGAAACCTTCAGCCAGGGGTGGAATATGCGTATCGAGCTGGCTAAGATACTCCTGCGGCAGCCCGACCTGCTGATGCTGGACGAGCCCACCAATCACCTGGATATAGAATCCATCGAGTGGCTGGAGGGGTACCTCAAGGCGCGGCGGGGGAGCCTGCTGCTGGTGTCGCACGACCGCAAGTTCCTCGACAACGTGACCAACCGCACCGTGGAAATAATGCTGGGGCACGTGCACGACTACAAGGTGCCGTATTCCAAATACCTGGAACTCAGGGAGGAACGCATAGCCCAGCAGACCGCGGCCTACGAGAACCAGCAGCGAATGATTCAGAAGACCGAGGAGTTCATCGCCGCCTTCCGATACAAGCCCACCAAGAGCAACCAGGTGCAGAGCCGCATCAAGGCGCTGGAGAAACTGGAGCGCGTGGAGATAGACGAGACGGACAAGCAGCGGCTTACCGTCAAGTTCCCTCCGGCCCCCCGCTCCGGCGACCTGGTGTACAAGGCCGTCGGGCTCAGCGCCGGATATCCTCAGAAAGTGGTCTTCAGCGGGGCCGATATAGAGATTAAGAGGGGAGAGAAGGTGGCGCTGGTGGGCCGCAACGGCGAAGGCAAGACCACCCTTATGAGGGTGATCGCCGGAGAGTTGGAGCCGCTCGCCGGAGAGAGCCGCCTGGGGCATAACGTCGACCTCGGCTACTTCGCCCAGAACCAGGAAGATATACTCGACAAGAGCGAGACCGTATTCAGCACCCTGGACAGGATTGCGGTAGGCGACATACGCACTAAGCTTCGCGACATCCTGGCCCAGTTCCTGTTCCGCGGAGAAGACATAGACAAGCGCGTCGGCGTGCTCTCCGGAGGGGAACGGGCGCGTCTGGGAATGGCCAAGCTGATGCTGCAGAACCACAACCTGCTGGCCCTGGACGAGCCGACCAACCATATGGACATCAAGTCCAAGGACATACTCAAGCAGGCCCTGGCGGCCTACGATGGCACGCTCATTGTCGTAAGTCACGACAGGGATTTCCTCGACGGGCTGGTGGACAAGCTGTACGAATTCCGCGACGGCAAGGTGCGGGAGCATCTGGGAAGCGTGAGCGATTTCCTTGCCCGCAGGCGCCTGGAGAACCTCCAGGAGCTGGAAAGGGGCGCTGCGGTGGAGAAACCGCAGCCGGTGAAGGACAACAGTACTTACCTGGAGAATAAAGAAAAAAGCAAGCAGGACCGCAAGAAAAAGAACAGAATTTCTTATCTTGAGTGCGAAATAGAAAAACTTGAGTCCAGGATGGCGGAGATTGAGAAGATTCTCGCCGCCCCCGGACCGGAAGATGATATAATGGAGCTTACCCGTTCCTATCTGGAGTGCAAGAGGGATCTGGATGCGAAGACCGACGAATGGGGCTCCCTAATAGAATAGAGTTATGAAAAAGTTGATTCTCTCTGCTTTTCTGGCCACCTTCATCCTGGGGATGGAGGCTTTTGCGGCCACTACACAGACCAGCATCAATCTTGGTCCGTTCAAGTCGATTAACGTGTCGGGCGCATTCTCCGTGAGCCTGGTGCGAGGGACCGACTACAGGGTACTCGTGACCGTGGAAGATGCCTACAAGGACTATCTGGTCTGCAGGGTGAATTCCGGAGTGCTTTCCATAGGCATAGACGACCGTCTCGTGCCGATGGACGTAAAGCTCCAGTTCCGTGGCAAGGGTACGCCCGACCCTGTGTTTACCGCCGTCGTGTATCTGCCGGAACTCATTCAGGCCGTCAACCTTTCCGACAAGGCCGTCCTGCTCGACAGCGAAGACGTGTTCGACAAGGGGAGCGTGTCGTTCGAACTCAAGGGAAGTTCATGCGTGAAGGGAATGGAACTGAGTTCGCAGACCGTGCGTATCAATATGCTCAACAAGAGCACGGCCGATTTCCGGCTGCAGTGCAATGCGCTCGAGGTGTCCTGTACCAATTCCGTCAAACTTAGTATGGAAGACGCTTCAGAGTCGTCTGTCTATTCCCTCCAGGGCTCGTCCAAGGTCGTCGCCAAGAGCCGTTCCGCCAACGTGAGCATCAAGACCAAAGCCAATTCCTCTATGACGTTGTACGGCTCCGGGGATGTTATTTCCTACGAGCTTGGCGGCACTTCCGAGGTTGACGCATCCGGCTTTGACGTGCCGGACGCCAAGGTTAATATGTCCAGCGTGTGCACGCTCCGCCAGTCCGCCTACCGTTCGCTTACTCTTAACCTGAACGGCGGCTCCACGCTTATGTTCGCCAACGATCCCCAGATTACCATAGAGAATATCAAGTCTTCCACCGTGACCCGCACAGGTACGACAAAGAAATCCAATAGTACTACTACATTATAAACCTACTTATGACTCAGAACGTTTTTGAATTGCTGGACGGCATCGACGTAACGATGAATGCCGGCGGTATGAATACCATAAACATCGTCCTGTCCTTCGTGATGTTCGGCGTTGCGCTGGGCATCAAGCCCCGGATGTTCGTGGAGGTTTTCCGCAAGCCCAAGTCGGTGCTGCTCGGTATGTGCTCGCAGCTCATACTTCTGCCGCTGCTGACCTTTTGCCTGGCCTTGCTGCTCGGTGGCAGCATCAGCTGGTCTATGGCCCTGGGTATGATACTCGTGGCGTCCTGCCCGGGCGGCAACATCTCCAACTTTATGTCGTCGCTCTCGAAGGCCAACGTCGAGCTTTCCGTCAGCCTTACGGCTATCAGCACCGCCCTGTGCGTGCTTATGACCCCGTTCAATTTCTGGCTCTACGGCAACCTGTATCTGCATTTCGCCAGCGTGCAGGCCGATGTGCCACAGCTCGTGATTCCTCTTTGGGACGTGTTCAAGACCATCTTCATCCTGCTGGGCATCCCTCTGACCCTGGGCATCCTGACTTCGCAGTATCTGCCCAAGGTGGCGGAAAAACTCAAGAAGCCCCTTCAGTGGCTGAGCATCATATTCTTCCTCGTGATGGTGGTGCTGTCTTTCTGGAGCAACCGCGTGGCGTTCCTGCAGTGCATCAAGTATATATTCATCATCGTCTTGGTGCATAACCTGCTCGCCCTGCTTACCGGCTTCACCGTCGGTTCTGCCTTCAAGGTTCCCAAGGCCGACCGCAGGACCCTCACCATCGAGACCGGTATCCAGAACAGCGGCCTCGGCCTGGTGCTCCTGCTCGGTACGACCATCTTCTCCAACCTGCCGCCTCACGGAGGTATGCTGGTGATTACCGCCTGGTGGGGCGTCTGGCACATCATTAGCGGTCTGAGCGTCAGCGGGCTGTTCCTGCTGTCGGACCGCAAGAAGAAATAGGTCTTTTCTCCCGAAGCTATGAAAATCAAACTGCTGCTCCTGGCCCTGGTGCCGTTCTGTCTTACTTGCGCTTGCGAACCCAAACTGCCTGAGGAGGAAGATAAGCCAGGGCAGGAAGAGGTGGATCCCGAGCCCGAGCCGGAGCCTGAGCCGGAAGTCAGGCACGTCGATCCGGTGGCGCTGTCATTCTCCGACAAGGGGATGAACCAGCTGACCCTGAATTACGACGAGACGAGCGGAGTTTGGCAGATTAGCACTACCGGTGGCGATCCTTTCCTGTATGTGTCGGCCCTCGCACAGGACCTGGAGGAGGAGCATCGCGTACTCAGTTTCGAGTATCTCTGCGGTACCGGCGTGGATGATTTTCAGTTGTTTTATGGCAAGGCGATTGCCGAGAACCGCTCCCGCCATTTCGGGAAGATTCCCGCTACCGGCGGCGAGAACTGGAAGGAGTTTGCCTGCAGCATTGCGGCAGACCGCATCAGTTTCGACTGGGGCAAGGCAGGCGAGAACCTGCGAATGGACTTCGGCAACAAGAAGGGGATAGCAATCAAGCTTCGGAATCTCTGCATAAGGGAGATGAACGAGACCGAACTGAAGGCCTATCAGGATGAGATAGCCAAGGCCCAGGGCAAGGATGCCGAGGCCGCCAGGATAGGGGATTACCTTTCTCGTACATATCCCTGCCGCATCACCAAGGTGGTGGCGGGTGCGTCGGAGATAACGGTCAGCGGCACCACCGACGGCGGCGCTTATTATGTGGCCGACATCGCTCCGTGGGAGAATGTTACGGAGATGAAGGCCTTCCCTGTGAAGAAGGAAATATCCGGGTCGTCTTTCTCTGTTACGTTCAACCGTACGGAGGCTCGTAACGGCATTCCGGCCTACGACCGGGTGCTGTCGCGCTTTGCGGTGGCTTCTGCTGACGGCTCCCTCTGCTCGCACGCCCGCTATGCCGATGAGATTCGCGCCGAGTCTAGCCCTGCCGCCGTCAAGTGCAAGAACAAGAAGGGCGTTGGAGCGCTCACTTCAGCGAAGCTTATGCTGAGCGACGCCGACGACCTGGGGCTTGGCAGCGTTACGGTGAACATAGTGCTGAATTCCATAGTAAATACCGTCAAGTCGGGCAATTACACCATCGAGCACAAGTACGGCGGTGTGAGTTATTATATGGATTCCGGCAATGTGTCGAGCCTCGACAAGGTGCTGTCGGAGTGCTACAAGAGGGGCATCGTGGTGTCTGTTATCATCCTTAACAGGCATAGTGATACCAATTCCGCCGCTACGGCGCTGATGAAGCACCCGGAGAACGACGGCGGCAATTACAGTATGCCCAACCTTACGGCTGCCAATGCGGTTAATGTGTATGCTGCGGTGCTGGACTTCCTGGCAAAGCGTTATTCGAGCAGCACCCATGGCCGCATACACCACTGGATTATGCACAACGAGGTTGATGCCGCCAAGGAGTGGACGAATATGGGCGACCAGCCGGAACTGCGCTATATGGACTCCTACGTGAAGTCTATGCGCATCTGCCACAACATAGCTCACAAGTACGATCCGAATGCGTCCGTGCTCATCTCCCTTACTCACAGCTGGGCCAAGAAGGAGATGCAGTACGCATCCAAGAGCCTGCTTGAGGATGTGTGCAAGTTCGGCACTGCCGAGGGCGACTTCCTGTGGGGCGTGGCCTGCCATCCTTACCCTCAGAGCCTCTTCAAGCCGGAGTTCTGGATTGACGACACTTCCGCCACTTATTCGGCCGATTCTCCTTATTGTACTTTCAAGAACCTGGAGGTCGTGAATGACTGGATTCTTGACAAGTCGCACTGGTACAAGGGCTCGCAGAAGCGTATCCTCTTCCTTTCCGAGAACGGCACCAATTCGCCTTCATACAGCGCGGACGACCTGGCCAAACAGGCCGCCGGCGCGGCTTGGGCCTGGAAGAAGGTAAACGCCCTGGAGGGCATCGACGGCATCCAGTGGCACAACTGGCGCGACAACCGCGCCGAGGGCGGCCTCCGCATCGGCCTCCGCCGCTTCTCCGACGACACCGAATCCCCCAGCGGCCCCAAGCCCGCCTGGTACGTCTGGCAAGCCGCCGGCACCCCCTCCGAATCCTCCGTCCTCGACCCCTACCTCCCCGTCCTCGGCCTCTCCTCCTGGTCCGAGATTTTCCGGTAATTATTCTGCCTTTTAGTCCACAAAATCGCCCTGTTTTGTGGAGAAACCACCACCGCTACCGTCCGGAAGGAATTACCCCGGAAACCTTCGCTTCGCTCATCCCTCCCACTGCGCTCCGCTTGTGGGCCCCTCCCGTCTCTTCGAGACGACTATTTCCCCCTGTTGTCCCCCAGGGGACATCGGCCCTTCGGGGTGGCCACGGGCGGCCACAGGTTTCCGGAGGCAATCCCTTCCGGACTATCGCTTCCTTGTCATTCTGAACGAAGTGAAGAATCTAAATTTCGCTGAGCTCCAGCCAGCGGAATTCTTTTTCGTCGATGGCTGTCTTGACTTCCTGGTAGCGGGTGGAGGCGGCTGCGATGCGCTGGTAGTCGTCGGTGCCGCCGGCGAGGAGGGCTTCAAGATCTGATTTTTCCGCTTCCAAAGCAGTGAGATCGGCTTCCAGTTGCTCCAGTTCGCGTTTTTCCTTCCAGCTGAGCTTGCGGGGACCTTCCGATTTGGGCTTTTCCCGCACGGGCTTTGGCTCCAGGGCCTGTTGCCGGGCGCGTTCTTCCTTGCGGAGGTCTTCGATGTAGCTGCGGTACTCGCTATAGCCGCCGATGAAGTCCTTGATGACGCCGTTGCCGCAGAAGACGAACAGATGGTCCACGAGGCGGTCAAGGAAATGGCGGTCATGCGTGACGATGAGCATCGTGCCCTTGAAGTCGAGCAGGTGCTCCTCAAGTATGTTCAGCGTAACGATGTCGAGGTCGTTGGTGGGCTCGTCAAGGATGAGGACGTTGGGCTCCTGCATAAGCACGGTGAGCAGATACAGGCGCCGTTTTTCGCCGCCGGAGAGACGGTCGATGCGGTTGTTCCACATCTCGTGCGGGAAGAGGAAGCGTTCAAGCAGGCGCGTATCAGGAACGACTTCCATTACCGTGTCGTCCGGCCGGAATTCAATGCCGGTCTGGCGATAGTAGCCGATTCGGACTGACTCCCCACGCTTGACGGCAGGGTCGTTGCTGTCGGCGAGAAGATTGAGGAAGGTGCTCTTGCCTATGCCGTTGCCACCCACGATTCCAACCCGCTCACCGCGCTGGAAATTGTAGGTGAAATGGTCGATCAGCGGCTTGCCGTTCCAGTTGAAACAGAGGTCTTTGCAGTCGATTACCTGCTTGCCCAGATAAGATGCTCCACCCAGCCCCTCCATTGACACGCGATTGACGGTGTAGGTGTTTTCTGCGCGCGCTTTGATTTCCTTGAACGCCTCCTTGCGGTACTTGGCCTTGCCGGTTCGGGCGCAGGGCGTGGCGTGAATCCATTCGAGTTCGCGACGGAGGATATTGCGCACGCGCTCGGTCTCGGCGTTGTAGTTGCTGATGCGTTCGTCACGCTTCTGCAGGAAGTTCTCGTAGTCGCCCCGGTAGATGTAGATTGAGCCACGGTCCATCTCCATAATGGTGTTGCAGACGCGGTCCAGGAAGTAGCGGTCGTGCGAAACCATAAATAGCGTGCAACGGGAGCGCTTGAGAGCATTCTCCAGGTACTCGATGGCATCCAGGTCCAGATGGTTCGTGGGCTCGTCCATTATGAGGAAATCGGCATCCGCAGCCAGCAATTCAGTGATTGCCACGCGCTTGACTTCGCCGCCCGACAGTTCGCTCATCCGTTTCTCCGGGTTCAGGCCCAGTTCATCCAGGATCCTGCGAACTCGAAGTTCGTGCTCGAAATCGTCGGTCGCCAGCTGCTGCCCGATGGTAAACTCAGGCCGGTAGTCGTATTCTTGCTCCAGAAAGGCTATGCGCACGTCGCGCAGGAACTTGATGCTGCCGCCGGAATCGGACTTGTCCTTGCCCGCCAGAATGCGCAGCAGGGACGTCTTGCCCGTACCGTTAGGCGCAACGAGAGCGATTTTGTCGCCCTCGTTGATGTTGAATCCTATGCGGTCGAACAGGACCTTGGTCCCGTACGACTTGGATATATTCTCAATCTGCAGATATGACGGCATTGCAGCGCTTGATGACTTCGAGGTCGGAGGGGTCGTAGGGGGTGTGGTCGGTGCGGAAGATGTCGTGGAACCAGACTTCGGGCTCGGTGACCTCGGGAAGGGGAGTGTCCCAGGCGAAGATGGTGTTGGTCTTGCCGGAGACAAAGCCCCAGTTGATGGCGGCGACGTTGTGCTCCCTGAGCATAGGCATTATGGTGCTGAAGAGGCTACCGCGGGTGCGGGCCATATATTCAGTGCAGATGAGCGGACGGCCGCGGCGGGCGAGCGTGTCGATAGTGTTGCTCATACGCTCGGGATTGCCGTAGTCGTGGAAGGTGATGACGTCGGAGTTCTCCAGCTGCCAGGCGTTGTACTCGGGAAGAGTCTTGGTCCAGACGCCGGCGGTGACGGGCTGGCTGGGCGCGGCCTCGCGGGCCCATTTGAAGCTGTTCTTGAGCAGGGGGAAGCTGGTGTAGCCGTAGCCGCTGTTGCCGGGCTCGTTGTACATATCCCAGGCGAGGATGCGGTTGTCGCGGCGGAAGGTGCCGACGATGTCCTTTACGTATTTCTCAAGTTCGGGATAAGTCTTGAGAGTGTCCTCCCTGCGGGCCTTGGAAGGGTCCTGAACCCAGCCGGAATTGTGGATACCGGGCTTCGGATCACGCTGCTTGCCATAGGCGGACTCAGGGTCCCAGCAGTCGTCAAAGAATACGAACAGCGGCACGATGTCGTGCTTGTCGCATATCTTGAGGAACTCGTCGATGCGGCTCTTCAGACCATCGGGATCGTTCTGGTAAACTACGCTGCTGAGGAATACGCGCATAGTGTTGAAGCCGAGCTCTTCGGCCCATCCGAGTTCCTTGTCTATCAGTTCCGGGCTCCAGGTGTCGGCGCTCCACATCTCGATCTGGTTGATCGCGTTGGAGGGAATGAAGTTGCACCCCGACAGCCAGGGCTGGGCGGCGTACCATTGGTTGGCCTTTTCGGCGCTCCAGCGCCCCGCCTTGGGGGTGCAGGCGCACAAGGTCGCAAGGACCAGAAGAATCGTCAGCTTTTTCATATGATATACATTATAAATCCTACAATCAGTGCCACGACGCAGTTGATGGCCTTGGCGCGCAGGAAGGCGCCCTTGGACTCTGCCAGCAGCGGCAGGGAAGCGTGCCCGTCCTGGCTGATGCAGCTGGCAATCAGCACGGGCGCCGGAATCAGGCCCTGGGCGAACAGCGTTACGAAGATGAGGTGCGGCCCGGACTCCGGGATGATTCCGATTAGCGTCGCAAGCAGTATCATCAGGGGGATATTGGCCCCGATCCAGGAGCTGATATCCACAAACTCGCCAAGAAAACCAAGCAGGAGCAGGACTCCGATGGTCCAGGCGAATATCCTGGGAACGTGGCGAACTATAACGTGGTTCCAAAGGTGCCCCTCCACGAAATGGTCGGAGCCGAAGGCGGCGACGCCCAGCATTATCAGGCTCAGGCCGCCGAAGAGGTAGTTCATCCAGTCTTCGCTGAGAAGGTTGAAGCCGTGGGCCTCGTGCGCTTCGGCCTCGCCGCCGTGCTCGTGCTCCAGCATACCGGTTACAAGTGCGGTGACATACAGCGCGATGCCGACGAAAATCACAAGGCGCTTCCAGGAGAAACTGCGCTTGCTGTGGTCGTGCGGGGCGTCCTCCTCGTGAAGCTTCAGCTCGTGGCAGGTCTTGAGCGTATAAGGCTTGAAGCCAAGCTTAGGGCCGGCGAAATCAATAAGAGCGCCGACCGCAATGCCGATAACCAGGCACAGGGCTGAGATTGCGAGCGCCTTGCCGGGAAAGAGGCCGAGCATCACGAACGACTCGTCGCCGGCCGTCGCAATCAACATTGCAACGAGGGCGCCGAAACTGATCATCCCGTGCGAGAAAAGTGACACGCTGGCGAATCCGCCCATACACCCCGGGACCCAGCCCAGCAGCGCGGCCAGTACGATCTGGCCGAACTTCGAGCCTTGCAGGCGACGGAAAAAGCGCCCGCCGGAACCGATGTTCAGGCTCTCTATCATCAGCATCATAATCACCACCATTCCGGTGATGAGTACCGCCGCCCGCAGAGCGTCTATTATAATGTCGGCAATATCCATCTATTCCTGAGGCGCGTGACCTTGCTTGTAAATATAGTCGAGGGTGATGTTCTGCCAGACGGGGAGAGTCGGGTCGATGATGGAGCAGTCGGAGATGCGCCTGAGGCCGCGTATCACGTTGGTCTCCAGGAATCTCTTCTGCTCGGGCCAGGTGCCCTCCATACTGCCGGCGATGTCGTGGGTGTGGCCGGGATAACGGCATATATTATATATGTAGCCGTTCTTCTTGAAAACATCCCTCACCAGGGCGCTGCTCCCGAAAAAGCCCAGTTTGCATACGCTTATCTTGTCGTAAGTAACTGCGTTGTCGGCGTCGCCGTGGAACAACAGCTGCGGTGTGGGCTCGGCCTCGTAGTGCGGCAGGCCGGTGTCGGACATTATCGCCCCAGCGAAAGACATCACGCCCTTGAAACGGAAGCCATCCGGGAGTATGGCCGTACGCACGGTAGGCGTGCAGGTCTCGAGCTCGGATGAAAGGGATATCATTGCGCCGGCTGAGCTGCCGGAGATGACTATGTTGGCGGGGTCTATACCGAGAGCCTCGCGATTATCGGCGATGTAGCGGACTGCGCTAAAGACGTCTTCGACGCCCATGTCCACCGCCCGCTTGACCTTGTGGGCGCTGTCCACAATGCGGAACAGGCCGAAATCCAGCTTCTCGCCCTTGAGCCCGAGACGGTAGTCCACGGACACTACGGTGTATCCGTCTTCCGTTAGCAACTTGAACCACGGCATCATATAGGCATCGTTGCGGCTCCCGGTAATGAAGCCGCCTCCGAATACATAGAGGATCGTGGGCTTGGGTATGCCGTCCAGGGTGGTGGGGGAGCCGGCGGCGGGATAATAGACGTCGAGGGCCAGTTCCTGCCCGTCACGCTCCGCAAACACGTAGGTGCCGGAGAGTTGCTGGGCCATCAAGGTGCTGCTGCAGAGGAGCAGCAGGAGCAGGGTGATTCTGCGCATAAATATCATACATCGAATTCGCTGCCCGGAGTCATCAGCTGACGCAGGGCTGCTACGGTGGATTTACTGAGTACCTTTTCTCCATACTGTTTCTGTAAGGAGTGGTAACGGTGGCAGTCGGAGCCGGTCATATGGTAGTAGCCGTTCTCCAGCAGGTATTCGGCGCGGGCGCGGGCTTGCTCTCCATAATAGCCGACTATGGAGGGCAGGTTCAGCTGGAAGAGCGCTCCCATATCGCGAAGGCGTGCATAGTCTTTACGGTCCATATACACGTAGCGCTCGGGGTGAGCGATAAGCGGCCGGTAGCCTGCGGACATCGTGCTTTCCAGCATTCCCCAGAGGTCGAGAGGCGGGGCGATGGCGGAGGTCTCCATCAGCACCCAGTCGTGGTCGTGCAGGAGGAGATCCTTCTCTTCCAGCCTGTCCAGGAAAAGGTTGTCCATCATATATTCTGCCGAAAGGTGAAGGGCTATCTTGCCGGTGTACGCCTTTCGCAGAATGGAGTATCTCTCTTTCAGATGCGCCGTGGTATTGGGAACGTCCTCCATTATGTGCGGAGTGAGCCACAGTTCCTTGAGCCCCTGGGCCTCGAGCCAGCCGAGGATGTCGAGCGAGCGTTCAAGTGTCTTGACACCGTCATCCACACCATACAGTATATGAGAATGATTATCGACAGCCCCCTTCAGAAGGGAACTGTCGACAACCGATTTCTTGCGTACAAAGAGCCCGGAGAACATTACGATTTATCTTCTTTGGTCTCCTGGGCGTCGTCGTCATCCACTTCGGTATCGGCCCCGTAACCATAGCCGTATCCATAACCGTAGCCATATCCATAACCGTATCCGTATCCGTATCCGTATCCGTAACCGTAGCCATATCCATAGCCGCTGTGGCCTGAGTAGGAGTCGACGCCGTTCAGGATTATAGCCATACGGTTGAACCTGTTCTCCTTGTAAATCTCCTCAACCACGGGGAGGGCACGCCTGTCGAACAGGCCGGCGCGGAGCACGAATACCGTGATGTCGGCAAACGGCGCTATGATGGCGGTGTCGGCAACCACGTCGATAGGAGGAGTGTCGAGGAAGATGTAGTCGTACTTGCCGCGCAGCTCTTCAATCAGCATGCCCATACGCTCGCTTACGAGGAGTTCCGCAGGGTTTGGAGGGATGGAACCCACGGGCAGGAGTTCGAGATTGTCGGAAATAGGGATGGTATGGCCGTCAACCTTGTCTATCTTGCCTCTGAGGTATGCAGTGATGCCGTGCTTCTTGTTCTGGCCCAGAGACTTGGACAGGGTAGCCTTGCGGATGTCAAGGTCGAGGATGATAACCCTGGAGCCCTTGAGAGCCATAGACTTGGCGAGGTTCATCAGGGTGAAGGTCTTACCTGCGTTGGGGTTGAAGGAGGTCAGCATTATTACCTGCGCCTGCTCTCCCGAATGAATCATTGAGTCCAGATTGGTACGCAAGACGCGGAACGCCTCGTTGATGGAGTCGCGCTTGCCGGCCTGTACGAGGAAGCGGGTGTTGTTCTTGTCGTAGCGGTTGGCCCTGAGGCGCTTCCAGTAGTTGGGAGAAAGGCCAAGCTGGGGAAGTTCGCCGAGGAAAGGAACCGAAAGCCTTACGAGGTCGCCCCTGCCCTTCACGGTGGTGTCGAAGAGGGAAATGAGGTAGATGATTCCGAAAGGAAGACCCAGGCCGAGGGCGAGGGCGATCAGGATAATCATCATCCTGTTGGGTGACACGGGACCGCCGCCGCCGGTCGGACGCATAATCTGCCTGGTGTTGCTGACGGTCAGGAGGCTCTGGAGTTCGTTCTCCTCGCGCTTCTGAAGCAGGAAGATGTAGAGCTGCTCCTTAACCTTCTGCTGACGCTCGATGGAGAGGAGTTCGAGCTCCTGTCCGGAGGTCTTGGACACGCGGTTCAGGAGTTCCTGCTCGCGGCTTTCTACCTGGCGCAGCTCGAGCTGCAGGGAGCTGATGAGGCTCTCGATGGAACGGTTGATGGCCAGGCGCAGACGGTCCAGCGAAGCGGTGAGGTCCTGCACCAGAGGGTTGTTCTCGGACGAGGCGCTGAGGGCCTTGTCGCGCTGGAGCAGGATATGGTTGTATTCACCGATCTGAGTGGCGACGGTTGCGCTCTCAAGTCCGGTGTTCGCCGGCATAAGGTCGTTGGTATGGATGGGGTCGTTGATGAAGTTCTTGATCATCTGGGCGATTGCCAGCTGGTTGGAAACCTCGAACGCCTTGTTGCCGAATGCCGTGGACTGCTGGGAGAGCACCGAGCCCGCCTGGACGATATCGGTAATCTTGTTGGTCTGCTTGTAATTCTTCAGGTTGGTCTCGATGCCGCCGAGTTCTTCCTCGATGATGGCGAGACGGTCGGCGATGAACTTGGAGGTTGCCCTGGTGGACCTGTTGCGGGAGCCTATCCATTCCTCGTCATACATATCGAGGAGCGAGGAGAGGACCGTTTCCGCACGGTTGGGGAAAGCGTCCCTCATCGAGAGTACGACGACCGAAGACATCTTGTTGGAGAGGGAAGCGGAGAGGCGGCCGGTATACGACTTTGCGCGTGCAGAGGCGCGTACCCAGCTAACCTGGATGTCGTGGCCCCACTTGTCCAGGAAGGTGGTGGGGACTATGCGGATGGCTCCGACGGGAGTCATAATGGTGTCGTTGAGCGCGCCGGAGATCTTCGGGGTCTCGATGCCAAGGCCGGCTACGGAGAAGTCCTCGATGTCGAACGTGTTCTCGCCGGTCTTCTTGATGGTGAACGAGAATGCGGATGCGCTGCCGTCGTCGAGACGCTGCATCTCCACGGGGGAGTTCTTGTACATCTCGCGGGTGCGGGCGATCTGCTTGTCAATGTAAACGGTCTCGAGTCCGAGGCGCTTGACCACGCCTTCCATCAGGTCAGGGGAGGTGAACGCTTCGATTTCGTTGTCCACGTTGGAACCGGAATACCTCATACGGGAGGTACCTGCGAACTGGGTGAGGTCGCGCATCATATAGTTGGAGGCGTCCTCGTCCACGATTACTTTCATCGAGCGGCTGTAGATCTTGGGCGTCTTGTACAGGTGGAAGGCGGCGCCCGACAGGCAGAGGATGAGGGACAGTACGTACCACCATCTGTGGTGCCATATCATACCCCATATGTCTGCGAGCTGAATTGACTGTTCTTCTTCCTGGTTGCCCGTCGTCTGGGCCTGAAAGTTCTTGTTGTATTCAGTCATGTTGCTTGAATTATCTGTTCAGGGTAATAATCAGGTTGGTGACGGTGACGGCCATCGAACCGAGGGACATCCAGAATCCGGCGGACTTGAAGTAGTTCTCGTTGATCGTGGACTGGCCGGCGCGCACATTGTTCGGGGTTACGTAAACCACGTCGTTCTGCTGGAGGTAATAGGCCTCGGAATTGAAGACCTTGGAGTCGCGGAGGTCCAGGAAGAACATCGAGCGCTCGCCGTTCTTCTCCCTGATTACCATAACGTTGTTCCTCTGTCCGTAGATTGAGAGATCTCCGGCAAGGGCGAGGGCCTGGAATATGGTAATCTTGTCGCCGTTCACGCTGTAGGAACCGGGACGGGTGATTTCACCGAGTACGGAAACCTTGAAATTGAGGAACTCGACGGTGACGTTGGCGTCGGTGAGGAGGCCGTTGGAGACGAGGCGGTCGGTAATCTTGTCCTGGAGTTCCCAGCGGTTCAGGCCGGCAACGTGAATCTTGCCGAGCTGCGGGAAGTTGATGTCGCCGTCGTTATCCACGGTGTATCCCACTATGTACTGGCCGCTGGAGCCCGTTGAGTTCTCCGAGCCGGCATAAGTGGACGCCATTGCCTTGTTGAACTGGGCGGCAAGGGTGCTGTTGCGGCTGGATACGATAATGGACAGCTGGTCCTGAGGCTGGATAATGATGCCTCGGTTAACTGACATTGGCATTACGGAACCTGCCTGGACGTCCTGCAGGTAATTGATACTCTTCCAGGTGTTAGGGCTGCAGGAGGCCATGGAGACGGCCAGGGCAGCGATTATCACGGTACGTAGAATGTGTTTCATCTGTTCGGAACAGTTTACTGTTTGTATATTCATACAAAAATACGCATTTTTTGCGACAGTATTGCAAAAAACATAAAAAAAGTCCCGGCAAACTGCCGGAACCATCGTTTTTCGGAGCAAAGCGACTAAGCCACCGCCCCGAGGGCGGGGGTTTGGGGGTGGGGTAACGTGTCGTGCTCCACAAAAGCAAAGGTCGGCTTCGCGCCGACCTTTGCTTTTGTGGAGCATAGGGGGATCGAACCCCTGACCTTTAGATTGCGAACCTAACGCTCTACCAACTGAGCTAATACCCCGTAAGCGGCTGCAAATATACTAAAAATATCGTTAACTCCAATCTTTCCGGCGCCGCCAGAACCGGGAAGTGATGTCTTTTCCGTGATAATAGAGCCTCTGGTTGGTCGTGGGGCTGTTCAGGGGGCCAAGGGATTCGATGTACGGGCCGGTCTTGACGAAGTCGAAGACGTCGTAAAAGACATCCTCGACCTTCTCCCTTCCGCTGTAAACGGCCAACTCGATGCCGGGATGGGCTTCCCTGATATGCGCGGCCAGCTTAAGCAGCTCCTCGCTGTCGCGGCCTTCGCCGAGGAATAGAAAGCAGTTGATACCGAAGTTGTCTGCAATAAGCTTGTCAATCCGGGCAGCGGTCAGTTCCTCCCCGATGTCCTGCTTGAGAAAGGGGGAGTGGCACCCTGGGCAATTACCCCGGCAGTTGCTGATTTCAACTGCCAGGGTAACGCGGTCGGGTATTTCCTCGATGACGGTGTCCGTCAGCTCGGGAACGTACTTAAGCATCCTTCTCCTTGGGGGTGTAGAACCTCTTGCCGGCCTCTACCTGACGGGGCTCCGCGAAGCTGGAGACTCTCTTGAGGTAACCGATTACACGTGTAAGGTAATCAAGGTTTTCGCTGCCGCACTTGGGGCACTTCTCGAGGGTGTCTTTGCTGATGTATCCGCAGTCGTTGCACACGGTGTTGCGGCAGTTGAAGGTGAAGTAGTTGGTGCCGTAGTGTGCGGCCACCTTGAGCAGCTGCCTGTACTGGTCCTTGGACAGGTGCTCGGCGATGTTCATATGGAGGGCTGAACCGCCGTCCAGATACTTCACGAAGTCGTCGCCGTGCAGCTTGAACTTGTCAATCATCGACACGCTGTCGTCTTCCGGATTGTAGAAGTAGGAGCTGTAGAGGTTGTGCTTGTCGGACACGAAATAGCCGTCCTTCTTGTCCCACTTGTAGTTCTTGGCGGCGAGGTTCTCTGCAGGCACGAACTCGGTGTTGAACATTGCGTCGGAGGTCTTGTCCTTGCGGTTGGCAATGTTGATGGTCTCCAGGATCGTGTTTACGAATGCGCCGTACTCGGGGTTGGGGGAAACCTGCAGCCCGAGGAACTCGGCGGCCTCGGTAAGACCGTTCACGCCGACGGTGAGGTACTGGCGCTTCATATCGATGAAGCCTGCCTTGTACACGTCGAGCATCTCTGCCTTGAGGAAGTCCTTGATAATCTCGTTGAAGGCAATCTGGTACTTATGCACGCGCTCGGTCATCTCGCGGATGTCCTTGGCGATGAAGTTGGTGTAGAGGTCGTCCTTGTCGTAGAAATGACTAACCGGGTTGAGCGGCTTGCCGGCCTCAAGGTGCACGCCGCGGCGCTCTGCGAAGTAGCGGCGCACGGAGTCCTGGATAAGGCGGTTGAGATTGATGGTCATAACCGACTTGGAACCGGTGCTCACGGAAGCGGTGCCCATCGAATACTGGTGGGTGGTGTGGTTGTGGCTTGCATCCTCCATATCCTTGAGGGAGTTGCGCAGGCGGCAGCAGCTGCTGAGCGAGTCGGGGCTGTTGGAGAGGTAGCAGAAGAAGCTGTGCCCCTTGCTCCACATCTCGGCGGTGAAGTCGGCGTAATCCTTGTCGGCGAAATCGTCTGCGCCGTCGGTAAGAAGGGCCATAGTCTCCACGGGGAAGGTGAGGATGTAATGGTTGCGCTCCTCGTTGAACCAGTTCATGAAGTGCCTCTGCAGCCAGTCCAGCGTCTCCCACTTGGGTGCGGTGCCGTCGGGGAAGCGGAAGTCGCCGAAGACGCCCTCGAAATAGGGCTTGTCGAA
>DBYB01000051.1:0-65378 GCA_002309995.1 Bacteroidales bacterium UBA1197
TGGCTGCCGGAATCCGCATTCCGGATGTATGGGGTGATGGCATGGTCAACACCGCCGACCTCCTTCCAGTTGGTAATCTCTCCGGTATAAATCTTCCGCACCTGATCCGAAGTTAGATTCTTGACGGGGTTCTTTGGATTGACGATGAATACCAGCGCATCGATGGCGAGCGGTGCCGTCTCCAGTTCAACGCCAAGTTCAGCCGCTGACGCCTTTTCATTTCTGGAAATGTCCCGGCTGGCGATGATGACATCTGTCTTCCCTTCTATGAGATTCATATACGCTCCATGCGTACCGCTGCAGAGATTCTTGTCCAGATAATCCCTGTAGGAGAATGACGTTTTCATCCCGGAGAAGTCTGGCTGGATGATGTAGGTCGGACTGCCCATCCAGTCCTCTTCCCACTTGTAGGGAACTCCAAGAAGCTTGTAAGCCACCAGGTCCCGTGGCGGCTTTGTGCTGGTGGAGCAGTCCGTAAGCGGCCAGTCTTCCAATTTGATATCCTTCAGGTCGGCTACCGGGGCATCCACCTTTCCGCAAGCGGACAAGGCCAACAAAACCGCAAGACATAATATATTTCGCATATAAAGAGCTTTTTAATATAAAACAGAAGAGCGTCGTGATTCTTGCGTAATATAGACAAAAAAAAAGCTACTTTTGCATCAATTACGCAAGAAAAACCGGCAAACTGCATTTACGTTACGTGAAGCTCAATAATACTATATATCTTCTCATCCTGACATTAGTTCCGTCTCTTGTCCTCTCCGGCTGCCTGGGCACGGAATACTATGATGTTGCCACCGATGAAATATTAACGCCGGAGGGCATTACCAACGTAATCCCGCAAGAGGGCGCTGCGCTTGAAATTGAGTTGACGTATGAATTTGAGTATTACACCAAATTCGAGCCGGGCCGGCGTTTTAAGCAATATCGCTACAGGGTATATATCAATGACCGGCCGTATTGCTTTGGCGTCACTGCGGATGAAAGCCAAAGGGTTACTATCCCGATAATGGAGAACGATTCCCATACCCCGGCCACGATTGTAGTCGAAGGGGCCAAGGCTCTGGACTATAACGTCAATCCGGAACAATGGGATACCTGGCACGAACTCTACCGTGGCACCCAGGAATGCCTCCCGGAATCTGAAAGTCTCCGATACCCTGACTTCGAGGACTGGCGATTGATTGTAAGGATAGACGGCAAAGATTATCCGTTCGTATTGTACGAAACCGGAGCCGGCGAGGTGCTTAAGCGCCACCTGTTCGGCCGCAAGGTCTCTATACCGATCAGTCTTAACGACAACTACATTTATCCATTGGTCGACGACGGTTTTGTAAAAGAACTTAACGGTATTATCCCACCAAACTTTGGCGCCGTAAACGAGAGGCAGAAAGCCGGAAATCTATACATAAGTCCCTACGGAGAACTACATATATGCCTTCATAACCACACGATTACAGGCTATGACTCAGAGATCGGCTTCTGCTCCCCCGAATATAAAGATGCTCTAAAGAAGCTCTATCCCGGCTGGCATGGCTATGTGCAGTCGGAGATGACTCTGTTCCTGGAAGAGCCAACTAACGCTATGGCTAACGATATAGCTAACTCTTACCGCTTCTGCAGCTGGCATATGCATTAATACTAACATTTGCACACCCCGCGTGGAATGCGAACTATGTGGGCAGAAACAAAGTGGAACCGTAAAAAGTGAGACTTTTTCGGCAGCATCCTTTGTTTACTGCCAAAAATGTCTTATTTTTGCACCCAGATTCTGTGAACGATGACCACAACGGAAAGGATCATACAGTACGCGACCCTGCAGCAGGGGCCCTTCAAGAAGAAGGACCTTGCCGCCTGGCTGTCCAATGCCTCCGGAGCGGCTGATACCAGTCTGCAGAAGCAGCTGGAGCGCCTGGTCGCATCCGGCCGGCTCACCAAGGCAGGATGGGGTGCATACCAGCTCAGCACAGCGTCCAAGCCCCGGTACTTCCTTACCTTGAAGCCGCAGACCCAGGAGATGGGCGCATACCTCCGGCAACGCTACCGGCTGGCCGATTTCTGCATCTGGGACGCCTCCAGCGTTATCCCCTTTATGCTCCACGTGCCCAATATCAACATGGTCATTGTGGACGTAGAGCGCTATCTGCAAGAGTCCTTCCCGGACGCCCTCCGGGAGAAATATCCAAGCCTGCCGGTCCTTCCCAATCCCAGCCGGGAAGAGTTCTTCAAATTCGGCAGTACCGCTGGCTGCATCGTCCTGCATACCCTCACCACCGAATCCCCGCTGGACAGCTTTGAAGGCATCCCCGTCCCGCAGATAGAGAAGATGCTGGTGGACATCGTCCTCAACCCGGAATTCGACTTTCTCCAAGGCAGCGAACTCAATCGTGTTTACCAGGAAGCCTTCTCCTCTTACGCCATCTCCCGCCCCCGCCTGCTCCGCTACGCCCAGCGCCGCGGCTGCCTGGACAAAATACAGCAACTGATAGACCGTACAACCAACATCAACCATGATTGACCCCAGAAGCAGAAGCCTGGAATGGATTGAGCAGGCAAAGCAGCATATCCCCGGAGTATCCGACACACCCCTTGTAGAGAAAGCCATCCGCGCCCTCTCACTGCTGGAATCCCTCGTCCGTTCCGGCTGCCCCTTCATCTTCAAAGGCGGTACGGCCCTGATGCTCCACCTGGACACCTCCAGACGACTCTCCATCGACGTGGACATCGTCTGCCCTCCCGGCACGGACATCACACAATACCTGGGCAAGTTCGGCCAGGAATACGGCTTTACCGGCGCAGAAGAGATTGAGCGCATTTCCCGTACCGGCGTCCCCAAATCCCACGCCGAATACCACTACGCCGTCACGTACCCATCGGGCCATCCTACCGACAAGATCCTGCTGGACGTCCTGTACGAAGACATACACTACAATCAGGTCGTAAATCTTCCAATCGCAAGTCCGATGCTCATCCAGGACGGCGCCCCCGTTACGGTTCCGTGCCCCAGCCTGGCCGATATGCTGGGAGACAAACTTACCGCTTTCGCCCCTCACACCACCGGCATCCCGTTCTTCAAGCACGAAGACCCCTTCTTCATGGAAATCATGAAGCAGCTCTACGACATCAGTTCCATCCTGGACCGCATCGACGACCTCTCCGCCGTCCGGAAGACCTACGCCGAAATCGTCCCCATTGAACTGGGCTACAGGAAGCTGGAAAACCTCACCGAGGCCGATGTCCTGAATGACACCTACCAGTGCGCCATGAACATCTGCCTCCGCGGTGCCCTGGACCGGACCGAATTCAGCTACTATGCCGACGGTGCCCGACGCGTCAACTCCTTCATCATCCCCGAATCCTACAACGCCGACGTCGCCATCCGCGACGCCGCCAAAGTGGCCTACCTGGTCCGCCTCATCCAAACCGGCGCCAATGTGGTCAAGCACTATAGCCCCGAGATGGACACCGAACTGGCCGCTGCGCTCATTGAGGACCAGTCCCTGAACAAGCTCAACCGAGTGAAGAAAATCAGCCTGGAAGCCTTCTTCTACTGCCGAGAACTGGAGCAGATCAAATAGGCTCCAGCCGTCAACTCCCAATTCTGTTCATTATCTGTACTGTGTTCATTATTATTGAACACTACTTACGTGATGAACATAATGGAAGATGAAGTACTGCAATATCACACATTTCGAAAAATCCGAACAGATATCCGAACACTATTTTGGAAATCAAAGTAAACGGAGGGAAATTATCGAGTATATTTTTCGCTGAATTTCAATGATTTAAGAAACTGACGGAAACTGCAGGAAACTCTGAACATTTAGCCTTCCGCACCGCGAAAACCCCTGAGTTTCAGGGGTTTTCTTCGTTTATACACATTTTTTTCTGATACAAATACCTCCGAGTCCATAAACCACAAGATGTGGCCAACCGACTGGGTCAACACCAACGGAGACTTTGGATTAGCTTTCCCCCAGGCCATCGACCGTATGAAAAAGGCTTATGCCGACCGTCTCGCCACCCTGGAAAAAGCAATCGAAGCCCTTTGATGCAACCAAAAGAATAGTTACTTTTGCGAAAATGAGCACTGTAATGAAAAGATTCTTATGCATACTCGCCGCGATGGCAACGGCCGTAGCGGCCCTGGCCCAGACACCCGAGGAGATAGTCTCCAGGATGGATGAGGCAATGAGCAAATTCAACGCGAACGACGGCGTATCGATGGCCATTGATATCAAAATGCCGATAATCGGCACGATGTCTTCGAAAAACTGGAGCCGCGGCGGCAAATCCAGGATGGAGAGCGAGGTGGGTGGAGTCAAGGCCATAGTATGGGACGACGGCGTCACCCAGTGGAGATACAACGGCCAGAAGAATGAAATCGAGATAGAGAACTCGAAGGTAAAGGCCAAGGAGAGTTCCGAGCCGAAAGGAGACATCGGACTGTTCGACGGTATCTGCGACGGTTATGATTTGACCATCGAAAAGGAAACCGACAAGGCCTGGTTCATCAAGTGCAAGAAGAGTAAGTCCAACAAGGACAAGGATTCGCCCAAGAAGATGAGCCTGGTGGTCGCCAAGGCCGACTACTTCCCCATCAGCCTCAGTATGAGCGACTCCGGAGTGGCATTCACGATGAGGGACATCTCCTTCGGAGTGAGCGAAAAGGACGTCACCTTCAACCAGGCCGACTACCCCGACGCCACGATAATCGACAAGCGGTAGCTATTCCTGCTGCTCCTTTATCGGTTATGTCTGTCACGAAATCCACCTGGAGCCGCTACTGTGTATCTCGTGCCACGGAAATGGCCGTTTTCGAGGGTTTTGACGTCACGAAATCCACGCAGAGCCTCTCAGATTGATTTCGCGTCAGGCACAGCAAGATGTATGTTCATTTTTACATCATATCTGAAGTAAGTATGCGCAAAGCATTGATCCCACTCTTTATCACGTTGCTTGCAGGAGTCTGCTGCACGCCGAGTCAGAAAGCAGAATCCGCTCTGCCGAGGTTGATAATAGAAACCGATATGGGCAATGATATCGACGACGCCCTGGCACTAGCGCTTGCTCTTCGTGCCGTGGATAACGGGCAGGCATCGCTGCTTGCAGTAGGCTGTCACAAAAAAAGCGCTACCGCTGCAGCATTCACCGACGCCGTGTGTACCTGGTATGGCCATCCGGAAGTGGAAGTGGCAATGAGTACCACTCCAGTTCAGGAATTCTCAGACTATGTGGACTATACCGTTTGTGAAAATGATTTCCAAAAATCGCGCACGGAGTATCCCGAGCCGGTGGCACTTTACCGCAGGATTCTGGCCTCCCAGCCGGACAAGTCCGTGACTTTCGTAAGCCTAGGCTTCGGCACTACGCTGGCGCAACTGCTTGATAGCGGCCCCGATGAGTATTCTCCTCTGGCAGGAGTGGATCTAGTGAAAAAAAAGACCGCCGGCCTGAGCATTATGGCAGGCAGCTACGGCGAGAATAAGCGCGCCGAATACAATGTCGTCAATGACATCCCCGCGATGCAAAAGGTGTTTGCACAATGGCCTACCGCCATTTGGCAGAATCCCTTCGAGATTGGCAAGCAGACTATGTACCCGGGAGCCATAATAGAGCGGAATTTTGGATACAGCGAGCCAAATCCGGTAGTGGAAGCATACAAACTCTATCGCCAGATGCCTTACGACCGTCCCAGTTGGGATATCCTAAGCGTGCTTTACACCGTTCAACCCGAGTTGTTTACCAATAGCGTTGCTGGCACGGTCAGTGTGGACGACGATGGTTACACCTGGTTTACGCCGGACGATAAGGGCCTGCACCGGGTACTGAGCGCCACGCTGGACCAGCCCCAGGCCATTATGAAGGCCGAGCAGGATATGACCTTTAACGACTCGGACCTGACCCCGACACCAAGATAATCGACAAGCGGTAGCTATTCAGCAACAGGCTGAACCACTCGCGCAGGAACCTCGACCAGGAGGTCAGATTCGGACATTTTCTGGGGATTCGTGCCCGGAACGCCCTGGGGGACCTCCATTCCAAGCTGACCGAAAAGCCATTCCCAGTAGGGCGGCATTGTGCCGTCCGGCGCCAGCCAGTTCATCGGTTCACTCTGGAACACCGGCTGCCCGTCGGCATCCAGGTAGGACGCCTGGACCAGTTCGGAACAGTATAATTCCTCATTGTCCGGAAGGAATCTGACGTCATATCCCCTGCCGCAGAAGGTCTTCGCCTTCTCCACGGCGGCATCGGCATCAACACCCTTGACGCGCTTGACGATGAACTCCGGATAGCTGCCGTCATTCAGCGTGAAATCCCTCAGGAAGGTATCAAGCGGATGCCGGTCAACTCCGTGCGCAATCGTGGCGTCGATAATCCATACGCTGTCGGCCTTCACTTCGGCAATGGCTACGTGAATCAGATTCAAAAAACCTTCATCACCCGTAGCCGCAGATATCGCCGCATCCATCGATCCGCCCTCCGCATCATAATCAGCAGGAAGCCCCACAAAAATCAAGTCCCCGTTGCGGAGCCTGTCACTCCCCTTTCCGCAGCCGAATGCGACAACCGCCGCCGCCAATATCAGAATTATCTTTTTCATAATACAAAGCATTTAAGGAGCAATTCGCCCACAATGCAAATATACAACTGTTTCTCCGTTATTTCCATTATATTTGCAACTGAGATATGGAACAAAGCATAGACAAATATCGCGAGAGCCTCACCCAATACCTGCTTGAGGTATGCACCGGAAGCGGCTACCTGAAAGGGACGCTTCTCAGCTCGCCAGACATAGATGAAGCCTGGATGCGTTACGCACCCTCGTTCTACGGCGACGCGGTCCGCGAATTCAACAAATACCCGGAGTTCTGCCTGGGTTGCGCCGGATACCTTGGAATGGCCGTGGCTTATTACTGGGACAAGGATTGGGAAAAGTACCGCACTGCACCATACGCCTGTTTCAAAGGAGAAAGAGGCTTTGACGATATGGACGACCATATCGCCGACAACATCCTCCGGGACCGCAAGCACAGCACCCCGGCCATGGAATCCACCGCCGCAGCCGCTTATCATTTCCTGATGCGCGAAAGCCCCGAGCCGGGCACTGCCGACGCCTACCGCAAGTTCCTCGTCACCGAAGAAGTGATGTTCAAAACCGGCGCCGCCATCGAACTCAGCCGCCTCGGCTACAAATTCGAAGAAATCAACCAGGGTTAATCCCTATCCAGATTCTTCCCTCCCCGACCGTGCCCGAGGGTCCAACGCTTGGACCCTCAGATACGATAATGGGGTGTTTTTGTGGCTGAGGGTTCAGGCGTTGGACCCTCAGCCACAGCATCGTAATACTCTACCCACCCCCAGCAGCCGCTGAGGAGAAGGGAGACCAAAATAACGACAAATAACGGTTGCCCGAGTCTCATGTATCTTATCTTTTATTAGCCTCTTCGCACGCACGTTTCACTTCTGACATCATAGCTTCGAAAGAGTAAAAAATCACCTTCTTTAAGTCCCATGATCTGCCAGGGTCGTAGTATGACTTCAAGTCATAAGTATTGTCATCGGAATCGTAATTATAATATATTGCAACTCCATTTTGAAATTTGACGCATCCGTCTTTGCTGTAATACCCGTTACTGCGGACAGCTCCGGAAGGACGGGTGCGCTCGATAATCTTCCATCCGCCACGATCACCACTTTCTAAGGGAGAATTCCCATGCCGCACTGCCGAATCGCTATTTTCATTCGCAAGACTGCTTAAATATGCCGGATACAGCAAATTGTAATACTCTTCTGCTTCAGGTGTGAGTTGAGTTGTCCATGATCCCCATCTCCCGTTATGCATAATGCGCATCTCCCGTTGCCTGGTACGCACCTGGATAAAGTCATTATACCTACTGCTGGAATCATAGTCTTCACCGGTGAAATAAACAGAATACCCGTTATCCTTGTAGCTCTTATCGTCCTCGAAATTGTACAATTCGATCACGCCCTTGACACTCAGGTCATTGCGGCCGTTAAAAACGCCTCTGTGACGTAAAGAATAGGTACCTTCGAAACGGAGTGTCACCCCTTGTACGTGGGCTGAGCCAACACGTTCAAGCATAAGGAGATACTAAGCAATAACAGGAGAAAACGATTCATATCAGTCAATAAAACAGACTCTTACGCATCGGCGAAGGTGCGGCCGTCGGAGAGGACGACGCGGAGTTTGGTGTACTCGCAGTGGAAGTCGTTCTGCAGGCGGTCGAGGTAACGGCGGGCCTCCCATTTGCACATCGGGAGGTCGTGGAGGAGGCAGTTGCCGCAGGTCTCCGGCGTGGTGGCCGGCACCTCGTCCTGCGTGAGGATCCACTCCAGGCAATCGATGGTGAGCCTGCGCATATCCTCCACACTGTAGTTGCCGGTCATGATGATGTACATACCGGTGAGGCAGCCCATCGGGCCGACATAGACCACGTCGTCCTTGGCGCTGGAATTGCGGAACCAGGTGGCCATCAGGTGCTCTATGCTGTGCATGGCCGACGGAGCCACCGCCGGCTCGCGGTTGGGCTCCGTAATACGCAGGTCGAACGTAGTGAACCCCCTGTCTTCGCGGGACACGTAGATGCCCGGCTTCAGACGGGTATGGTCGATGGTAAAACTCTGGATTACTTCCATGCTTCAAAAGTAAAGTCGTCCCAAGGGAGTTCGGCGTCCTTGCCCTCATCGAGCACTGCAGCCACGTGGCACAGCATAGGGAAATCCTTAAGGCAGACCTGGCCAAGTTCGGCCTTCTTCACCACCGCCTTGTAAACGCGGCGGGAGACCACCAGGCTCTCCAGCGTTACACCGGCCAGGATGTTGAGCGCCTCCTCGTAGGTCTTGCCCTCGCCCAGCAGGATACCAATCTTGCGGGTGCGGCCGCCGTACACTGTAACATAAAGGTCGCCGATACCGATGTTGACGCAGTCCTCGTCGGCTCCCTGAATCGCCAGCAGTTTGCGCATCTCCTTGGTTGCCTGATAGAAGGCGCCCGCCTGGGAATTGAAGTGCAGGCCAGCCTCGGGGCCGTTGGCGCGGTTCACCAGGCCGATGGTCAGCGCGATGCCGAGGGCGTAGCCGTTCTTGAGGGCAACGGCACTCTCCAGGCAGACCACGTCGTTGGTAAGGGAGATATGGTAATAGGAGGTCTTCATCGCCTCCTTCATCATACGGAGTTCATCCTTATCAACGCCGCAGAACGCGACCTCGGAATGGTCGTGATAGACCAGCTCATAAGAGGTGCACGGGCCGCCGATGGCGCTGACGTGACGCTTGATGCCCTTCTTGGCGAGTTCCCTATGCCAGTAGTCGGGATAGGAAATCAGGGTGCCGTCTTCCAGGTTGATCAGACCTTTGGTGACCGACAGCACGGGCATCGCGGGATCCATCTTGGCCAGCACTTCCTCGAGGAACCAGTCCACGCCGAAAGAAGACACGCCGCCGATAACGAAATCGGCGCCTTCAATCGCCTCGCGCCACTCTTCGAACTGATAATACTTCACGCCCGCCGGGAAATCCCTTTCGAATTTGGGGTGGCGGCCGGTCTTCTTGCTGGTCTCGATAATTTCGCGGTCCAGAGGAGTACCGACGAGTGCTACTTCGTTTCCGTTTTCACGTGCCGGGAAAGCGAGGGCTGAGCCCATCATTCCCGCTCCGATGATTGCAATTTTCATGGCTAAGTAATCTGTATAAAATTATCTTCAAATATAGCACTTTTTTCGTATATTTGACCCTACAACACTGAACAGATGCAACCCTTCGAAATAACCGAAAACACCGCCGCCGACGGCCTGATGATGGGCGACGTCAAAGCCGGCTTCCCCTCCCCCGCCGAAGACGTGCGGGAGAAGCTCGACCTGGTGAAACTCCTCGTGCGCCACAGCGCCTCCACCTTCTTCTTCCGCATAGACGGAGTGTCGATGGTGGACGCCGGAATGGACGAAGGCGATATAATAATCGTCGACCGCGCAGTCGATCCCTATGACGGCTGCAAGGCCGTTTGCTTCATAGACGGCGAATATACCGTCAAGAAGGTTGAACTGGGGCCATCGGGAGCAGTCCTGATGCCCTGCAACGACGGCTCTAAGCGCTACAAGCCCATCCCCGTCGGTCCTGACGACGAATTCCTCATCTGGGGCGTCGTGACCTACATCATCAAGAAGGCATAGCGATGTTCGCCCTTGCCGACTGCAACAATTTCTTCGTGTCCTGCGAACGGGTATTCCATCCCGACCTGAACGGGCGGCCGGTCATCGTGCTCAGCAACAACGACGGATGTGCCGTGGCCCGCAGCAACGAAGCCAAGGCGCTCGGCATCAAGATGGGCGACCCTTATTTCAAGATCCGCGGCATCATCGAGAAGTACGGCGTACGCGTCTTCAGTTCCAACTTCGCCCTCTACGGAGATATGTCGGCAAGGGTGCAGCAGGTGCTGCGCGATTTCGCACCGGCGGTGGAGCAATACTCGATCGACGAGGCGTTCCTGGACCTGAGGGGGATGACGATTCCCGACCCGGACGCATTTGCGAAACGCATCTCGGCGGAATGCCGGCGGCTTACGGCCATCCCCGTGTCGGTCGGCATCGCCCCCACCAAAACCCTGGCCAAGATAGCATCGAAACTCTGCAAGCAATATCCGCGGCTGCAGGGCGGATGCTATATGCACCGGCCGCAGGACATCGAGAAGGTGCTCCGCAGATTTCCAGTTGCGGACGTGTGGGGCATAGGGCGGCAGAGCGCCAAGAAACTGGCGGGGATGCAGATAGCGACCGCCTGGGACTACACGCGCCTGCCCGAAACTTCCGTGCGCAAGCTGTTCGCCCTGCCCGGCTACCGCACCTGGATGGAACTCCGCGGCGTGCCTTGCATCGAATTCGAGAACTACATCGAGCCGAAGCAGAGCATCTGCGTCTCCCGCAGTTTCGCGAAGGAGATCAGCGATTGCAGCCAGCTGTGCGAGCAGGTGGCAAACTTTGCGGAAAGCGCGGCCTGCAAGCTGCGCAGCCAGCATTCCCTTGCGCTGGAGATGACCGCGTTCGCCTTCACCAACCGTTTCAAGGAGAACGCTCCGCAGACCTTCGGTTCACGTATGTCGGTATTCCCAGATGGCACGGCCGACCACCGGGTGCTGGTGAGCGCCGCCGTGGCCGCCACGCGCGAACTCTTCCGCCCGGGCTACGGCTACAAGAAAGCAGGCGTAGTAATTACCCGCCTGGAGCAGGAAGAAGACCACGTGGCGTCGCTGTTCGGCGATTCCGACCAGCAGGCCCGGGACGCCCGGCTCTCGCAGTCCATAGACGAAATCAACCGGTTTTTCGGCCGGGGCGCCGTGCTCTTCGGCGTTCAGGGCGACGGGCATATCAAAATGGCCCGGGAGCATCAGTCGCCGCACTACACAACCCTGTGGAGCGACATTCCGAAAGCCAGCGTGAAATAGTATCGTATTTTTTATTAACTTGGCCTCGATAAACAGCAACCGTATGATGAACAGACGCGATTTTCTCGGAAAGGCAGGCATTGCGGCCGCAGGCGTTGCGGCGATGCCCGTGCTTGCATCGTGCTCCGGCGAGCCCAGGCTCCCGCTTGGCGACATTAAGGAATCCTATTCGGCCGACCTCCTGGTCGTGGGAGGCGGGCCTTCAGGAGTCTGCGCCGCAATAGCCGCTGCCCGCAAGGGTGCGAAGGTGCTGCTGGTCGACAGCGGCAACTGCCTTGGCGGAATGGGCACCAAGGGCCTCGTGGGGCCGTTTATGACCTGCTACGACGCCGAAGGCGAGAATATGATAATCCGCGGACTCTTCGAGGAAGTCGTCGACCGGCTTGTTGCTGAAGGCGGCGCCATCCATCCCTCAAAGATACGCCAGGGCACGGAATTCACCGCCTGGATAAGCGAGGGCCACGACCACTGCACCCCCTTCGACCCGGAAATCCTCAAGAAGGTTTACGACCGTATGTGCGCCGAGGCAGGCGTTAAGGTGCTCTTCAACTCAAGCTTTGTAGCCCCGATAATGAAGGGCCGCAAGATCCAGGGAGCCGTGCTGCTCACGCCCTCAGGGCTTGAGGCCGCCCGAGCGCGCCTGGTCATAGACGCAACCGGCAACGGCACGGTAGCCCACAGCGCCGGAGCCCCCTGCGTCTTCGGCGACCCCGAGAGCGGGCGCGTGCAGCCGGCGTCGCTGTTCTTCCGCATCAACAACGTGGATACTTACAGGCTGATTGCCGACGTGGTTCCGCACCTTCCGGAGTTCCGCCGCGTGAACGGGGTGAGCTACCGCTGCCTCCACTGGAGGGGCGCCGAGGCCGAAGCCGCCGGCGAATGGGACCTCGCCCGCAAGTCCGTAAACATCTGGCGTTCAGTGGAAAAAGACCAGTGGGTGGTGAACTGCACCCGCATCCACGGAGTCGATGCTACCGACTGCGAGAACCTCTCGGCCGCCGAAGTCGAAGGCCGCCGCCAGGTGGAAGAGCTGATGCACTTCTTCCATAAATACGTGCCGGGCTGCGAGGTGGCCACACTGATGGGCACCGGTTCCGTAATGGGAATCCGCGAGTCGCGCCACGTGCTGGGCGACTTCGTGCTGCCTGTGAGCGACCTCATCGACGGAGTTATTCCGGACGACAATATCGTGCTGTCTGCCAATTCAATAGACGTGCACGGAGCGATGGGCGGCCCCGCCGGCGGCCTCTATATGCCCATCAAGAAGAGTATGTACGGGGTGCCTTACCGCTGCCTGATTCCCAAGGATGTTGAAGGCCTGCTGCTCGCCGGCCGCTGCATCTCCGCCGACTCCCCCGCCGCCGGCGCCATCCGCGTGATGCCTCCGGCAATGGCCATCGGCCAGGCCGCAGGCATCGCCGCCGCCCTCTGCCTCTCCACCGGCGCCACCCCCTCCACCCTCTCCTACTCCGACCTCCGCCCCGCCCTCCTCGAACAGAAGGTCTTCCTGGGATAAAACTGACAATCTTTCCCTCTAATGCACGCTGATTCTAAGTCCGTCATCCGCGGTCTTTAGAATCTGCATCATCAGCCGCTTATCCAGTGCCACGCACCCTCCCGTCCAAGCCTTGGCTCCTTTGCAGTGAATAAAAATTGCTGAGCCGAGCGGCCATATTCCATCTTTGTTGTAATCGGTCTCAATGCCATAATCATACTCCGGCGACAACTCCCACATCCGTTCGCCGCCGACCTCGACGCCCTGCACTATCTTGTTGTAGTACGGACCCTCTTCGTCGCAGGCAATTGTGCCGGGCTGGACCTGGAGCCAAGGCAGTGATGTACCTGGGTTTGGAAGTATGCCGAAAGCCCTGAGCGGGCGCAGTTCGCCCACCGGCGTCCGGGCATCTCCCTCGCGCGTTTTCTCAAGGCCGTTCTTGCCGATATACGCATCTCCTTTCCCCCTGACACGCCATCCCTTAGCGCCTTTTACATAATACACCACTTTAGCATCGGAACCCCCGACCCATTTCACATCCAGCACCTGACGGACTGTATTATCAGTTATCTTTATCATAGTTGTGCCGACTGCGGAATTCATTTTTTGATAAATAAAATTGCCATCAGCGGCAGGGCTATGATGGCCATAGTGGCGCTGATGGGGAGGTAGATGCCGAAGTTGACGTATTGGACTACCAGATAGGTGATGAGCAACAGCCCTACACCCATTAGCGACGAGATAAGATAGTGAACGCGGATGTCTTCCTTGCGGCACAGTATGCGGCTCAGGTTGGGCACACCCAGGGAGATGAAGCCAATGGGGCCGCAGATGCTTACTGCACTGGTAACCAGGAACATAATAGCCAGAAGGCTGAAGGCCTTATGCGGCTTGCTCAGCTCAATCTCTCCCTTGAAATGCCGCGTCAGCCTACCGCTGTCAACCAGCGCGGCAGTGAGCCCGGCGGCGAATAGGCACAAAGAGAAAATGATGTCGCCGGTAGTAACCCCCTCAAGTCGGAAATTGGCAGCACCCCAGAGGTAATACTGTTTGAGGAGATCCCCGTTGGGCGCATTCGTAACCACAATGGTCCCCAGCGAGCCGATAAAGGTACCGAAGAGGATACCGAAAGTAATCAAGCTCTGCGTGTTGACGCGGAGGGTCACGAAAAAGCAAACGATTGTGCATATCAGAGTGCAGATGAAACTCCCCACTGTGAGCGAGCACCATCCGGACATAGTCGCAGCGGCCGCTCCCAGGCAAGCTGCGCTTCCAAGGCCAAGGCTGTAAACATCTCCCAGCTGGTTGCGCCACAGATACTGCATCTGGATACCGCCCACGGGAAGGGCGATACCGGAAATCAATACATATAAAAGGCTCAGGAGCATAATTTCGTGCCATCAAAGATAGGCATTTTCCGTCTTATTGCCTAAAGAGAGAATTAATTACATAGCCTCTTTTTGTGTCAGGAACGCGACTGGTACGGAAAACGCCCGGCTTCCCGCCGGGCGTAACCTAAATGGTGCAGTGCCAGGCGGCACTTTATTACTTCGCGATGGCGACGCTGCGGGTTTCGCGGATGACGGTGATTTTGACCTGGCCGGGGTAGGTCATCTCGTCCTGGATGCGCTGGGCGATGTCGGTGGAGAGGCGGGCGGCCTGGTCGTCGCTGACCTCGTCGGCGCCGACGATGACGCGGAGCTCGCGGCCGGCCTGGATGGCGTAGGACTTGGTTACGCCGGGATAGGAGGCGGCGAGGTCTTCCATACCCTTGAGACGCTTGATGTAGGACTCGATCACCTCGCGGCGGGCGCCGGGACGGGCGCCGGAAATGGCGTCACCGACAAGCACCAGAGGTGCGTAGATGGTGTTCATCTCCATCTCCTCGTGGTGGGCGCCGATACAGTTGCAGATCTCCGGGCGCTCTTTGTACTGCTCGGCGAGCTTGGCACCGAGAAGGGCGTGAGGCAGTTCGGGCTCCTCTTCGGAGACCTTGCCTATATCGTGGAGCAAACCGGCGCGCTTGGCCAGCTTGGGATTGAGGCCGAGCTCAGCTGCCATGATGGAGCAGATGTTCGCGACCTCGCGGGAGTGCTGAAGGAGGTTCTGGCCGTAGGAGCTGCGGTACTTCATTCGGCCGATCATTCGCACCAGTTCGAGGTTCATACCGTGGATGCCAAGGTCGATGCAGGTGCGCTTGCCGGTCTCGAGGATTTCCTCCTCAAGCTGCTTGGTAACCTTGGAAACGACCTCCTCGATACGTGCGGGATGGATACGGCCGTCGATGACCAGCTGGTGCAGGGACAGGCGGGCAACCTCGCGGCGCACGGGATCGAACGCGCTGATGAGGATGGCGTCCGGGGTGTCGTCCACCACGATTTCAACGCCGGCGGCAGCCTCGAGGGCACGGATGTTACGGCCCTCACGGCCGATAATGCGACCCTTCACCTCGTCGTTGTCGATAGGGAAAGTGGTGACCGCATTCTCGATGGCGGTCTCCGTAGCGGTGCGCTGTATAGTATTGATAACTATACGCTTGGCTTCCTTGGCGGCATTCAGGTGAGCCTCGTCCATAGCTTCGTTGATGTAGGCCTGGGCCTCGGAACGGGCCTCGGCCTTCATATTCTCGACGAGCATATTCTTGGCGTCCTGGGCGCTCATTCCGGCGATGGTCTCCAGCTGACGGTTGGCCTGTGCGCGGAGTTCTTCGGCCTCCTGCATTTTGGCCTCGAGCTGGGCCTTCTGGGCGTTCACCTGACCGCGCTGCGAATCCAGGTCGTGCTGGCGCTTGTTCAGTTCCTGGGCCTGCTGGTTCAGCTGGTTCTCCTTGTTCTTGATGCCGTTCTCGCGCTCGCGAAGCTCATTGTTGCGCTGGTTGCACTTCTGGTCGTGCTCGCTCTTGAGCTGGATGAACTTCTCCTTGGCCTGGAGTATCTTCTGCTGTTTGATGGATTCGCCTTCAAGTTCGGCTTTCTCGATGATAGCGGCGGCCCTGCCTTTCAAGGCGATACGGCTCACCGTTATGTAGATTGCCAGCGCCAGGACGGCTCCGGCAAGTGCTGCTAATATGTAGTACAGAATCATCACAATTTAGTTTAAAATCTCACAAAGTTACCAATTTTCCGCGAATTCAGCAACAACACCAAAGCAAAAACACAATTTATTAAAAAAGTAGTACAAGTTATCGTGAAATTAACTATATTTACATTTAATATAAGAGTACTTTATAAAAGAAAATGAGAACAAACAGACTTCATTCGATTGTTTTTACGGTACTTATATGCTGCCTGGCCCTCTGCGGCTGCGAGCAGAAGCCCGACGACAAGGAGCCGGATATAGTCACGACCTACATTTCCCTTCCGTCCAACATAGAGATTGAGGAAGGCTCCGGCATAAAGCTCGTTCTCGCCGGCACCACAAATATCAAGAAGGACGACAGCATCATCCTCCGCACGGTTGCCAACCAGGATATCCCCTGCCTTCTCACCGGTCTCAAGGACGCCTCCTTCCTGGAGTTCGCCATCCCCGAAGGAACGGTAAGCGGCACCTACAAGGTTTACGTCAGCCGTGCCTCCATCAACCATTACGTAGGTACTACCAACCTCACCATCCTGAAGGCCCTGAACGTCGAGCCTGCCCCCGGCACCACGGTGTACGGCATCATCACCTGCGACGGCAAGGGCGTGCCGGGAGTGCTGGTATCCGACGGAGTGGATATAGTCAAGACCGACGCCGACGGCATCTACCAGCTTGCCTCGCAGAAGAAATGGCAGTATGTCTTCATCATCATCCCCTCTGGATACGAGGTCCCCTTCCAGGGCATACTGCCCGAGTTCCACGCCGCCCTGAGCGCCGACTCCTCCACCCCCGAGCGCAAGGATTTCGAGCTCATCAAGACAGACAACGACAATTTCACCCTCTTCGTCTGCGGCGACATGCACCTGGCCAAGCGCAACAACGACCTCCAGCAGTTCGCCTCCGTAGCCGTCACCCTCAAGGAGGCAATGTCAAAGGCAAGCGGCAAGACCTACTGCCTCACCCTTGGCGATATGACATGGGACCTCTACTGGTACTCCAACGTCTATACCTTCCCCCAGTACCTCGAGACCGCCAACTCCAACCTCTCCGGAGCCAAGGTCTTCCACACGATGGGCAACCACGACAACGACATGAACTCCGTGGGCGACTTCAACAAGGCCTTCCGCTACACCCGCGACATCGCGCCCACCTTCTACTCCTTCAACCTCGGCAAGATCCACTTCATAGTGCTCGACAACATCGACTACAACAACGTCGGCACCGGTGACGCCCTCCGCAGCGAGTACGTGCTGGACTACACCGCCGAGCAGATGGCCTGGCTGCAGAAAGACCTCTCCTACGTGGATAAGGGCACGCCCGTCATCATCACCTCGCACGCCCCTCTTTCCAGGCCCAACGGAGCCACCACTTACAACGACAAGTATATGAGCGGCGCCGATTCTGCCGGAGAAGCCAATATGGCCGACTTCATCTCCGCCGTGGCCGGATACGATGTACACTTCCTCAGCGGCCACACCCACAACCTCTTCCACCGCAGGCACAACGACAAGCTGGCGGAGCACAACGAGGGAGCCATCTGCGCCACCTGGTGGTGGTCCGGCAAAGAGACGCCCGGCCTGCACCTCTCGCAGGACGGCACCCCCGGCGGCTTCGGCGTATGGGAGTTCAGCGGCAAGAACATCAAATATTCCTACCGTTCCGCCGGGCACGACGAGAAATACCAGTTCCGTGCCTACGATATGAATGAAGTAAAGAAAGTAGTGACCACCGATGCAGGCGGCGGCAATTCCAAGTTCAACGAATACGTCACGGCAATGTCGGCATACCCCGCCAACACCATCCTGGTTAATGTGTGGGACTACGACGACGATTGGAAAGTGGTCATCACGGAAAACGGAAAGGAACTGGCCGTAACCAAGGACTACGCCTACGACCCGGCCCACATAATGGCCCTCACGGCCCCGAGGTGCAAGGCTACCTCCTCCCCCAACTTCCTCACCGCCAAATGGCCCCACTTCTTCAAGGCCAAGGCCACTTCTCCCAACTCCACCATTACCGTAAAGGTCACCGACCGCAACGGCAAGGAGTTCACCGAAGTGATGAACAGACCCAAGCAGTTTACTCTTGCAGACTACAAGAACAAATAAACCATTTTATTATCAACTAACCTGTTAACCAATCAATTTATGAGATTACCCAAGTTTCTCGTGATTCCGGTACTGCTTATGCTGGCGAGCTACGGCCTGTCGGCGCAGAACCGGACGGTCCAGGGAACGGTGCTCGACTCCGCCAGCCAGCCGCTGCCGGGAGTTGGCGTCGTGCTCGAAGGGACCACGAACGGGACGATCTCCGGAGCCGACGGAAAGTATTCCCTCCGCGTGCCTTCCGGAAACGTCGTCCTGGTCTTCTCCAGCCTCGGTTACCAGACCAAGACCGTACCCGTGCCCGCAGGGCAGGATATAGTCAACGTGACTCTCGATGAGGACAACATGCTCCTCGAAGAGACCATCGTGGTCGGTTACGGTACGCAGAAGAAGGTCAACCTGACCGGCGCAATCACGGCCGTCGAGAGCAAACAGCTCGAGAACCGCAGCGCCCACAACCTTACCACGATGCTCCAGGGTTCCGTCCCGGGCCTGAACATCAGCACCTCCGCCGGTAACCCCGGCGCCACCGGAAGCCTGAACATCCGAGGCTACACCTCCATCAACGGCGGTGATCCTCTGGTGCTCATCGACGGCATCGAAGGCAGCATCAACCGCATCAACCCTCAGGACGTCGAATCCATTTCCGTCATCAAGGATGCATCTTCCGCAGCTGTTTACGGTGCCCGTGCAGCATACGGCGTGATCCTGGTCACCACCAAGAGCGGCGGCGAGAAGGCAAACAAGGCCACGGTACGCTACAGCGGCCGCTACGGCGTTGAAATGCCTACCACCTCCACAGAATGGGAGAGCACCGGTTACTGGTCCGTCTATACCCTCAACAAGTTCTGGTACGAGAGCAAAGGCTCCAACTACGTGAACTACACCGCCGAAGATATGCGCGAGCTCCTCGCCCGCGTGAACGACAAGGTTGAGAATCCCGAGCGCCCCTGGGTGGTCATCAAGGACGGCAAGTATAAGTACTACGCCAACAACGACTGGTGGCACACGATGTACAATGACGTGCACCCCACCACCAACCACAGCGTGAGCGTGAGCGGCGGCAACAAGAGCGTCAAGTACTACCTCTCCGGCCAGTACGACAGGCAGGAAGGTATGGTGAAGGCCCGCCCGGACGTGTACGAGAAGTACAACCTCAGGGCCAAGATCGACGCCCGCATCAACAAGTACGCCCGCATCAGCAACAACACCAACTTCTTCGTGGGCCAGTACGACTTCCCCGGCCTCGCCGACATCCAGGATTCCTTCGCATACGGCGACCGTCACGCTCCTGCGTGCTTCCCCGCCCAGAACCCCGACGGCACCTGGCTCTACTTCGTCGATGCACTCGGCTACCGCGTTAACAACGGACGCCAGTGGGCGTACGCCAGCGACAACTTGAACATCGAGAAGAGGACCGACCTGACCAACACCACGGAACTCACCGTCACCCCGTTCAAGGGTCTCACCCTCAAGGCGAACTACAGCTACCGCACCTACATCAACCACGATACGCACAGGCGCAACCTGATCGAGTATTCCCAGGTGCCCGGCGTGGTGGTTGAGTACAACAACGGCGGCGCGTTCGACAACTATATGACAGAGAAGAATTCCGAGAACATCCGTCAGACCTGGAACGTTTACGGCACCTACGAGAACAGCTGGGCCGACGCCCACAACTTCAAGGTGATGGCCGGTTTCAACTACGACGACTACCACTACAAGGATATCTGGTGCAAGGGTTACGACCTCATCACCAGGGAACTTTCCGACCTCGACCTCATCTCCACGGCCACCCGTCCCGCCGAGGCTAACGGCGGACAGACCGCCTGGAGGACCGCCGGCTTCTTCGGCCGCGTGAACTACGACTACAAGGGCCGCTACCTCTTCGAGGCTTCCGCCCGCTACGACGGTTCATCCCGCTTCGCCGCCGGTCACAAGTGGGGCTTCTTCCCCTCCGCCTCCATCGGCTGGCGAATCAGCGAGGAGCCTTTCTTCGAGCCCGTCAGGCCCGTGGTCAACAACTTCAAGATCCGCGCATCCTACGGTACCCTGGGCAACCAGAACGTAGACAACTACTCCTACATACGCCTCATCAACTTCAAGACCTTCAGCGCGTATAACTTCGGAGACAACGTGATGGCGCGCTACACCAACCTCGACGCCCCCGTGGCATCCGACAAGACCTGGGAGACCTCCAGGCAGACCAACCTCGGTCTCGACCTCGCATTGCTCGGCAACAAGCTGGAATTCACCGGCGAGCTCTACATCCGCGACACCGTGGGAATGCTTACCGACGGTATGGACCTGCCTTCCGTGTACGGCGCTTCCGTTCCCAAGATGAACGCCGCCGACCTGCGCACCAAGGGCTACGAACTGTCGCTCAGCTGGAGGGATTCCTTCAAGCTCTTCGGACAGACTTTCGAGTACTTCTTCAAGCCCACCCTCAGTGAGTTCCGCTCCAACATCACCAAGTTCAACAACGACACCAAGCTCCTCTCCAACTACTACGAGGGAATGGAGCTCGGCGAGATCTGGGGCTTCCACGTGGACGGGCTGTTCGCATCCGACGCAGAAGCTCAGGAATACACCAGCAGGATTGACCAGTCCTACTGCAACGCCAACCTCAACGGCGGCTGGAAGGCCGGAGACCTCAAGTATGCCGACCTTGACGATGACAAGAGCATTGGCATCGGCAAGAACACCCTGGCTGAGCACGGCGACCTTATCTACCTCGGCAACTCCCTGCCCCGCCTGCACTACGGATTCCAGACCGGATTCTCGTTCTGCGGCTTCGACGTGAGCGTATTCTTCGAGGGTACCGGCAACCACTACTGGTATCCTTCCCGCTACAACTTCGACTTCTGGGGTCCCTACTCCCTCGGTTATCCCGCCTTCCTTGCGAAGAACTTCCTCGATAACTGCTGGAGCGAAGACAACCCCGATGCATACTTCCCCAGGCCGCGTTCCAACGTCGCATCCAACGGCGGCGGCGAACTCGGACGCGTGAACGACCGCTACATCCAGAACATCCGCTACCTGCGTTTCAAGAATATGACCGTAGGTTACGACCTGCCCAAGAAACTCATATCCCACGTGGGTCTCGAAGGATTCAGGGTGTATGTTTCCGGAGAGAACATCGCATACTGGTCTCCTATAACCAAGGTGACTGACCACCTGGATCCGGAGAGTTGCTTCGACCGCGGCGGCGACCCCGTCGACGACCTGAACAACACCTCGTATCCCTGGCAGAGGACCTTCATGGTAGGCGTTGACATCACTTTCTAAAAGAGACGGTTATGAAAAAGTGCATTATAACTTTGGCCATCGCCTCCCTGGCGCTTGTCTCCTGTAACCTGGACGACGTACTCAGCCTGGTACCCGAATCCCAGATTACTCCCGAATCGTATTTCAAGACTGCAGAAGACCTGCAGCTCTTCTCGAACAGTTTCTACAACAATCTTCTCGACAAGGAGCCTTTCGCACGCGAGAGCGACGTGTTCGTGAAGATGAATCCCTCCGACCTCATCCGCGGCGGCAACGACCGCACCGTGCCTGCAACAGGCGGCGGCTGGGGCTCCGGCACCGGCGCGTGGGGCGACCTCCGCAAGATGAACACCCTGCTGGCCAACATCAACAACTGCGACGACAAGAACGCCGTGAAGGAATACACCGCACTGGTGAAGTTCTGGAGGGCGTACTTCTATGCCAATATGGTCCGCAAGTTCGGCGACGTGCCCTGGTACGAAGTTGAACTCGGTTCCGCCGACGAGGCGCTCTACAACGCCCGCGACAGCCGCGAGACCATCCTGCAGCATATGCTCGACGACATCGACTGCGCCATCGAGGACCTGCCCGGCAAGGCATCGGCTCCCCAGACGGCATACCGCGTGAACAAGTACACTGCAATGATCCTCAAGGCCCAGTTCTGCCTCTTCGAGGGTACGTTCAGGAAGTACCATTCGTCACCGGCCCCGTTCGAGACGTCCTACACTGCGGCCGACGGCACAAGCCACGACTACAAGTTCTACCTGCAGCAGGCTGCCGACGCCGCCAAGATGCTGATGGAGACCAACGCCTACAAGCTCTTCAGCACCGGCAAGCCCAACTCCGACTACCTCACCCTCTTCAACTCGGCAAATGCCAATACCGACGAGATCATCCTCGCAGTCAACTACGACCGCGACCTCAAGATCAAGCACGACTGCGGACGCGACATCACCAACCAGACCGCAGCCCGCTACGGTATGACCAAGAAGATGGTTGATATGTACCTGATGAAGGACGGCTCCCGCTTCACCGACAAGCCCGGCTGGAACGTGATGCCTTTCGCCGAGGAAGTTGCCGACCGCGATCCCCGTCTTGCCCAGACCATCCGCACTCCCGGCTACAGCTGGAAGAAGCCCGGTACGAGCAAGGACGGCCCCGAGTTCGCATACTGCCAGACCGGATTCCAGACCATCAAGTACATCCAGTCCTACGACCTCAAGCCGTACTCCACCGACAACTCCGACAACGATATGCCGGTATTCCGTTACGCTGAGGCCCTGCTCATCTATGCAGAGGCTCTGGCAGAGCTCGACAAACTCACGCAGGACGACCTCGACATCTCCGTCAACAAACTCCGCGACCGCGTGGGTATGCCTCATCTCGATATGGCGGCCGCCAACTCCAACCCCGACCCGTACCTGATGTCTGCCGAGACCGGTTATCCCAACGTGAGCGGCGGCAACAAGGGCGTGATTCTGGAGATCCGCCGCGAGCGCGCCATCGAGCTCTTCCAGGAGGGCTATGGCCGCTACTTCGACCTGATGCGCTGGAAGGCCGGCTACTGTCTCAACCAGCCGTTCTACGGAATGTATATCCCCGGCCCCGGTGAGTGCAACTTCGGCGACGACAGCAAGTACACCTTCTACACCGGCACTTCCAACGCAAGCGGTACCAGGTATAAGATTTACGATCCCGCCTCCGGCGACGAGTCCGCCACCGACGAGATCTTCTACCTGATCGACCCCAACACCGGGAACCTTGCCACCGCAGGAGTGCGCGACGCCCTTCACAGCATCCCTCATTCCTTCGACGAGAGCAAGCACTACTTCTACCCCATTCCGGAGAACGAACTGCTCCTGAACGATAAACTCAAACAGAACCCTAACTGGTAATAGTCATGAATACATTATATAAAATATTTAAGGCAAGCGCCATCGCATCCGTGTGCGCCGCAGCCCTGCTGGCCTGCCAGCCCGATGCTGTGGATCCGGTAGCGAAGGCTGTCCTCGGAGACGTTTCCGTGATGTCTTTCGCTGCGCAGAACCCTGCGGAGCAGATCGTGACGGTGTACTCCGACGGCGACTGGCACACCACCGCCCCGGACTGGATTACCGTGACCCCCGACAAGGGCAGCGGCGTCACACCGGTTACGGTGAAAGCCGCAGACAACACCGATGCCAGCGGAATGCTTGAGCCCCGCAAGGACACCCTGATGTTCTCCGGCAACACCATCGCCAGCCGGCTTATAATAATAGTAAGCCAGGAAGGCGACGCCTACCGCAGCGCCCAGCATCTCTCGATCGACAAGATTGCCGCCCTCGCAGACGGCAAGTCCTTCATCCTCGACGAGGCTGACGTAGTGGCCGTAACCTCCGCCGGATTCGTTGTATCCGACGGCAGCGCCACCATATATGCCAAGGCGGGCGCCGACGTCAAACTCGGCGACAAGGTCTCCGTAAAGGGCCTCAAGGGCACCGCCAACGGTCTTCCCGTAATCAGCCAGGCAGATGAGGTAACCGTCAAGTCTTCCGGCACCGCAAGCTATCCCGAGCCCATCAATCTCAACGAAGTGATAGCCGGCTACAAGCCCACGGCAATGGACTACATTACCGTATCCGGAATCGTTGCAGGCGGCAACCTGGTAGTATCCGTTGACGGCGCCGATTATTCCGTCAAGCAGATCGACTGCCCTGCCGACCTCAGCATAAGTTCCCTGGGCGGACACAAGGTAGCCCTCAAGGGTTATTCGTATGGCATCCTTGGTGCGAACCTGTTCGCCATCATAACCACCGAATGCAAGGACAACGGCGTGGACCAGCTCATCTACTTCGAAGACGACTTCGAGTGGCTGTCCCCCTGGACCACTGCTGCAAATGCCGGCGACGCAGCTGCCACCAATGATCCCGGCACGACCGCGCCCAACGTATTCACCTCGGCAGCCTGCGACGGATTCGTAGCTGAATTCCTCGCCCGCGGCTATGGATACTACGAAGGCAAGCAGGGCCTCGACTGGCAGGATGTCACTCCCGACAACGCTCCTCCCGGAAAGGTCCTATACCTGCAGAAGAACTATCTCAAGTTCGGCAAGAGCGACTGGAACTCCGGTATCACCCTTCCTGCAATGCCGTCCATTTCCGGAACCGACAACGTCACAGTGGAATTCGACTGGTGCTGGCAGGTAACCGGTGCTTTCAAGCCCGATATTATGACCATCACGGTAGAAGTAGTGGGCAACGGTGTCTGCGCCGAAAGCGGCAGCGCACTGAGCGTCCCTGTCGAATCGGCCCAGAGCCAGGTCGACGGAGAGAGCAAGATCGAGTGGCAGCACGCATCCGTGAAGATCAACGGCATAGACAGCGCCACCAGGATCAAGATACGTCCGACCAACAACGATCCTTACATCGAGAATCCTGCACGCGGCCAGAACCGCTGGTACCTCGACAACATCAAGGTCGTTCCTTCCGACGGCGGCGGCAGTTCAGGCGGCGGTGGCGGAGCAAGCTCCTTCAACACCACCTGGTCCTTCGACCCCGAGAAGAACTACGAGAACGGCGTTGACTACGAGATGAACAACACCACCGGATCCTGGCTGCTCTCCGACGACAAGCTCGGCAAGCTCTCGGTAATCCGTGTTTCCGGAGCCGACGCATCCAAGGTTTCCACCTATACCACTGATGAGACCTGGGGCACCAAGGTGTACCGCTTCCTCTCCTACAGCGTCTATCTGGATGACTACTGGCAGTTCGAGGTTCCCGCTCCCAAGCACCCTGCAGGCAAGTGCAACGCCAAGTTCTCGATCAGTTCTTCGGCAGCCGGCCCCAAGGTGTTCGTTATCGAGTGGTCCGACGACGGCGTCAACTGGAGCGATCCCGTAAACGCCAAGAAGACGAGTATGGTCATCAACAAGGACGGCGAGACCCCGTACGAAGTCACTTACACCTTTATCATTTCGCCCGACTACACGGCGGCAAATGTTTGCAACGATATAGATGTAACCTTCGACATCCCCGCCTCCATCATTGATGGCACCCTGTATGTCCGCGCCCGTGTCAACGACACCATCACCAACGACCGCAGCAAGGCGCTGAACGGAGTCAGCCACGGCGGCACCAACCGTATCGGCAAATTCGCCAGCATCAGTTTCTCTGCAAACTAATGTGATGAATAACTAAATAGCAAAAGACCGACCTCGTATGAGATCGGTCTTTTTAATAAGTCGCCGAAGGCGACCGGCCGGAGGCCGAAATGCCCCTGGGGGCAGCTGCGGAGCAGCGGGGGTAGACTGTTTAATAAAAGAAGGACTGAACTCTCAGTCCTTCTTTTATTAAATAAGCCGTCAGCCGAATTAGTCAGAAAATTGTCTGGCTCGAATGATTTGGGCTCCGGTCCGGTTCGGGGATCCGGCTGCGGGGCCGGCTTGCCTTCCGCGGTCCGAGATAACCCGGTAAGTAAGAAACTTGATGTTTTCTCCTCTTGGGCCTGGCGGCTTAAGCTGCTGCGCTCAGAGCTTTGCCAGATAGTCGTCGAGCTCGGTCTGGAGGGCCTTGGCCTCCTCGCCCAGCTGCTGCATACGCTTCTGGCAGGCTATGCGGTTTACGGTTTCGTTAAGGGTAACGATAATCAGTTTGTCAAGGGCCGGCTTGTCGGGATAACGCTCGTTGTACGCATTGTACTTGAGGTTGATCTCGTCTGCGGCCAGGCGCATCGCCTCCTCGATTTCCGGAGTGGCTGCCACCATAGGATAATCTATACCCGCTATCCTGAGTTTGATATTCTGTGCCATGTTACTTCTCGAGGAGTTTGATGCAACGGTCTATTTCGCGTACGAGCTTGGTGATGCGCTCCTTTGCAAGAGCCGGGTCGCCGGAGCCCGTAAGGGCCGACTGCAGTTTGAGATTGTCGATTTTCTCCCTGAGGCCGGAGATAGTGACCTTTGCCTCTTCGAGCTCTGCCTTGAGGGCTTCGAGTTCGGCGGCAAGGCCGTCCGATTTCCGCTTTTCCGTCTCGTACAGGGAAACCAGTTTCTCGATTCTTGATTTGATATCTTCAAGCATATCGCAAAATTAACTATTTATCCTAAAAAAAGCAACATCGCAATTGCGGGCGAACTCGGCATCGGAGACGCTGTCGCCGACCATCACGGTGCGCGAAGGATCGACATCCGGATGCTCGCGCAGGATAGCGTCGAACAGGCCCCGGTTCGGCTTGCGGCACGCGTCGTCGTCGCTTACGGCCGTGCACACATAAACGCCGTCTATGCGCCCGCCGGCAGCCTCAACCTCGCCGCACATCCACCGGTGTATATCATCCATCGCCTCCCGGCTCATCACGCCCTTCCCCACTCCGCGCTGATTCGTCACTACGAATATGTTCCGGAACTTGCCGGCCGCCTCGCGCAGGATCTCCAGTATCCCCGGCATCCATTCGAATTCCTCCACGCTCTTTACGTAATCGCCCGGCAGCAGCACGTTAATCACGCCGTCCCGGTCCAGCAGCAGTGTATCGTATCCGCGGGTCATCAGGAACGGCCCAGCACCCGCACGCGCGTAATCCTCAGGCACCCCTATATCTATGAAGTAGCCGTTTTGCACCAGTCCGCAAAGCCTTCTCCGCGCGCACTGCGGCTCCAGCACCTGCCTCTCGAAGGAGAACTTGTCCGGCAGTCCGTCGAACAGCCCGCTCCGCAGATCGATTGCATACACTCCCCCGTTGATCAGCCCCTTGGCGCACGGCCGCTTCTCGCGGAACGCCCCAACGACTCCGTCAGACCCCAACTCCACCGTACCGTATCGCTCGAAATTCCTCATCGGCTTGAGTGCCAGCGCCACCGGCAACCCGCTCTCTCGCCTCGCCGCCACCAGCTGATTCAAATCGACATCGAAGAACGTATCCCCGTTCAGCACCACCAGCTCCGAGCCCTCCGCCATCGACGCCGCCAACCGTATTCCGCCGCCCGTTCCCAGAGGCTCCTCCTCCACGGCAAACCTAAATTCGAACGGATACTCACCCGCGTGTTCGGCCACCCACTCCTGCACAACCTCCCGCAAATACCCCACACTCAATATCACCCTCTCAACATCATACCCCCTCAACTGCTCCAGCAGATACCACAGGAACGGCCTCCCCGCGACCGGCGCCATACACTTCGGCACCTCGCTCACCACGCTCCTCAGCCTCGTCCCCAGCCCTCCTGCCAGAATCGCTACTTCCATATCAATCTAGATTCTTCGCTTCGCTCAGAATGACAGAGCCTCCAGAGGCCGCTGCTCTCTCTGCAGACCGTGGCCGCCCATGGCCACGTGAATGGGAGGGGCCCGCCGTAGGTGGGAGGGATAGGACCGAAGGTCCGTAGTCTGCAGAGAGAGCAGCGGCCGAAGGAGGCGTTCATCCAAAAAAGTGTTTCTCTACCATCTGGCAGATGCAGTGGTAGATGGGGAGATGGTATTCCTGAATCTTGTAGGTTTCGGTTGCCGGAGCCTTGATGCAGACGTCTGAATACTTCTCGAGACGGTTGTCGAGGGATCCGGTAAGGCCGATGACCTTCATACCGCGAGCTCGTGCAGCGACGGCCGCATAAAGGATATTGCGGCTGTTGCCCGAGGTCGATATACCCATAAAGACGTCCCCCTCGCGCCCATATCCGCTAACCTGCTGGGCGTAGCAGAGAAGCGGCTCGCAGTCGTTCATATAGGCCGTATTAAGCGACACGTGGCCGACCAGAGCAATAGCCGGCAAGGCGCCCTGGAGATGCGTCCGCAGCACGTTTCCCATCTCGCGGTCGCACGCAATCAGCGCCTGCGCGTACCCCTCCGGAAGCGTCTTCTGGATACGGAACGTCTTCATCATCTCGCCGACGATATGCTCCGCATCCGCAGCGCTTCCGCCGTTGCCGGCAATAAGCAACTTGCCGTCCGCCGAATAAGACTCGACCATAATCTCCGCCGCCTGCAGAATCTGCTCCCGGCAGCACTCCAGCGCAGGATAACGCGCCACAAGATCATCCAGTACCTGTATCATATCTCTGAACCGAAAATTTTCCATCCGTGCGCTCCGCCGTCCGTGAAGAGGAACGGCAGCACGTAGCCATCCAGGGCCTCAAGAGCCTCCTCCACCGCCTTCTTGCGGCCGGGCTCCACAAAGAACATAATGAAACCACCGCCGCCCGCGCCGCTCACCTTGCCGGCCAGCGCTCCCGCCTCCACAGCCACGTCGAACGCCTTCTGTATGGTGGGATTGGTGATGCCGTCCGCCAGTTTCTTCTTGTTCTCCCAACTGCGCGCCATAATGGCGGCGAACTCCCGCATATCGCCCTTGAGCAGCGCCGCCTTCATATCAATGGCGCTCTGCTTGATCAGGTGCATCGCCTCGATGGTAGTCTGCTTGCCGGAAGAAGTATTCCTGCACTCCTCGTCGATGATCTTCGCGCTGCTCCTCGAGCGGCCCGTAAAATACAGCAGCAGGCTCGACTCCAGTTCGTCCACTATCCACCGCTTCACCTTCAGGGGATTCACCGTCACCCTGTCGTCGGAATGGAACTCCATAAAATTGAATCCGCCGAACGCGGCCGCGTACTGATCCTGCTTTCCGCCTGAGAGTCCGAGGTCCTTGCGCTCGATCTCGTAGGCCAGGTGCGCCATCTCATAATCCCCCAGGGGCAGCGAGAGCCATTCCGCGAAAGCCTTGAGCACGCACACCACCATAGTGCTGGAGGTGCCGAGGCCGGAGCCTGCGGGAGCGTCGTTCCAGGTGGTGATGCGGCAGGCCCGGGGGGTGATGCCAAAGTCGCGGACCACGCGGTTGAACACTCCCTTCACGAGAGGCGCTCCGCCGTCAACCGGCAACTGCTGTCCGACAGGATACACTAGTTCGCAGTTGTCGTCGTAGGAGCAGATGCCGATCTGCCCGTCCGACGCCTCCTCAATGATGCAGTATGCGTAGAGGTTGATCGTGGCGTTGAGTACCAGTCCTCCGTAGATGTCGCTGTACGGAGAGACGTCGCTTCCGCCGCCGGCCAGGCCGAGCCGCAGGGGGGCTTTGCTTCTGATTGTCATCTGCCTTTTCCTACAATAAAGTATTTGACCGAAAGGGTTGCGCCGAAGCAGCGCGGGAGGGCGTCGCCCTCATCGAGGTACACCGCCGGGATTATCTTCAGCGCACCGCCGAGGAGCGGAAATTCCGTAGTGAGTACGGAAGAGAACTGACGCAGAGGCTCCTCGAAGCGGCTTCCGCTGTCGTATGCGAAATTCTCCGAGAACCAGCATCCGTAGTTATTGCTCCAGGTGAGCATCAGCTTCCAGGGGAATTTACGGAACAGGCTGCCGGAGAAGGCCGCGTGATGGGCCGTGAGCAGGTTGTTCCAGGTACCCATTCCGCTGGGACGCGTAAAGAACAGCGGGCTGCCTATCTGGCGGGCGAAGTGAGTCCAGCCCGACTTGTATTCGTAATTGTTGCAATAGTTGTCGGCCCCGCCGGCAATGTAATACCAGGGTTTGTCTTCGCTCTCGCGCCACACGTGGGGATTCCCGGAGGCAACCTCCTCGTCCGTTGCCAGACGCCGCTCGTAAGGGCCGGACTGCCACATCGTATAGTGGAACTCGTACACCACGTCGCTGAGCCAGCGGGTCTTGTCGTCGAAGGAAATATTGAGGGTTCGGACAGCATCCGGATAATTATAATACTGAATGCTCGACTTGTCTTCGTACGGCTTGTCGAACTGGTAGCCGGCGCTCCAGCCGTCGCCCTTCCAGTCGAAGCGAACCATACCGCGGCCCCTGTGGTCGCCCAGGGCATTCTGCTGATCGCCGCCGGGCGAATCTTCCTTGCCGGCGCGTCCCGTAAGTATCCTGAAATAATTGGAAAGGCTGATGGTCTGCGGGCCGAACTCCGGGCTGTCGCCGCCCCACATCGTATAATGGTCCAGTCCGAAAGTAAGGCTGAAGCGCTTGCCGGCATTCCAGCGCAGGCACGCCTCGGTATTGTGGATCAGCGCGCCCTTCACGTATCGCTCATCTATCGTCCTGTAGTCCCCGAAGCGCCCGAAAATCTGCAGCTTGCCCTTGGTAAACGGCACGTTCCAGGGCTCCAGCGTGAGCGAATATCCCGGAATACTGCGTGCGTTGCCGGACTGAACTACGTTGCCGCCCGTAACGGACATCGTCCCCAGATCGCGGCTCGCAGCCATATACTTGAGTTCCGGATGCCACAGGCCCACGTCGAGCCGCAGCTGCTTCCAGCGCACGCCGGCGTAGAGCTCGTCCGGCAGGAACACGGTGCCGGCCGCATCAGCCTTGAGCCCTGCAGACGCTCCCCAGTGCCACTGGAAGGTCTTGCTCTCGTCGAACGGCATACCAGTCTGCAGGAGAGCGAGGCCCCCGCTGCTGTCCGGCATTATGCCGAACTGGTTCGCACCGGCATAGAAAGGCATAGCGGAGCCTGAAGACAGCCCGCCGAGGAGCATCAGGGACACAAAGAACTCGTTCATCTTCCTTTATATAAATAGCCGTTGCGGCGGCGCCAGAAATACTGCCACACCATAAAGGGGGCCATCCACAGCACCTCCGAAGGATAATGGGCCAGGTACCTGAGCCCACGGCCGAACTTGCGTTTGCCGTGGGCCACTACGCCTTCTCCCTTTTCGTGCGCGTTCCTGGGATCGAGCCTGCCGAAGTTGCCCGACTGCAGCACCTCGTCCAGCAGGAAACTGCCCTCGCGGGCGTCCGCCGGGAAGAGGCAGAAGCTGTCCTCCATACAGAACACCTGCTGCAGCAGGTACATCACGGACGCCGCAAAGCGGTCCAGCTTCAGCTTGCGCAAATCGGCGCGTACCTTTTCACGCTGGCCATCATCCAGCACCTTGAGTACATAGTAATAATCCAGCAGCTGGCGCAGGCCTATTCCCTCTTCAAGCACGTGCCGGTAGATATGAATGAGCATATAGACGGCATCAAAGGGGGTCGTCGTCACGCAGAAGCCGAGTTCCGGGTTGAAGTTGGAGAACTGGCCGTCGGCTTCGGAGTCGAACCAGCGCTGGAGCCGGCGGTTGGCCAGCGGCGCATTCATCCAGGACGGCATAAAATGCACCTCCACGCCCATATTCTGGACGAGTTCGGCGTCGCAGTGATGATATACTATCTTGCCCAACTTGCACACTGAACGCAGATAATCCACCACCTTGCGCCTGTCGCCCTCAACCCACAGGTCGATATCGCCGCTGTGGCGCCTCGACGGGTCGGGATATCGCAGGGCGGCGCTCTGTCCCTTGAGCACGCAGGACCGGAAGCCAGCGGCGGAGAACCTCTCGTTCAGGGATCGGCACTGCTCGATCTGGGCTTCGTTGCGCTTGGCGATTTTCATAGCGATCATCGCCCACCTGGAATAGACTCCCAGAGGGACTTCGGTCTCGTCGTGCAGCCTGTCGATTACGGGGAAAGTGATTCCCAGCAGGCTATGCTTGGCCACGGCGGCATACAGGGCCTCCCATTCCGGGCGGTCCTGCGGCATCCGGCTCAGCGACTCGCGCCGGCCAATCGCCATCTGAATCAACTCGAAGAAGATGTCCATCCTAATATGCCTGCTTGTCGCCGCCTAGTATCTGGGCGATGGTCATAAAGATGATTCTGACGTCGAGCGCCAGAGACCAGTGCTCGATGTACCAGATGTCGTAACGGACTCGGTCGGCCATAGCCTCGGTAGTCTTGGTCTCTCCCCTGCAGCCGTTCACCTGCGCCCACCCGGTCAGGCCGGGCTTGACCATATGGCGCACGAGGTACTCATCCACAAGCTTGGTATAAATCTCGGTGTGCAGTTCCATATGGGGACGGGGGCCGATGAGCGACATATCGCCCAGCAGCACGTTGATGAACTGAGGCAGCTCGTCGATGGAAGTACGGCGCAGGAAGTCTCCGAACTTGGTCTTCCTGGGGTCGTCGGCGGTGGCCTGCAGCTTGTCGGCATCGGCGTTCACCTTCATCGAGCGGAACTTGTACATCGTGAACGGGCGTCCCTTGTAGCCGGTGCGCTTCTGCTTGAAGAGTATGGGCCCGGGCGAACTGATGGTCGTGCCAATCGCCACAAAGCACCATATAATCGGATACAGGGTAACCAGGAAGAGGAGGCTGACGATTATGTCGAACAGGCGCTTGATGGCAGCGTTAAGCGGATTCGCCAGCGGCTCGTCACGAAGTTTGATTACGGTGAAGGGGCCCAGCTCGCTGAAGGTCTTGGACCTGTGCAGGTATCCTTCCATATTGGGCACATAGAAGAAGTCGATGAACAGGTTCTCGCAGCTGAGGATGATGCTGTTGACGATTTCCGACTTGAGAGCCGGATTGAGGCTGCAGTACACCTGATGCACCTTGTTGTTCTCCAGGTACTCCTTGATGGCATCCAGGTCCTCGCCGAATGTGGCCACGAGCTTGTAATCGGCATACTCGCGGTCGTCGCGCAGCATATTGGCCATACGGCCGGCATCCTCGTTGTCGCCCACTATCACCACGTGTATCTTGTTGCGACCCTGCTTCCTCGCAGCCACGATGACCGCCCGGAACAGCAGGTGCCACACGCTGATGAGCACCCCGGCAAGCATCCCCTCGTACATCAGGAAATGACCTGCGAAACTGTGGAACAACACATTGATGGACGCCGCCAGCACACCTATGGTAATCAGGCACTGGAAAAACGTCCGCATCACTATCGTCTTCCAGGTGAATCCCCGTTCGTATATCCTCACCGGCACTATCACCATCGCGATGATGAAGCCCACGATAAGGAAATACAGCGAGCGCGGACGCATCAGGATATAATCCATGGGGTCCGTAAACTGGAACACCTTCAGCAGCCACTCGAACACTCCGATGTGGATCCCCAGATCCACCACCATCGCCGGCACGCTGAAATAAAAGAACTCCTTGATATTGAATGTCCTGAGGTTCATATTACTTTGTGCGTTGACTTAATTCATATACATTCTTCACTTGCCATGCGATATGGTCCCAGTCATACTTGGACATATCATATTCAGGAGCCGTGGTGTCTGCAAGCTGCGAAATCAGGGACGCCCGTAGTTGAGCCGTATCCCCACAATGGAAATAACATTCTGAAGGAAGACCGACTTCCAGATTAGCAGGTATATCGCTCACCAGCACCTTGCTTCCGTAACTCATAGCTTCAAGGAGCGCAATCGGCAGACCCTCGTGTGAAGAAGGGAGCACATAGCAAGCAGCGTGGGTCAGAAGAGAATGCAGTTTCCGGCCCCGGATAAAGCCCGTCAGGACGGCACCGGCCTCTTTAGCATCAGCCTTGAGCTTTCGGGAATAGTCGTCCTCGAAATCGGCATCACCGGCCAGAACGAGCTTATATCCCTCTATCCCCTTGAATGCCTCAACCAAATCGTGAAGCCGCTTTTCCGGAACGAACCGGCACATACCCAGAACATACTTTGCGGGTTCGATGCCCAGTTCGCTGAAATACTCGGGATAATCGCAGACTTCCGGAGAAGGAACTCCATTATATATAAGGTGAACTCGGTCGGTACGTCCGTATTTCTGCTTGATGATGTTGCGGATTACATCCGAAATGACTATCACGTCGTCTGAATACCGGACTCCGAGACGTTCCCCAAGGCGAAGCATAAACTTGGCCATACGGCCCCATTTCTCACGATCATAATCAGGCCCGTGATGGGTAAAGACTACCTTGAGGCCGCGCAGTTTTGCATATGGGGCGATCAACGCCGGACCGACTGCGTTTATATGAATGATATCCGCGTGCTCCCTGGCCGCAAAGTTCACGGCGCGGAAAGTATGGATTATCGCCTCAAACGCCTTCTTGCGAGGGGAAGGAATATCCTTGATCTTAACGCCTTCCCATTCGGTCAACTTATCGTTGGCATAAGACGCACGCCTGACTACGGTTACATCTATGCCGTCTTTGGCAAGCCTGGGGCACAGATTCTCGCAATGCGTCTCCACGCCGCCCATTATGTTGGGTATTCCCCTGGTTCCGGTAACTACGACTTTCATTTCTTCAGGCCGTCATTAGCGGTTGCTCCCATATCGCAGGTGGAAAGTGCATCCAGCTGATCTTTGGTAACCTTTCCATCGCGATAATCACGTACGGCCGGAATCTCGTACATCGAATACTTCTTGCCGGGCTTCAGTTTATGACGCATCACCCACCAAGCTGGATTCCAGATATACTTGTGCATTGCGGGGCTTACCGAGCCTATCATCCAGCACTGCCTGTCGCAGTGGCGAACGGCCTTGCGTACATTTTCAGCCTCGGGGCTGCTCCAGAGTTCATCCCAACCCTGACGGTTAAGATTGCCCATCACCAGCTTGTCCTTGGTGCCATTGCAAGGCATCACATCGCCATACGGATCGATAAAGAAAGTATCGAAGCTCATATCGCAGGGCAGCAGACGCGGCTGACCGTAGATGTAATTGATGAGTCCGTGGTTGAAATAGGCACGGAACCACTTCTTGGGGCTGTTGGACTTAAGCAGTTCGTTTACCAGATTCTCGAAGTTCTGTGCCACCATAGGGCGGTCGTGGATGATATTCTTCGCCTCGACGAAGTAGAAACTATTGTGCAGACTTGCCGTCGCAAACTCCATTCCCATCTCCTCACTTATCTTATAGAGAGGCACAAGGTCGGGTGCGTTCTTATCCTGTACGGTCATACCGAACCCAACATCTTTCATACCCATCTCGCGCAGCTTCTTAAGCGTCTGATATCCCCTCTGGTAGCCATTCTCCAGACCCCGTATCTCATTATTGGTCTGTTCCAGTCCCTCGATGCTGATACGTATGCCAATCTGCGGGAACTCCTTGCACAGGTCGATGATGCGGTCTGTAAAGTAACCGTTAGTGCTTATGACGATACGGTCAGAGAGCTTGTACAGTTCGCGCACTATGTCTTTCAGGTCTTCACGTATGAACGGCTCCCCTCCCGTAATATTGGTAAAATACATTTTGGGCAGCTTCTTTATCGTCTCCACGGAGATTTCATCCTCCGGGCGCGACGGCGCCTTGTACCTGTTGCACATCGTACAACGGGCATTGCAGCGATATGTTACGATTACCGTTCCGTTGAGTTTCTTAGCTTTCACTATAATGATTGGTTTTTGGGGCTCTTATCAGTTTTACGAGCGGAGCGTCGATTAAATGTGTAAAATATGCGAGAACAATAGTGATGGCAAAAGAGATTAAGATAAAAAGGCCACTGCTTATTTCCGGGAATATGTAACCGACTAATATGTACGTAAAACGATGAATGAGATATATTTCAAAAGATATTGTTCCTAAGAAACGGCTGACGGCATTCCCGAAAAACCTGCCTTGTGTTAACAAAAACAGGAACACAATAATTGCTAAACCGAGAACAACCTTAAGAAGGAATTCCCCCCAGAAAAATACAGGCTTGAACCGCAGGTACGCTAAACCTAATATCAAACATATTATTGCAAACAAGATGAGTTTGATGCCTCTCTTGGTGTTCAACCAGCGGCATATCGGCTTAAAGAAATTGTACAGCAAAATGCCCCATATCAAGCCAAAGCGTTCATAAGGCCAACTCATCTGGGCAGAGTTCTGATTCGAGTAAAAATGAAAATACATGACTAACGAAGACCCTGCCACAAGAGCAATGAGCATAATGTCTCTATAAACAGAATACCGCCAATGTAATTTACTGAAGGCAAGGGCAATTACAAAGAACGCCACACAATACTCAAGCAAAGTTAACACATAATCATCCAAGTACCACAAATGACGCCATGATGGAGTTCCGCCAGTTATTTCGCTAATGAGGATAATGTCGATAACAGCAAAAACGATAATATTCACTATCAATTGAGGCACTAATAGAGATGAGAGTCTATTGCGGATGAAATGCTTAAGATAATCCTGACTGCGATTAAGGGACAGATGCATTCCGTAGGCCGAGGTAAGGAAAAACAATGTTACTGCTACATAAGCAAAACTTCCAACGGCATCTTGAAGCGGATTGACAAAACGGTCCGGGACATGAACCATCATTACGATAATGGCACAGATTCCTTTAAGTACCGTAGTGTAGTCTTTGGAATAAAAATAGGTCTCGGAGTCATCCTTCTTGTTCCCATATAGGGCAACAACTCCGAGCGCTATTAGGGGGACTGCGGTAAGGATTAGATTTGACATCTTTTATTAAACTGGCAGATTATGAACACATACGGCAAATGAAGCCCCCATGGCTCCGGGATGAATAATGGGCATGAAACATCTCTATTTCATTACGGGACATCCTTTCATAAAAAGCGTCGTCTGAAAGCTTCTCCAGGCACTTGTGCAAATCTTGAATGTCATTATTTATTACGAGAGCCGTAACACCATCAACAAGATAATCTTTCAATCCTGAGCATCTGGTCGCAATGATCGGTTTCCCCAGCTGAAGAGCCTGTAAGGCCACAAGCTGACCAGCAGATATATTCGGGTCCTTAATGGGAATAATCACACAAAAAAACGGATCCGGGATATCCGTAGATTTAATGAAAGGGTTATTCGGGCGTTTAATCATAATCCCGGCATTAATTATTTCTACAAAATTATGAAATAATAATTATTGTAAAAAAATAATTACGTAAAGTTACATCATGTTTAAGCCATTAACGATTACATTAATGTATAGTTCAGCAATCATTGTATCGATTTCGGATTGATTGCATAACACGAAGCGTGTAGTTTGATCTCCTGTCAATCTACGGTATTCAGTTATTTCCTTATCAATGCCGTTCTCGGTTATCCGGATAACATCAGCAGTGCCGACATAATTAGAGAGGATGAAGCTGCCTGGAGTAATGTAACAGACATTGCCGCTCCATTTATGTGAAGTATAGCGGCCATCATAAGGCATTGTGCAATAGTAATTACCACCTATGAATACATTATCCTCAATAATCATCCCTTTGTCACCCAGAAAATTGTTTCCAAGGATGTGGCAGTACTTGAATCGTCCGTCAGAATAACCGAATCCCGAGTTTCCGCTGTCCGCGACAACATTATGGCTGAAACGGCAATTGACGAAAACCACGTTGTCATCGTTCCTCAAATAATCTTCCCAACCCTCACAGCACGAAACGATTAAATTATCCCTGACCAGAATATTCCTGGGTGTAGCCTGACCCTGATCTGAAGCCTGAATCGTTATTCCGCAATCGTAGCAGCGCGAAACCCTGCATTTTTCCACCAGGCAGTCTTCGATGTCCGACGCGACGTAGAACTCTATTCCGTTGCCATAACAGATGAAAGAATCATCTCCTACTGCCTGCATTCCTCCCATCGCATCAATGTTGCAATTGCGAATCGTAGTATGCGTTCCTGCAGCAAGGCCGAATCCAAAGCCTTCGAAATCCACTCCGCCCACCGTAGCATTGGCAAGGTACATTGCGGCAATACCGGTAGAAAGCTCCAGATGCATTCGTCTGGGGTTCCGCGACAAATACAGGTATAAATAATTGAAATCCTCCTCTGTAACCTCCTTCCCATTCTTGTCCGTCTGCCAGATATCCCAATCGTTTTTCAGGTCCTCGATGTATTGAACTTTTCTGCCGTGAATCAGCCCCTTGTCGTACTCGTGAATACAGCCGACATTGTTCAGAAAAGACGGCTCTGCTACCGTATTGCCGGAATAGCGTTTTGTGGTCAGTTTTATCCGCCACACATTTCGGGATACGCGGTTCCACCGCTGGCCGTCTATTCTTTTGTAACCGCTTATTACGGGATTGATTCCTTCCCCATAACGGGACAGTTCGCGTCCGTACAAACTGACTGAACCATAGAACACATCTCCAGCTTTGAGAAGAATCCGGCTACCTTTTTCAATTGCCGCACCTATTGTGCAGAGGGGATCCTCCCGGGTCAGTCCGGAATTGGCATCACTTCCGGATGAAGACGAGACGTAAACCGTCGTAGCCCCAACCGGCAACGCCAACATCAAGGCGAACGCCAGACATATTATTGCTTTAGAGAATATCCTCATACAATGATCTGAGCTTCCCGGCTACGGCAGTCAGGGAATAATCCTTTTGCAGGAAAGCCCTGCGGCCGTCAAAGGACGCCTTTGAATCAAGTACCTTTCTGACTGCTTCAGCAAGCGCTTCCGGGGTGAACTCCTCAACAACATAGCACCCGTTTATATCGCCTATCATATCCCGAACATTGCCGACATCGGTGGATACTACGGGCACATTGCAGCACAGGCATTCCTTAACTGAATTGGGTGAGCCCTCGAAATCGCTGCTGATCAGATGCAGATTGCAGGCATTCATATACGCAGGTATCTTTTCCCGGGGGGTATTGTACAGTTCAACAGAACGCACATCCGGGAAGTACTTGCGCAATAACTCGAGTGTGGCATCAAAACGGTCTTTACGCTTTTGCGTCCTCCCCCACTTGTTGGAATCCATATAAAGGATGTAAACCGCATCCTGATCCATATTCAGTTCCTTTCGGCACTCAGACCGATCCATAGGAACGAAGATCTTCTCATTGCATCCATTAGGGAGATAAACCGTACGGGTCCTTGAAAGATAAGGAGAAGTATTCTTTATGATAATGCGGTTGAAGCACGCGTGGATGAGGCCAAAGCAGTTAATCTTCCACTCGCGGGTAGGATCGTTCTGGTATGACACCACGCATTTCTTGAACAGCGGCCATAGGGTGCATAGGCACAGCAGGGCCGAGAGGGCGTGATGGCAATGAATCACATCATATCTTCCCCGCAGTATCTTCCACCATATCCGCGGTATCCACGTTATATACATCCATGTTCCTTTCCCCTTGCGGTCACAATACAGAACGTCACATTCAACGCCTGCTGCCCGCAAGGACTCGACCTGTTCTTTTACGAAGATTCCGAATATCGGGAAATCCGGAGTAGGATAATTGGTAGTTATATGAAGAACTCTCATTAATGAATCATTTTTTCGTATAAGGCGACATACTTTGCGCAGCACGTCTCCATTGAGAAATTTTCTTTGAAATACTGCTTCTGGGCCGCCTTGTCAAGCGGATGATCCAAATAACGGTGAATGGCATACAGATAAGCCTCTTGCGACAAGCCGGCAGAAAGATAACCCGTCTTGCTATCAATCACCACATCGGGATTTCCACCAACAGGTGTGCAGATTGGCGTCAACCCGCACTGAATCGCTTCCAGCAATGAGATTGACAAACCTTCGCTTAGAGAGGTCAGGCAAAAGGCGTCAGAATTCATCAGATAATCTGCCACGTTGCTTTTCTCTCCCAGAAAATGAATCTTCGGGCAAGCCCGCTTGACTATTTCCTGACCAAGAGCCGAGTCAAAAGCTGCTCCCAGGACAAGCAATGTAAAATCGACTCCTTCCTTGTCCAGAGCGTTGAATGCATCTATCAGCATTTGCTGGTTTTTCACAGGATGGCATCTGCCGACGTGCACGAAAACCTTGGTGTTATCAGTTGCCCTAAAGCCTGCAATTTCCTGCTTAACTGACTCGGAGTCACGGCCTGGCGTATATTCTGCCCGGCCGTTTACGATGCAGTCGGCGCTGAAACCATATACTCTGGCAAACGATGCATTGCACTCGGACGATATGGTCACCGGCCTGACAATCCGTCTTTTGTACATAAACCCGGTCAAACAGCGCTCAACCGAATTCTTATTTGCCCGCTCAGCCGCACTGTGAACCGTATGAACGATTACCGGCTTGCGGGGATTGAACGCGAGAAGGGTTAAATATGGCAGAATGTTATGGTGGCAATGTATTACATCCGGACGTTCCGACAGGAAATAATCCTTGACCACGCGAAGTTTCGCCGGCGATATTCCGCTTTCAACACCCAGGGAACGGAAGCCTACTTGCGGGCTCAGGAACTGCCTGTTGAAGCCTGACCTGTCATTTAGGGGACGCAGGATACACACGGTCACATCGTGATTCCCGGCAGCCTGGGCATTGGCCAGGTCAACCACAAATCTTTCGGCCCCACCGGATACCAGTTCGTATAAAAAATGGATTATCTTCATTTTGCGAAAAGCCCCTTGATTGCGTGCAGGGTATTTCTAAGTAAGGGGCGAAGGAAACGACGGCAATCAACAACTGCAATTTCGCCAAAGGTATTGTATGTATGCATCCCGTCATATCCCTTTGGAGGGAAACGGCGCTCAAGCGCCTCAAATGAGAATTGGCCGTCTTTATAAGTAACGCGCTGAAATTCAAGGCCAAGACCATAGCCAAAACCGCCGTCGCATATCTGGGCCGGCCGGATGAGTCCGCCGGCTGTTTCCAACAAAGCGCCTGCGTTTCTGGCTACATAATCATCAAACATCACACTTTGCACCGGCTGATATTTTCCCGTTCCGTCCTTTTTAAATATCGTCAAGGTTTTGCCGTTGGGGTCAGGAATGAAAGTGCTGAACAGAAAGGCGGAATCTCCTTCACTATGCAGTGTGGCATCAGTCAGAGGATAATCACATATTACCGAGATAGGATCCGCTTTTCGGGAACTGTCGTCGTACTCGTATATGGTACTGTTCCCTGATGCAGAATTCTCCGGTATGATAAACACCCGGCCGCCTTCCCTGACTATACTGGGGAAAGACAGATGAGTATTCAGATCGAGCACTATCTGCATCTCCGAGATGAACAAGAGATTGCGGTCTATGGCAAGCCTGGCAATACGTCCACGGCCTATCGAGTAGGTGAATTCCTCGACCAATAATACAATTTCCTTATCGGATACGGAGAGTATGAACGGGTCGGCGAACCACCTGTCCTTATACGGCGACTCAATGAAACTGAAATGCCAGTTTTCATCAACTATCGCCAGGTCCCATCTGTGTCTCTTAATCCAGCCGGAAAGTCCCATTATCCTTTTGCTTTATGGATTATCCTGCGCTTCAACTGAAACCAGAAAGGCAGCTGGTCCCTGAAATCGAATTCCATCCCGGCATTGGTCTTCAGAAGGTCGCTCAAATAGCCTCCCAATGAAATGGTATGCGAAGTAAGCAGCGAAAGTTCGTCGAACTCGGGCATCACATATACCGTCTTGACCGTCTTGGCTGCCTCCTGCTTATAATCCTTGCCTGTTACGCCAAAAATCCAGATAAGTGGAAGATTAACTCCCGCCCGGGTGACGCAGACAGCGTTTCCGTCATTGCGGAAATTAATCTCCAGAAAGTAGTCCCTTCCATCGGCGTCGCGCACGAATTCAACACTGAACAAACCGTGATAGCCAGTCTTAAGCACAAAGTCCTTTACCTTGGCTGCATCAACTATCGTTTCAGGACCGGAATAACGAAGGAAACTTGTGTTGGAGCCTTTGCAGGGCCGCAGAATTGACGAAACGCCCGGGATTATCACATTCCCGTCGGGCAACGAGCAACCTATTAACTGATACTCGGCAACTGACTGAATAAACCTTTGTGCGAGCAGTTTATCTTTTCCGTACATCTGCCTGCATGCCTCCAGTTCATCCTCATTCTTGCAGATCTGTATCCATTGCTTCTCCCCGGCAAAACTCTTACGAGGCTTTATGATACACGGGAAAGAGTCAGCCTGAGGTACCTCCAGACCACAACTGACAGCCAACTCATTCATCACGAGTTTGTCCATCAGATAGTTCAGTCGCCCTTCTTCCTCACAACCGGGAATAATCAGTTTTTCCGACAGGAGCTTCGAATTATCATTCAGCATCGCTGCCATTCCGTCGTGGCAGCAGATAACGACCGGCTTCAAAGCTTCGCCTTCCGCCATAGTCAACAGACACGGAATCAGTTCGTCCGTTGCCCGAATCTGCTTCCAAGCCACGATGTACCTGCTTTTTGACACATATGTCTGCGGGCCCGGTTCCAGGATAATGGCCTTAACCTTTTTCCCGGCTTTACCGACCGCGCGGACCACCCCAAGCATATTGTGGTGGTCTCCGCCAACTACTATGACAGGATTTTCAGGCATTGTAAACATCCAAATACTTCTGCGCTATATTGAGCCAGGCTTTAAGGCCCTCATTCTTAGCACGAATATTTTCCCTCATCGCTTCCAGGCCTGCCTCGTCCTTTATCATTTCAGCCATTACATCTGCCAGGGCGCTTACATTATTACCCTCTACAACGCGACCGGTAACTCCATCTTCAACCGCATCCGCAAGAGCACCCACATTGGTCACCAGAACAGGAGTATCCAGGCCGAATGCCGTCTGTACTACGCCACTCTGAGTCGCCTCAGTATAAGGGCACATCACAAACAGGGAATGACGTATCAAAGACACTTGTTCCTCAGAAGTGATGTATCTGTTCATCAGTTTTATGTATGGCTTTCCCTTATACAATGAGGCATCGAAATAAAGTTTTCCTGAACCGGCTATAACCAGTGAGACTCCAGGACATATGCCGGAAACAGTGTCCATAGCCGCTATGCCGGCATCAATTCCTTTATACGGTGTTATCCTGCCAAATATCAGGACATACTTTCCATCAGGATACGGAGCCTCAGAAGAATCGGATAAACAGGGATAAGGCCCCAGGCACGAGTAGAAAACCTTAGACGGCTTTACACGGAACTGCTTGCAGAATTCTTCAGTCTGACGCTTATTCAAAAGCACGAATTTCGGGAAGATACAAGATGCCATATACCGGCACGCTCTCTCCAGTTTCTTCATCCGGTTCAAGTGAGGAACGGGATCGTGAATAGTACAGACTGCTTTTTTGCGGAAGTGCCATAAAACCGGAAGATGGAAAGGAGCCGGAGTCTCGACATACTGAATGACATCCGGAGCTATCTTTTTGATCAACGCTTTCTCCTTCAGGCTGAGTTGAAAAGCCTTCAGATTATTCTTTCCGTCCGGGTTGTTCACTACATATATCCTTACTCCGGGCATATAGTCCTGCAAGGCGGCCAGATCATCGAACTCCGAAACGGGAAATATTCCGAATTCACTTATAGGTGTCCTGATATCTATCAGGGTGGTCCTGAGAGAATATGGTGCGATATGCAGGAAATAATGCACCTCGTGGCCAAGGGCGCAGAAAGCCTTGAGCAAAGGGGCGTCGCAGTCGGCGAACGGAGGTGTAGAACAATAGACTATTTTCATTTCCTGCTAATCGCTATCGATTGCTTGGACAGAACTTCCTGGAGTTCAACTGCACGCTGCGACGTGCAGTGTTTCTTTAAGAACGCGGAGGCCTTGTCAACATCGAACGGTTCCTTAAGGAGCCTGTCCATTTCGCGCTCAAAAGCCTGATAATCATCCACATTGGGCACTATCGAGGACAAGTCATACCACTGCGTATCCGGGTTCATAGGGTAATGTCCGATAACGTGGCAACGGTTGCTCAGCATCTCGAATACACGAGGAGTAACCTGATTAAAGCGCCTGCTTTCAGCCTTGGATTCATCGATTCCGGGAGTAGTATAGCAACTGATACGCGTAGCAGCTATCATTTGCAAATAGCTCTCTCGCCCCGTATCGGCACATATATGGCGTCCTGTATTGGTCACATAACTGCGGTTGTCGATGCTACCTTTATTCAGCACGTACTCAAATCCAGGATGCTTCGCTGCATATTCATCAATCAGACGGAGAAAGAAGGGATTCGGGCGTCCAAAGAAACAGAAATCGTACTTCTTCTCCTGCTGTCGGGCAAGTCTGTCAAGATAACTGTCAGGAACGGAAAGGCCCCAGTGTTCAACCGGTATCGGGCAACCGTGTGACAACAGTAATTCATAAACCTCCCGGCTGGTAACCAATATAAGCGGAACGTGCCTGAATGCCTTATAAAACGCAGGCAAATCCTTTTCTTCCAGCCAGAAATCGATGATGACAGGAATGGAATTACGATTGTACCAACATTCCTCCTCCGTAGTTGCCGTCATTATGTATCGCAATCCAAGACTGCACTGGGGAGTCAGGGCGTGGTACAGACCGGTAAGACCGTTCTTCTCAAAACGCCGGTGCAAGACATTGCTTATTTCGCCAGGCGAACGGACAGGCACGCCCAGTGCCTGCGACAGTATATCCTCCCACTCATATACTATGCGGAAAGAAGGATATGGCGAGAATCTTCGCTGGGATATAATCCTGTTTAGCTTTTTCACAGTGTCTTGCATAAATCCATTGCCGACCCCATGGCCACATCCATATTGAAGTACTCCCATTCAGCAAAACGGCCGCAGAGATACATACGCTCAGATGACAGTGCCTCCTTTAATGCAGCGACCTGTCCGCGGGTATGTGAATCCTGGATGGGATAGGTGTAACGGCTGTAGTTATGATCAATGAACTGCGGATGGAACGGCATTCTCGACAAGTTATCCAGTATCTCATTTTTGGAAATGCCATCGGTGAATTCGATACTGGCACTCATCTTACCGGGGGCATTGTTTGACTGGGCGAAGTTACCGGTGCAGATAATACGATGCGATTTATGATTGCTGCCCGGTTGATACACCCAGGAATATGGGTTGGCGTCGATGCTGCAGAGCACAGATGTGGTACCGTGATACTCCAGGTCTTCCACGAAGTCGATTTTGCCGCACGTGTCCACGCCGCGGAGCATACCCGGCAAATCCTTGATATTACCGCAAAACACAACCGCGTCGAAGCTCTCCCCCGCCACGGTCCATTGACCGTTTTCACGAGTGATGGAATGGATATCCGCACCGTATTCAATATCAATCCCTTCCGCCAGCCTGTTCACGAGAAACTGGGAGCCGCCATTCTTTTCATACCAAAAAGAAGAATGCACGAAGGCCTTCTCCTGAACACGGTTAATGTTGTTGTACATTATCTCGGCAACACTCGGCATAGGGAGTTTCCCCTCAAGCCACGTAAGGGGCACATTGCCAAGCGGCCTGCGCCAGACCTTCTCGTTATAGGGCCGGAAATAGAGTTCGTAAAGCGTCTTGCCGAAACGCTTCTGCAGGAACTCTTCAAAATTCGCAGCACCGTCCTGACCCTCCGCTGCAAGAGCAACCAAATCTGCAACGATACTCTTCTGAACATCTTCCGGGAAGAGATAAATGTAATTCTCAACGGGATATGGCACCTTCAGGCCATCGGGGAAAACAACCACCGAGTTGCGCTCAGCCTTAACGAATTCCTTTTCACGGTCGAAGTGCGACCAGAACCAGTCCAGCACGTCCTGCCTGCGTGAATTGAAAACGTGTCCTCCGCAGATGTGAAACAGATTTCCTTCTACCCTTCGGCAACGCACAAGTCCTCCAGGCTCCGACTCCTTCTCGAATACTTTTACCTGATATCTGTCTTTCAACAGATTCGCTACACTGAGCCCGGACACGCCGGCACCGATTACAGCTATTTTATCCATATCAGCGGACGTAAGCGATTATTCTTTTTCTTTCAACAAAGACGACGGCACACATCAGAGCCAGCAACACGATACGCAGCCACAGGGGCATCCACCCAAAAGCGAAGATACCCAGTGCCGCAGCGGCAAACAGAACCGCTATCAATCCTATCGAGAAGCCCCAACTCATCGAGCCTCCTACCGTTAATTTCAGCACCGGCATAATGTAGGCCAGGTTGATAATACTTGCTATTACAAATCCTACCGCGAGCCCGTCTGCTCCGTATTTTGACGAGTAATACAGTATCGGAGTGCTGACGACAGCATAAACGACCGAACATACGGCAAGTTTCTTCTGGGCATCGGCAGCGCCGAGGGTATTGCCGTTCAGACAGAAGATGCTGTACATTACCACATACCAAGTTTGGTACGAAAGCACGTCTGCGGTATTTTTGTAAGCTTCTCCATAAAGGAGCCAGACAATCTCGCCCTTGAGAAGACTCACGCACAGCGCAAGGAAAATGCCGATTCCGCAAACCAGTATCAACACTTTGCGCGTCTGATCGCTGAACGCATTCCTGTCCTTGGCAAAAAGGATGGACTGATTCGGGAAAAACGCACTGAACGCTGTAGTCATAAACAGGGTTATTGGCAGCAACAACTTGTTTGCGGTATTGAAGAATGCGACTTCCTCCAGGCCTGCGTTATGTTCCAGGAACAGTATCGGGAACTGGCCGGTAAACAATCCCAGCAGATACATTACATAGAACGGCATACTGTTGCGAAGGTACGACTTGCATACCGGTAATGTTATTTCCCGCTCTTTATCCGTCAGACGAAGCAGCCCATATCGCTTCATACACCAATAGTAGGCAGCATTCTTTATCACATAGATTGCCAGATACACCACCAGAACCGACTCCACGGTAAACCAGGAGCGCGGCAGAAAGAAGTACATTACCAGGTACACCAGCAGGTTAAGCAGCGTAGATGCAATCCCTATTATGGTGTTCCACTCCATCCGCTGCATTCCGAAAGCCACGTTCTGCTGCCCGTCCCACAGGCTCTCCAGGAACACGCCTCCGAGGATAGAGAAGATGGCGACTGTTGAAAAATCAGTCTTGGCAACAAGTCCATAGATGCCGAACGCCACTGCCGCAACCACAAACCCAAGCAAGCGCAGCCAGAGAGAAAGCCGGAAGTAGTAGTCTGAATTCTCCTGGTCCCTCGCCACGGATCGCGTTACCAACTGGCTGAGTCCAAGCGACGCCACAAAGTAGAACATACTGATGTATGTCAGCACCAGGGAGTATTCGCCGTAATGCTCCGGAGCAAGCACGCGTGCCACGATGATGTTTATCACCATCGAAATCAGCCGCGAGCCGAAGTTGCCGACGGTCAGCAGCGAAAAATTCCTCAGGAAGGGCCTGGACTCAAGCTTTTGCTTCAGCGACATCTGTTTTGCTTTTGCGTAGCATACGCATCCTGCGGTCATACCGCATTATGCTGCGGTCGCTCAGATAGAGCATAAAACCGAAGAACACAAACCAGTTGAGATTCTGGGTATAGATGGTCACCAGCGGGATATTAACCAGCATGGCTAGGTAGTACATCTTAAGGTGCATCTGGAGTTTGCGCCAGTTGCGGAATACGAAAAAGACCATAAATGCCAGGAACAGAAGCACGGTAACGACGCCATACAGGTTCGCCGCACCCACTATTCCCACATCTGCATGATAGAGTCTAAGATTCTCGTAATAATGCTGAACCTGGGCTCCGTAGCCGCTGTTTCCCACCGGGCCGTTACCGAAGATAACGGAAAGCGGCCCGCCCCAAAACTCCAGGCCATAGGTGGTATATGCCAGCAGGCGGATATTGTCGGAACTTAAGTCGTTCTGAGTCATATAAATCAGATCTTCGAACAGCTTCTCCGAATTCAGCAGGATGATGGCTACAATTGAGCTCAGGCCGAGCACCAGCCATCCCTTGTAGCGAATTTTTGATGCAAAGAACAGCACGAACAGTATTGCAGCCAGGGTTGATACCATAAACTGTCGCGACTGGTCAAGATAAACACCCACCAAGCCGACACCAAACAGTATCAGATCGGAAGAACGCCTGCGTTTAATGGTCTTCTGCAGATAATAGAAAACCAGAAACATCGAAAGGTAGGTATCTTCGATATAGTATCGGTAGATGCCGCTTCGTACCTCTATCCCTGTAAAAACGCCTGAGGCGTTCAGTCCTTCCTGACGGAAAGCGAAAAGATAGTTGGGATACGTAAACTGCTGCACCACATAAATACCAATCCTCACTAACGCAATAACGGTTAAGATACGTACCAGTTCGGCGGGGGATATTTTTGCCTTATGCAGAATGAAATACACCAGTACGAGTCCGAACGGCAGATAAGCACTAACCGACTGTACAGGCGACTGTCCGTTTTCTATCCACGCAGGAAGAAAACTGAACATAGGTACCACCAAAAGCGCTATCATCCAGAACCAGCCCGGGGTACGCCTTGGGCCCTTTGTGAAAAAGAACAGCGCTATCAGCAAGAGTGCAAGCAATTTGCTGATATGGCCATAGATGGTTTCGTCAATCCCTATGAAATCAAAATACCTCAGCGAATGCAGGAACACAAACACGATTCCTGCAAGCGCTGCCTTGTAATAATTCCGCAGGTCTAAACCCATCATAGCAAAGGAAGCCAGTAATCTCCCGGCCTGTAATCGTATTCTTTGACTTCGCGCCTGGCAATCGGTTTTGCAGGAACTCCGCCTACTACTGTCCAGGACTCAACGTCACGGCTCACTACTGCACCGGCAGCTACTACCGCGCCTTCTCCAATAGTCACACCGGGAAGGATTATGCAATTGGAGCACAACCAGGCATAATCTCCTATCGTGACCTTTCCTCCCCTGCTGGAAAAATGGACGTCATTGTAATCGTGATGCAAAGTCCATATCGTCACATCGGAGGCCAGGCAAACATTCTTGCCTATTTCGATACCCTTTCGACAGTCGAGATGATTGCGGAAACCGACGGAACTGCCCTCGGAAATGGACAGCGGCCCCTTCCACCACTCAAGTCTGTGATACAACGGTACTGATTTGTGAACGCAGACGTCCCGGTGACAGTTCAAGAAGAAACGGCGGAAATGTTTGGACGGTATCGCAAGACAGATGCGTATCCAAATCATTGATGCCGCGTCACCATAAATATGGAGACGATTGCGCCAGACAGAATAACAAGGCAGGGACTTAATCGTTGACTTCAGCGACATTCTCCGTTTCGCGATTCTTCTTGTTCTCCTGGAACAATACCCATACAGCCCCAAGCATACCGCCAAGAACAAACCATAACAAAGTGAGTTTCACCTTGGAAGGTTTGCCGATATGGGGAGCAATACCAGGCTGGACCACAACCAGCACTGGAGCTTCCTGCTGCACCTTGGCACGGGCTGCCAGGAGGTTCTGGGCTGTCTGGTTGTACATCTGGTACCTTAACTGCGCTTCATTCTGATATTGCTGAACTATCACCCTGGAGGTATTAGTCATAGCACCGAGATTTGAGTCGTAATACCTTGCATATGCTCTTTGGGCTGCAAGGTAATCAGACCTGGTCTCTTCGTATATCTTCTCGTAATAGTCCACGTTTTCACGTGCTTTTTCCGTACGGTAAGACACCACGAACTCCTGTAGCCTCTGTATGCAGTAATTGGCAACCTGGGCGGCTACGACAGGATCCTGCATAGTCACTTTGATAGTGAGCACATAGGTGCGCTTCTCTACCGAGGCGACGATGTTCTTGGTCAATGCCTTGACTACCCTCTCCTGCTGCTTGGTAAGCCTGAGGCTATCCATCTGGGAGTGTCCTTCTGCATCATCAAAATCATCTTTCGGCACGAACAGCGACTTGACTCCGTCTATAGCCATACGAGGCAGTCCAATAACCACACCCCACCAGGGAGCCTTGCTGTAGGTGACCATATAATCGTACAGGTCCGTATGAACGACTGAGTCCCTGGTTTCAACCGTCACCGGCATATCAAACAGGCCAACCTTGAAATTGGTGGATTTGATGACCTCGGGATACAAATCAGGGTGCATAGCGTCAGTAAGGGCCATCGTGTTCATATTGACTCCGGCCAGGCTTGCCAGCGAATTCAATCCGCTGCCAAGCGTAGAACGGGTGGCAATCTCAGGAGCAACAACGGCCTTCGTGGTGTAAGTACGCGGCGTGCTGAAGCCTATTATGATGCCAATGGCAGAACCGCATAACGCCCATAAAAGGATCTTTTTCCAATTCTTCAAGGCCAGGCGAATATATGGCATGATGTCTCCGGAAGGCTTCGATGTGCCCTCGTCGAAATCATCGAAATCGTCGAAATCGTCGTACTTTTTCATTATTCTCTGCTATTTAAAATAACTGGCGATAGTAGCGATCATAGTGGTGATGGACGCGGCCGTCGTACCTATGCCGAGCCACTCGCCCGTGGTGAGCTTATCCTTGTCGGAACGGCCAGGAACCACGATTTCGCAACCTGGCTCAAGCTTGGCTCCCGCTCCGATAGCCACCATTCCGTTCATATAGATGACGTAGGTCTTGGCGCGGCGTGCCCTGTGGCTGAAACCACCGGCCTGGCGCACATAGTACGCTACCGGCTTGCCGGAAATGAAGTGGACGGTATTTGGATAAAGCACCTCGCCCTGCACGCGCACGGTGGAAGCCATCTCAGGGATAATCAGCTCATCGCTGTCGCGGAGGATGATGTCGTAGTCGGAACCGGGATGTGCGAGAGCCTTGTCGAGTTCAAGACCGACGGTGTAAATCTCGGAAACCTTGAGCTTGTTCACATCCAGGGTATCACGGCTCGATGCGCTCTGGGTGACGATCTTGGACATCGCCGTACGCACGTTGCGCTCGTACTGGTTGATCTTGCGCTTGAGCATTGCGCCACGGACGTTGCCGTTGGGAGTAGGTCCGCCGGCACGCTGGACCAGGTCGGACACGCGTTCTTCGGTACTGATGAGCGTATATTGACCCGGGAAGGTAACCTCACCGGTGATGGTAACGTTGCGCTGCTCGATGTAGGTAGGGCTGCGGCGCACGGACACCACGTCGTAAGGCTGGAGCTCGAATCCCTTGGCACCGTCTTCGACCAGGCCATCCTTGATGGAAAGTTCGTAAACTTTTGCCAAAGTGTCAGAGGCGGCAGTGCTGGAAGGAACATTGATACGGCGGGAGATATCGACCTTGGCGGAAGAAGCACCTTCGGAGAGACCTCCGGCGAGGAGAATAAGGTCTTCCAGAGTGGTATGCTCGGCAAACTGGTACTTTCCGGGATTGACCACATAGCCGGTAATGCTGAGGTCACCCTTGAGTTCTATCTCATTCACGTTGGAGATGACGAGTACGTCGCCCTTCTTGAGCATTATGTCCTCCACATTCCCATCGAGAATGCCTTTGAGAGGCACGGAAACGATCTCGAGCGAGCGGTCCTGCTTCTCGCGGACTATCTGTGCCCTTCCAAGGAAAGCATCTTCCAGAGTGCCGCCTGCGTGGGCCACCAGCTGGCTGACGGTCTGGATGTCGCCGCCAAGCTCGAAACTGCCCGGACGGTAAACCGCGCCCTTGATGTCCACCTTGTTGGTAAAGACGGTTATGTTGCTACCCCTCACGTACGCCGCATCTCCGTCCTTCATCCCGAAGGTGTCGATATCAGCAGCCTTGATAGTGAACATATTGTTCTGACGGCCGTCGTTGCGCTCGACGTTCACGTCGTCCTGCCAGGCGCCGCTGGCATATCCGCCGGCATACTTAATGAGGGCGGAGAGAGACTCGCCGTCACGGAGTTCATAGAACATAGGGCGCTTGACGAAGCCTTCGATACTTACCAGGGATGCATAAGGAGGAACGTTGATAACATCGCCTTCCTTCAGGGCTACGTTATTGTCCAGTTTGCCGTTGAAAATGTACTCGTACACATCCACACAAGCGAATTCCTCTCCGCCACGGATGACCTTGACGTTCCTGAGTGAACCAATCTCGGTAATGCCTCCTGCCCTGTAGATGGCGTTGAATACCGTAGTGAAAGCAGACAGCCTGTACGTACCGGGAGCCTCGACTTCACCGAGGACATTGATTTGCACAGTCCTGACCTTTCCAAGCGTAAGCGACAATTGCGAAGTGCCATTACGAAGTGATGAATAAATCTTGCTCAGTGAAGACTTGATTTTGCCCCGAGCCTCCTTGACAGTAAGACCGGCAAGGTTTATTGGACCAACCTGAGAAATGATTATTCGGCCCTCAGGACTGATATCCTGCCTGATCATTGCCTCGTTTACGCCCCAGACATCAATGACGACCTCGTCTCCGGGACCGAGCACATAATCCTCAGGAGTTGCGAGGTTCTGGTTGGGCTCGAAGGAAAGGCTCTGGGAAGAGAATATGTTGTGCCCGTAGATAATCTTGTAACCATCCTCGTCGTACAGGGGGTCTTCGACTTCTTCTTCCTCCTCCTCAGTAACAGCTTCAGGGATAGGCTTTCCGGTCAGCGGGTCAATAACGAGTTCTTTCTTGACCTTGATCGAATTGGCCTGGCTCTTTACCCTCTTGACCTTCTTGGGCTTCTTTACTGATGCCTTCTTTGCGGTTTTGTCGGCGGCAGTGGTGGAAGAAACCGACTTTCCGGAATCCTCTTCCAGGGACACGGGCCTCCTGCCTGTCCTCTGGCCGTCCAGTTTGGTCGCTATTTCGGGGACTTCGGACATGCCGAGGCTGCCGCTCTTGTAGGCTTTCATAAGCCTCTGGAGCTGGGAGGTAGTGACGCCCTTGGCCACGAGTTCGGAAGCGATCTGGCTTTCGGATTTACCGGCAGCGACACCGGTAGTGATGTACGAGATTATCTGATTGTCAGACATCTGCGCAAACGCCTGCTGGGCGCCCAGCGCGAGCAGGGCCACCAGCAGAAAAATGATTCTTTTTCGCATATCGTGTTATTAATGAATACAACTTCGTTTCCGCCTGTCACATCTAAAGATGCGGGCGCAAAACCTATTTCGCAAATGTAAATAAAATAATAGAAAAATCCTAACGGAAACCCTTCAAACGCTGACGGAGAGAGCCGTCCATAGCCATCTTCATCATCTTACGGGTCTGCTCGAACTGTTTGAGCAGCTTGTTGACGTCGGCGAGCGAAGTGCCGGAGCCCTTGGCTATGCGCTGGCGGCGGGAGCCGTTGATGCACTCGGGATGCTCCTTCTCGTAAGGGGTCATAGACTGGATGATAGCCTCGGTAGGCTTGAATGCATCCTCGGGAATATCGACGTCTTTGAGAGCCTTGTCCATACCCGGCAGCATACCCATCAGATCCTTTGCGGAACCCATCTTCTGCACCTGCTGGAGCTGCTCATAGAAATCGTTGATGGTGAATTGATTGCGGGCAATCTTCTTATGCAGTTCTCGAGCCTGCTTTTCATCGAACTGTTCCTGCGCTTTTTCGACCAGGGAGACCACGTCGCCCATACCCAGGATACGGTCTGCGACACGGGCCGGATAGAACATATCCAGAGCCTCCATCTTCTCGCCCGTACTCACGAACTTGATGGGCTTGCCGGTAACCGCCTTGATGCTCAAGGCCGCACCGCCTCTGGTGTCGCCGTCCATCTTGGTGAGCACCACGCCATCGTAATCGATGGCCTCGTTGAAGGCCTTCGCGCTCTCCACGGCATCCTGGCCGGTCATCGCATCAACTACGAACAGCGTCTCGTCTGGTTTGAGGGAATCGTGCAGGAGAGATATCTCATCCATCAGCTCCTTGTCCACCACCAGGCGGCCGGCGGTATCGACCACGACCACGTTGTAGCCCTGCGTGCGGGCGTGCTTGACAGCCTCCTGGGCCACCTTCACGGGGTCCTTCTCTCCTTCCAGCGTGAATACCGGAACGCCCACCTGGGCGCCCAGGGTCTTGAGCTGCTCGATTGCGGCCGGGCGGAAAGTGTCGCAGGCTGCAAGCAAAACCTTGCGGCCCTTGCGGCTCTTCAGCCAAAGGGCCAGCTTGCCCGAGAAAGTAGTCTTACCGGAACCGTTGAGACCGGCGACAAGAACTACGGAAGGGGTGTTGCGCAGATTGACCTCCGAGTGTTCGGAGCCCATGAATTCGGCCAGCTCGTCGTGGACGATCTTGACCATCATCTGCTGGGGCTTCACGGCCGTCAACACATTGGCGCCCATGGCTTTCTGCTTCACGCGGTCGCAGAACTCCTTGGCCACCTTGTAGCTCACGTCGGCATCCAGCAGGGCCCTGCGGATTTCCTTAAGCGTTTCGGCTATATTTATCTCACTTATCTTACCTTCGCCCTTCAGGATCTTAAAGGACCGTTCCAACCTTTCGGAGAGATTATCGAACATACTGCGTAACTCCTTTAAAAATTTGCCAAAATTATGAAAAAATTATCATTTATCGCCAATGTATTCGGCAAAAAGCAAACAAACCGGATAATCGGCTCCCTGTTATACCAGGCAGAGGCCCGGACCAGGCGGACTATGGAAAAGTGGATTGCCGACAGAGGCTGGGCAGAGAACATTTCGTTCGAAGAGCTTAGCGCAAAACTGGGCCTCAGCAAGCAGAAGATAAGCCTCTACGCCCACCATTACCATCACACCAGCTTCTCCCACCTGCGCACGCTCCTCCGCATCGAGGAGGCCAAGCGCCTGCTGCTGGAAAACCCGAAAATGCCTTCCTCGCTCATAGCCGAGCTGGTGGGCATTTCCGACAAAAGCAATTTCCGGCGCCTGTTCAGGCAGGTCACGGGGTACTATCCGGGAGAATGGAGAAAACTAAAACAGTAACTCCAGGTCCTTTTTCAGCAAAGGTGCTGCGATATCCTCGGGCACGAAGCGCCAGGAGCCGAGCACCGCCCTGTCGCGCATCTGGAACGGCCCCACGGATCCATTGGTCTTGATGAAACTGTACACCAGGACCCTTATCTCGGGATAACGCGCCACTACCCTGCCCTGAAGTTCGGAATGAGGGATGCCCGCTCCTTCCGTGAGCAGGTCGCCTCCGCCGTTGGCGCGATAGGAAGTCATTGCAACGTCGTACGAGGCGTCCTCGTCGAAAGGCGTACCGTCTGCGAACGAACTGATGCTCACGCGGCTGCCGGCGGGCTTGGTAATATCCACTGTATAATTGATTCCCGCGGCCGAATCGAAGTTGTAGCTGCGGTTCACGAAAGACCACTTGACGGCCCCGGTTCGGGCGTCCGGCCTGTCTTTGATGAGAAGCACGTGCCCGGCGTCATTCTGTATCCACTTGCTGTAGGAATATTCCAGGAGCGACTTTACCTCACGCCCCGTCATCCGCAGCACGAACAGCTTGTTCTCGAATGGATACACGGTAAACATATCGTTGTACACCAGCTGCCCGGCGGACACGTGGCCGTTGAAAGTCAGCGGCGCGGCAATGGAGATCCGGGCTCCGGAAGCCGCCATCTGCACCGTCTGCAGGAGGTCGATGTAGGGGTTCATCCCGATGTAGGCGTCACGGGTTTCGAGGGGCATCTCGAGTTTGCCGACGGGCTGCATCGTGAATTCCTTCACCGCCTCGAAATCGGGCCGGAAGGCAGCAGCCATCTCCGCATCAACCTTCGACCTGTCCAGGCGGTGAATCTCGCCCTCAACCGTCGTCTTTTTGAAGAACTTGCCGAAGTGGATGACCGCGTGGCCCACGTTGGAGCAGCGGGCGCCGCCGTTCACGAGCACGCTCCTGCCGTCCGGAGTACTTTCGCAGAAAGGCTGATGGTCGTGGGCGCAGACCAGCACGTCGATGCCCTTGGACTGACGGAAAATGTCCAGTCCCTGGCTCTCCAGGGAGCATTCGTCGCCCTTGCCCGTACCGGAGTGCACAACGACGACTACGGCGTCCGGCCTGACCTGCTTGCGCAGTGCGGCAACCCTGTCGCGTACCAGCGGCACGAGCGAGGCGTGGCGCATACCGCTCCACAGATCCGGCGAGAGCCAGCCGTCGATGTTGGCGTTATTGAAACCGATTACCAATATGCGCTTTCCGCTCTTCTTAATAACGGTGTACTCCTGGAAATAGGTACCCTCACCGTTGTCGCGGAAGGCGTTGCCGGCCAGCCAGGGAATGCCTTTGGCCTCCAGTTCCGCCCGCACGCGGTCATATACGGCGTGACCCGCCTCGATGTCGTGGTTGCCTACCGTACAGACGTCGTAGCCCATATATGCGGCGATACGCGGGTAGATGTGCGGGGCGTCAGTTGCCACATAGTTGAAATAATAGGAGGCGTTGTCGCCCTGGAGGCAGTCGCCGGCGTCCAGCAGGAGGACGTTATCAGGGCCGACCGCAGCGCGGAGGCTGTCGGCATAGGCCTTGACCGACATCAGGCTGTTGCGCGGGTTGTCGCCCACGTAGGAACGGCTGAAGAAGGAGCCGTGGACGTCGCCGGTGGTGATGATGTGGAGGTCCTGGGCGAAGGCGGCCAGCGCGAGCCCGAGGAGCAGCAGGACGGAGGATACTATTTTTTTCATACTGTCAGCAAATTTAGTATTTTTGCGCCGATTATGAAACTCATCACGCCAGTCATCGCGGATTCCGCGCAGCAGCCCTTCAGGCTATCCGACAGGATAGTGCTGCTGGGCAGTTGCTTCGCCGACAGCATCGGAGCCAGGCTCACGGCGGCAGGCTTCAGCACCTGCATCAACCCCTTCGGCACGCTGTACAATCCCCTTTCCATACTGGAGGCCGTGCGCAGGCTCGATTCCGGAGAGCCGTTTGACGCCGCCGACTGCGTGGAGATGGGCGCCGGCGCCGGCCGCATCTGCTCCTTCCGGCACCATACATCCTTCGCCCGCAGCACGCAGGAGGAATTCCTGCAGCACGCAAATGAGGAACTGGCCCGCGCACGCGAGGCGTGGATGCAGGCGACGCGCGTAATCATTACTTTGGGTACTGCGTTCGTATGGTACCACGACGGCCAGCCGGTGGCCAACTGCCTCAAGCGGCCGGCGGCGGAGTTTACGCGCAGGATGCTGAACGTGAGCGAGATAAGCGAGGCCCTGCAGGCCATAATCTCCGCGCATCCGGAGAAGCGCTTCACCATCACCGTATCCCCAATCAGGCATATGGGCGACGGAGCCCACGCCAACGCGCTCAGCAAGGCCTCCCTGATGCTGGGCGCCAAGGACCTGCCGGCGGATTACTTCCCCGCGTACGAGATAATGATGGACGAGCTGCGCGACTACCGATTCTATGCCGACGATATGCTGCACCCCTCGGATACGGCCGTCCGGTACATCTGGGAGCGTTTCCTCGAAGTGTATGTCGATCCCGCCGGCCTGCCGGCCATCGCCGCAAACGAAAAAGCGGCGCGAATCGCTTCGCACCGCCCTAATCTTAAATAGCCGTTTTTATTCCTCCGGCTTCATCGTGGTGTAAACGTTGGTGACGTCCTCGTCATCCTCGAGGAGGCCCGTAAGTTTGTCGAGGGTGGCGCGCTGCTCGGGGGTGACTTCCTTGAGATCCACGTTGGGGATCTGCTCGAAACCTCCGGAAATCAGCTCGTAGCCGTTCTCCTCGATGTACTTCTGTATGGAACCGTAAGAAGTGGGATCGCCGTACATGACGATGACCTTGGTCTCGTTGTCGTCCTTATCGACCTCCACCTGCTCGAAGAGTTCCTCCACGCCGTAGTCGATGAGCTCGAGCTCGAGTTCTTCCAGATCGACGCCGTCCTTCTCCTTTACGCGGAAGGTGCATTTGCGGTCGAACATAAAGGACACGCTGCCGCTGGTGCCGAGGGAGCCGCCGCACTTGTTGAAGTAGCTGCGGACGTTGGCCACGGTACGGGTGTTGTTGTCGGTTGCAGCCTCAACCAGGTAGGCGATACCGAAGGGACCGAAGCCTTCGTAAACGATCTCCTTGAAGTCGCCCTGCTTGCTCTCGGTGGCCTTCTTGATGGCCCTCTCGATGTTTTCCTTGGGCATCTGCTCGGAACGGGCCTCGGCCATAAGGGCGCGGAGGCGCGGGTTGCCGGTGACGTCGGGACCGCCCTGCTTGACGGCGATGGTGATTTCCTTACCGAGCTTGGTGAAAGTACGGGCCATATGGCCCCACCTCTTCAGCTTCCTTTCCTTACGGAATTCAAATGCTCTTCCCATAATTATTCGGCTTCTGCGCGGGTGATGTACTTATCGATGTCGTAGCCCTCGATGGACTGGGGATACTTGTCCTTGATGACCTTGTAGCACTCGACGGCCTTGGCCTTCTCGCCGAGCTGCTCATATACCAGACCGGCCTTGAGGAGGTACTGGGCGGCGAACATATTGTCAGCCTTGCCTGCAGCCTTCACGTATGCGGAGACGGCCTCGTCGTACTTCTCGAGTCCCACGTAGGCGTCGCCCTGGCAGGCGATGGCACGGGCGGCGAGGATAGGCTCCTTGCCGTTGTATTTCTTAAGATATGCGAGGGCGTCCTCGAACTGCCCGAGCTGGAGGGCGCACACACCTGCCTCCATAAACACTGCGCTGCCGGCCTTTGCACCGTAGTCGGCAATCACGTCGGCCAGGCCGAGCACGTTGCCGTCGCCGTTGAGAGCAAGCTCGTACTCGCCTGCGGCAAAGCTCTGCTCAGCGGGGAAAGCCTGCTGGGCGGCCTCGTTGCACTTGGGCTGATAGACCAGCTTCACATATGCGAAAACGCAGAGGGCGCAGACAACCAGGGCGCACACTACAGTCCAGATGGTTTTCTTGTGCTCGTTGTAGAACTGATCGGTTTTGGAGACTGTCTCCTCGAGATTCTCCTGGCGGAGAGCCTCTTTCTCGTTTACTTTATCCTTTGCCATATTTTAGTAATTTTTGATTTTCTCAATAAAATAGCTGACAAAGGTAGTAAATTCAATTAAAATATCCTAATTTTGCAATATGCCGGTTTTGAAGAAAATAGTCATACAGGATTTCCGCAACATACAACTGCAGGAACTGGCTTTTTCTCCCAACATAAACTGCATCTGGGGAGGCAACGGAGAGGGCAAGACCAACCTGCTGGACGCCATCTATTACCTCTCTATGACCAAGAGCGGCATTCAGGCTTCCGACAAGTTCGTCTTCCGCCACGGCTGCCGCGGCTTCGCGCTCAGCGGACTCTACGACCTACAGGGCGAGGACGACGTACGTTTCTCCATCCAGGTTACCGACGGAGCGGAGAAGAAAGTGCGGCGCGGAGACAAGCAGTACGCCCGCGTGTCCGAGCACATCGGAGTACTCCCCATAGTGATGGTCTCCCCCGCCGACACCGACCTGGTGAGCGAGTCGGGCGAGGAGCGCCGCCGTTTCGCCAACGCGTTCATCTCCCAGATCGACCGTCAGTATCTGGCTGATTTACAGCAATACAACCGTCTGCTCGCCCAGCGCAACAAGCTCCTCAAGGAGCACACGCAGGACGACGGGCTCCTCGATGTCTTCGACCTTAGGATGGCCCCGCTCGCAGCAGGCATTGCCGAGGCCCGCAGGCGTTTCGCCGCCACCATCGACCCCATAGCCGGGGGCTACTACCGCGCCATTTCCGGCGGCCGCGAGCAGGTGTCGGTAGGATACAAGACCGACCTGGACAAGGGCCCGCTGGACGAAGTGATGCGGGAGCACCGCCAGAGGGACTACGCCCTCGGATACACCACCGCAGGCATTCAGCGCGACGACTTCCCCTTCACGATGGAGGACTTCCCCATACGCCGCTGCGGCTCCCAGGGGCAGCAGAAATCCTTCCTCGTGGCCCTCAAGTTCGCCCAGTACGAAATAATGAAGAACAACTGGGGCTTCCCTCCCATACTCCTGCTGGACGACCTCTTCGACAAGCTGGATATGGACCGCGTCGGGAACCTTCTGCAGATGGTAGCCGGGAACGACTTCGGGCAGATTTTCATATCCGACACCGACAAGACGCGCACGGAAGCTCTGATAGACCACATAACCTCGGACAGGGCGTACTTCAAGGCGTCCGCCGGCAGTTTCACCAAGCTCGATGGAGACCTACAGGTTTAAGCGCAAGAACGCGATGCCCCTCTCCCGGGCCATTCAGGAGTACCTCCGGGAAGCCCGCCTCACATCGGGCCTCAACACCCGGCTGATCTTCTCCGCCTGGGACGAAGTCTCCGGCGCAGGCCCCTTCACCATCAAGCGCTTCTTCCGTTCCGGCACGCTTTACATCACCCTGAATTCATCTGTAGTGCGGGAGCAGCTGAAGCCACGTAAGCAATTGTTGAAAGACAAGTTAAACGAACGCCTTTCGGGCGACGAAATGTTTTCCCAGGACGACCGCAACGCCTCCTGGGTTGAAGATATAGTCTTGAAATGAAGATAATAATCGACAGCGCCATACCTTTCATCCAGGGAGTCCTGGAACCTTATGCCGAGGTAGTGTATCTGGAGGGCTCGGCCATCAGTCCGAAAGACGTCAAGGATGCGGACGGCCTCATCATACGCACGCGCACCAGGTGCAACGCCGAATTGCTCGACGGCAGTTCCGTGCGGTGCATCTCCACCGCCACAATCGGCACCGACCACATCGACCTGGACTACTGCAAGCAGAACGGCATCCACGTACAGCACGCCAGCGGTTGCAATGCCGGCGGAGTAATGAATTACGTACTTTCAGCCATCTACGGCATCGCGTCGCGCAAGCGCTTACGTATGGAAGGCGTGACCGTAGGAATAATAGGCGTGGGCAACGTGGGCTCACGCGTGTCGCGCGCCCTGCAGCTGCTGGGCCTGAAAGTGCTCCAGTGCGACCCTCCCCGGGCGGCCGTCGAAGGACCGGCGCAGTTCTGTGACCAGGATTACCTGCTGCGCAACTCCGACATCGTCACGATGCACGTCCCACTCAACGCGAGCACCCGCAATATGGCCGACGCCCGTTTTTTCTCCACAATGAAGCTCGGGGCCATCTTCGTTAACACCTCCCGCGGCGAGATAGTGGTCGAGCAGGACCTCCTGAACGCCATCTCCACCACCAAACTGGGCTCCGCCATACTCGACACCTGGTGCAACGAGCCATACATCAACAAGGACCTGCTCGATATGGTGGACATCGCCACTCCGCACATCGCCGGCTACTCCTTCCAGGGCAAACTGCTGGGCACCTCAATGGCAGTGCGTGCCCTTGCCAGGTACTTCGGCATCGCACCGCTGTACGACTTCTTCCCCAACCCCGGCGACCAGCCGCGCGACGCCGTAAAACTGGACCTCAGGGGCCGTACGCAGGGCCAGATTGCGTCCATCATCCAGTACAACTACCCCATCTTTACGGACGATTTCATCTTCCGTGTAGATCCCGACCGCTTCGAATTCCTCCGCGAGCACTACCGATACAGACGAGAATTTTTTATAGACTGACACATATTATGGACAACACTAAGATCACCGCCGAACTCGAGCGTTTCAAGAAGGGTTTCCCCTGGCTCGACATCGTCGCTCCCGCAACGCCGGAGCGTGGAATTGAAGTTCTTACCCCGGAAGAGGCCGCCGAGGCCGAGGCGTACTGCGACACCGCCGACGTGGAGGGCCGCAGCAAATTCGTGCCTGCCTCAGGCGCCGCTTCCCGTATGTTCAAGGACATCTTCGCCGGCGCCGACTCCGAGAACGATGCCGTCCGCAAGCTGGCCGCCGAACTGGAGAAGTTCGCATTCTACGACCCCGAGACGTTCGGCACGGCCCCGTACGATCCCTGCGCCACCGCCCACAAGTTGCTGGACGAGGACGGACTGGGCTACGGCAAGAAGCCCAAGGGCGTGCTGAAGTTCCACCGCTATCCCGAAGAAGTGCGCACCGCAATCGCCGAGCACTTCGTTGAAGGACAGGCATATATGAAGAACGCCAACGGAGGCGTGAAACTCATCGTGACCATCTCCCCGGAGCACCGCGAGCTCTTCGAAGCCGCCGTGGCCGAGATTAAAGACAAGTACGAAAAACGCTACGGAGTGCGCTACGAGGTGGAATTCACCTATCAGGACAAAGCTACCGACACCGTTGCGGCCACCCCCGACAACAAGCCTTTCCTCAAGGCCGACGGCACTCCCCTCTTCCGCCCTGCAGGCCACGGCGCCCTTATCCACAACCTGAACAAGGTGGACGAGGAGCTCGTGTCCATCAAGAATATCGACAATGTATGCGTGGAGAGTATGCAGCCCGTCACCTATAAATGGAAGAAGGTGCTTATGGGCCGTGCGCTCGAGCTCCGCGACAGGATATTCAACTACATCGTCACGCTCGACCAGATAACCGAGCTGCGCAAGAACCTCGCCGACTTCTGCTTCATCCCCGGCAACAACGTCTATCAGGACGACCCGTTCGCCACGCCCGAATGCCAGGAGCTCTGCAACGAGATCGAGCAGTTCCTCTACGACGAGCTCTGCATCGAGATGCCTCCCGCAAAGGACTGTCGTGCCCGTGCCGAGGCCCTTCGTGCCAAGCTCAACCGTCCCATCCGCGTGTGCGGAATGGTGAAGAACGAGGGCGAGCCCGGCGGCGGCCCGTTCATCATCAGGGCGGCTGACGGCAGCACTTCCCTGCAGATTCTCGAAAGCGTGCAGATCAATCCCGACGACCCCGCAGCCGTAGCGGCCCTCAAAGGCGCCACTCACTTCAACCCGGTCGATCTCGTTTGCTGCCTGCGCGACTACAAGGGCGACAAGTTCAACCTCCTGGAGCACGTGGACGAAGAAGCCGGCTTCATCAGCAGCAAGAGCTACGAAGGCCGTCCCATCAAGGCCCTGGAGCTCCCCGGCCTCTGGAACGGCGCAATGTCGGACTGGAACACCCTGTTCGTAGAAGTGCCCATCGAAACCTTCAACCCCGTAAAAACCGTCCTCGACCTGCTCAGACCGGCCCATCAATGAAATTCTTTAGACTTCTCTTGCTGTTAGCCCCGTCACTGCTGTGGTCCTGCGAGAATATGGACTACGACATTTCGAAGGGCATAGATAAAGAGATAACCCTGTTTTCCGATGAGGTAAGCGTCCCCGTCGGTGATGTCGGGCCGATTTCGCCCAAGCAGCTGCTGAACAAAAGCGGTATGGGCGAAATGCTCGGCTCGTTCGTGACCGAAGACCAGGACGGTTACCTCGTGGTGGAGAACAGCGGCACTTCGGATGCATCCTACGTGATGCTTCTGGCATACACCATCCCGGACCAGACCAAGCCCGCCGACGTGCCTCTGGCCGCTTTCTCAGGAACTATGCAGGACAAGTCTTCGGTATTGAAGTCCTTCGGGTTCTCCCTTGCGCCGCAGGTTTTCAGCCTCACCGTAGCGAACCCCCTCACCGAAGAAATCTCCGTTTCCGGCAAGATGACGCTTTCGTCGCAGGCCTCGGGCGAAACCCCTGCAGAGACCTTGTATGCCAAGGAGTTCTCCGGAGTCGTCGCCGCGCCGGGCACTAAGGACGCGCAGGTGCTCCGCGTGGAGCAGGACGGCGTGCAGGCCATTTCCGGCTACAAAGTTGAGAACGTCAGCCTTCACCTCCCCGCATCCATCCTGACCAAGGACCCCCTGCAGGGCCTTGGAGCCTTTTATCTCGCTTACAACTACAAAGCCTACCTTTCCCTCACGTCCGACTTGCCTGTCGTCCTTCCTATAGAAATCAACGACCTCAAGGCACCGCTCGGGCAATACCAGGTAAAGGAGGCCGTTATCCGTATGGATGTCGTGAACGAGATTCCCCTCACTCTGGTGCTGGACAGCGTGGACGTGCTTTCGGAGCAGGCAGATGCAACGGTAAGCGTCACTCCCGGGCTGACCCTGGCGGCAGGCTGTCCGGCCAAGCCCGTGACGTCTCCGCTGGAGATAGAGGCCAAGGCCACGGACGGTACGATTCCCGACATCAGCGGAATCCGGCTCAACATTGCGGTCAAAGCCCCCGTCGGGGTGGAAGATGCGCGCCTGGGAATGAGCCAGAAAATCAGTTTCAATAATATCCGCGCCACTATTTCGGGCGGAATAACCATCCAGGGCCTATGAAAAAGACATTGTTCGTCATTTTGTCGCTGACCATCGGCGTAAGCGCCTGGGCTCAGGAAATCGGCAATCCGGCCGAGACTCCTGATTACGGTTTCCTGCGGGTGGGTGAATTCCAGAGTATCTCCCGGAACAACGTGGGTGCTGCGGCATTCCTCTTCCCTGCAGAAGACAAACTGGTAACGGGACTCCATCAGTCCATATCGGCCGACAGCTTCCTGGAAGGCCTCCAGCCCGTAAACAGTATCTACGGCGATATAAGCTACAACCTCGTCTCCTACGGCTGGAAGGGCCGCGCTAACGGTTTCCATACCATCCAACTTGGAGCCAGGGCCAATTACGGCCTCTCCGTTCCCAAGGAAATCTTCCAGATCCTCAAGACCGGCACGGCACAGTCTCCCTACGACCTGTCCACCCTCAGGGCCTTCGGCAACGCGTACGGCGAGATTGCCTACGGCTATTCCGCGAAGATATGTGACAATTTCAGCATCGGTGCTCGCTTGAAACTCCTCGTGGGCCTTAACAGCGCCGACCTTTCCGTCATGAGCCTGGAACTCACCACCACGGAACAGCTGTATTCCATCAACCTCGACGCCGACATCGACCTCACCAACCGCGACAAGAAGATCGGCACCGACGACAACGGCTATATGGACTTCACGAGTCTCACCGGCAAGGGAAAACTCGGCTGGCCATCCGGAGCCGGCCTCGCCGCCGACCTCGGCCTTGTGTGGAAGCCCTTCGACGGCTTCACCCTGTCGGCCTCCGTGCTCGACCTGGGAGGCATCTTCTGGTATTACGGTAACGCCGGCATTTCGTCCGGCTCCTACAGTTTCACCGGCCTCAAGAGTCTCTCTACCGATGAATTCAACGAGGAAGCCCTCGGCGCCAGGCTGAAGGGATTGGGAGACGAACTGCTCGCCGTCGTAAAGCCCAAGGCCACCGACGGTTCCTTCAAGTTCAAGACTATTCCGCTGAACGCCAATGCCAGCGTCAGTTACGCCCTGCCGTTCTTCAAGATGCTTTCCATCGACGCGTGCGGCAAATACACCGGCTACAGCTTCTGCCTCCCCTACTGGGAAGCCCGCGGCGGACTGTCCTTCGACTGGCCGGACCGCCTCCACCTTGGCCTCAGCGCCGGCACCGGCACCTGCGGCTTCGTTTACGGTGTCCGCAGCAGCGTTAACTTCCTCTCCTTCCGCCTCTACGCATCCTACGAAAACGGCATCGGCGGCCTCATCCCCTACGAATCCATCCCCCTCCAACCCAACAACAATTTCCTTTCTGTGGGATTGCTCTATAAACTATAGTCCGGAGAGCCTCGCGGCTTCTTCACTCACCTCCCTGTCACGAAATCCACCGGAGTACCGTTTTATGGATTTCGTGACATTGTTTTTGCCGAAAACCGCTGTTTTCTTGTCACGAGATACACCAGAGAGGCTCTACATAGATTTCGTGACAGAGGCCATCCGACAGGTCCTTTCGACAGGCTCAGGGACCAGCGAGACGCGACGTGATTGTGAGAGCTTGAGAGTCACGTCAGAGTGTATTTTGTGGCGTATTTGCGCGATGACCTGGTGCGACGTGATTATGAGAGCTTGAGAGTCACGTCAGAGT
>DBYB01000051.1:65506-65924 GCA_002309995.1 Bacteroidales bacterium UBA1197
GCGATGACCTGGTGCGACGTGATTATGAGAGCTTGAGAGTCACGTCGCGGATAAGGAGATTCCGGGTCAAGCCCGGAATGAGGGGTTGGAAGCCGGAAGCCTCGCGGCGGAGCGGAGGCAGGAAGCGTCTTCCGAAAACAGGGTCCGCCCGTGGCCCGCTGGATAATTGATGCCGGTGATAGAAGGTGGACGGCGAAGCCGTGCGGGGGAATCCTTTCCCCCATCCCCTGGGGGTAAGGGGGATAGTAGTAGCTACCGCGTAGCGGTGGGATGGAGCGAAGCGGAAGTTTCCGAATTCGGTTTCTGCGGAGCGGATGGCGGATTCCGGGACATCACCGTTTTTCGGAAGTAGTTAGTTTTCAACGACATCTGTATCTCCTATGTGTAAATTTGGAGGCCACTGAAAAACCCCTCTGAA
>DBYB01000026.1:0-77640 GCA_002309995.1 Bacteroidales bacterium UBA1197
TGGAACAACAGATTCAAGAAGATATCTACATTCAAAAGCGACGTGACTCCTGCACCACATTTTCTCACGTCACTGACGGTTTTGGATGATTTCTGGATAAAAACGGCCAGCGACGTGACTCTGGAGCCCATGTCCGTCACGTCGCTCAACAAAAATGAGATTAAAGACTATTATAAGTGTCTTTATAATCCATCTTTTCGTGGAGAATACGATCCACCCAGATGGAACCTTCTTGGTGCTTCCTATAGAAAACGATATGACGCCCGGAACATGGGCTTTGAGCCCGACGCCTTCGGGCTTCCTAAATAAAGGAAACGATCAGAATACCGGGAACGTGAAGTAAGTATCCGGGAAGGGCTCGTTCTTGAGGGTGAAGTGCCACCATTCGCTGTCAATCGGTTTGAAGCCGTGGCGGAGCATGGCCTCCCTCAGGATCATGCGGTTGGCGTATTGGTCTTCCGTGATGCCACGGTAGTCCGGATGGCTTTCCTCGCCGAACCAGTCGAAGGGAGCGCCCATGTCGACTTCTTTCTCCGAGTCCATGTCGAAGAGCGTCAGATCCACTGTAGAACCGCGTGTGTGGCCGGATTTTTCCATAATAAACTCCAGCTCGAATAGGCGGCTCTTGTCTACGTCGGGATAGAAATAGCGCTTCATCAGGGTGTCGGGGACATCTGCCGCCCAGCGGACGAAATGGTCCACGGCGCACTGCGGGCGGTACGCATCCCAAATCTTGAGGCGGTAGCCCCTGGTCTTCAGCTCGTCGCTTACTGCCTTGAGGCTGTCGGCCGCCTGCCGGGTCATCAGGGCCGTCGGTGCCAGGTAGCCGTCGATCCGCTGGCCCACGAAATTATGGGTGCTGTAGTAGCGTATCTCCAGGATGACGTCGGGGATTACGTCGGAAATCTTCACGAAGTGCTCCCTTCCGCCCTGGTCGGGAGATGCGAGGCGGCGGAATTCCTCCTGCGCCAGTGCCATCTGCGTGCGGAAGGCCGGGCTGGTCTGCAGGCGGGAATAGCCGATGCTGGCGGCAAGGCGCGTAACGTCTATGTCGCTCTGCCAGTGGGCGCCGGAGATGACACGGCTGATGCCGCTCTCCCACGCCCGCGCATATATGGCATCGGCAGCTCCGTGGTTAACCTCCGCCAGCACGAGTGCCGCCGTCCAGCTGCGCATGGTGTGCCCGGAGGGATAGCTGCCTTCGCCGCTGAACTGGGCGTCATCCTCCAGAAACGCCTTTTCCTTGAAGTATACGAACGGCCGCGTGCGGTGGTAGTAGGCTTTGGGGGCCACCCTCATCTGGTCGGTAGTGGCCAGGCTGGTGGTGACGAGTTTCCAGAGCTCCGGGGTGTTTGACGCCGAGATTTCGATGCCGAAGGGGACGCTCAGCTCCGCAAGCAGCGCCTCGTAACTCCAGACGGCGTCCCTGCGGGCCATGGCTGCCCGTTCGGGATTGCTGCGCTGTGCCTTGCCCCATCTGTAGCGCTGTACGTCGTACTTGAAAGCCGGCGAGCCTTTCTCCGGCGGAGCGGGAAGGCATTTAATCAGATCCGGAAGTTCGGAAGCCGGCAGATAGGTCTCCTGCGAAAAGGCTATTGCCCACCAACAGAGAAATACTATAATGATGCTGAGCCGTTTCATGCTTTTACTATAATTCTGAAGGATAAAGCTTGCCGTGAAGATGAGTGCAATAAAAAAGGATGTAATTCTCCTCCGGAGAGCAGGCGAACAGCAGTCCAAAGGCGGTGACATTAAAACAAAGCGTTTCATCATCAAGGTGGTTACTAACATACAAATGTAATGGTTTTCATGGAGAAGGCCAAAATAAATCTCGGTCACTTTTGGTCACTTTACTTCAGTGATTTGCCGGCGTTGGTGTTTCATAGTGCCGCTCTACCCGTCAAACTTGCGCCTGGGCGCTACTACGTTACCCCACCCCCAAACCCCCGCCCTCGGGGCGGTGGCTTAGTCGGCCTTCGGCCTCCAAAAGCGACGTGACTCCTGCACCCCATTTTCTCACGTCACTGGCCGTTTTGTTTGTTTTCTGGATGAAAACCGCCAGCGACGTGACTCTGGAGCCCATGTCCGTCACGTCGCTCAATAAAAATGAGATTAAAGACTATTTGCAAATAGAACACATCTCCCGCATATCGCCAAATATAATTATCAACATTTTCCTCGCATAGATATTGTGTGTTAGTTTTCAACACGTGTCTGTTTGTTTATCCACTTGCGTGGTTGTCCACTCTCCTGTCCTGCAGACAAGCTAGCATGGAGCTATCATCATCACTATGCTTAAATCAATTATCTTATTTTTGTCCAGCCAGGGGAAAAAGACTATATTTGGGAAAATGATTTGTTATGGAAAACGACAATAAAGGTGAGATTATCATTTACCAGTCTGACGATGGAATCGTTCAGTTGGATGTAAGGCTGGAGAACGAAACTGTTTGGTTGACAATAGACCAGATGGCTTTACTATTTGGTAAGGCCAGGTCTACCATTAATGAACACATTTTGAATGCCTTTCAAGATGGAGAACTGAATGAAAGCGATTCTGTAAGAAAAATCGGAAATCCCGATTTTTCTACCAAGCCAACCAACTATTATAACCTTGATGTCATTATTTCAGTAGGATACCGTGTTCACTCCATTGTGGGCACCCGTTTCCGCCAATGGGCTACACAACGCCTTCACGAGTATATTGTCAAAGGCTTCACCCTGGATGACAAGCGTCTCAAAGGAAACGGTGGCGGGATTTATTGGAAAGAGCTGTTGGACAGAATCCGGGATATTCGTTCTTCTGAGAAAGTTCTCTATCGCCAGGTCCTGGACCTTTATGCTACCAGTGTCGATTATGATCCCAAGGCCGATGAATCCGTCCGATTCTTCAAGATTGTCCAGAATAAGCTTCATTATGCGGCTCACGGCCATACCGCGGCAGAACTGATATATGAGAGGGCCGATGCCGACAAGCCATTTATGGGCTTGACAACCTTTGAGGGAGAGTTGCCCACATTAAAAGACACCAAGATTGCAAAGAACTATTTGACGGCCGATGAATTAAAGGTTCTCAACAACATTGTTTCCGGATATTTTGACTTTGCCGAAATACAGGCTATCCGTCATCGGCCTATGTATATGGAGGACTATATCAAGCAATTGGATGGCATCCTCTCCGGCACTGGAGAACAGATCCTATTGGATGCCGGTTCGGTAAGCCACCAGCAAGCCATGGAAAAAGCTGAGAAAGAATACCGAAAGTATCAGGTCAAGACTCTTTCTCCTGTTGAGCAGGCTTATCTTGACACCATAAAAAAACTGGAGAAAGAAGCCAAGGAGAAATCGAAAAAAGATGACAATTAGCGCTATAGAAAGCCACTAACGGACAGAAATGTTTCACTAATGTTACACTAAATTCGTCAAGTCGACTCTTAACTAATTAATAGTAAGGCGTTTCCGCCAAATAGTCAGTGTTCCCGCCCGAGGCACGAGCATGGCAAATACCGCTGGTACTCTTTCGAATGTGATGAGTTACCGGCGGTATATCTATTATTGCGTTCACGGTCTAGCATTCAAAAAACAGACCTTGAACAGTAGGGCTATCGATTGAGGGCGCGGCGGAGCTTGCGCGGCAGGGCGTGGCGGTTGAGGAAGATGTAGGTGGTGTTGAGGGCTATGAAGTCGCGGGACATATACCAGATGCCGTTGTACTGCCCGTGGTTGCCCCAGGAGTTCTTGACCATATAGTAGGGCACGCCGTTCTCGTCGAGCGCCTTGCCGTTCAGGCTCAAGGCCAGTTCTTCATCATCTCGTATGCAGTCATGGTTTAGAAGTTGAACTCCACCAGCATCGGCCTGTGGTCGCTGGGTACGTTCATATCGGACACGGCACCCTTGCCCTTGGTCTTGGTCCATTTGTCGTTTACGTTGAATGCACGGACGACCTTGCCGCTCATGGCAGGGGAGACATACATGTAGTCGCGCCTGTCGGTATTGCCGTAGGTGCTGGATACAAAGTCAACCCCGGCCCTGTATGCTATGCTCATGACATCTTTAAGGTTGGTCTTGTCGAGCACAACGTTCTGGCATTTGTACTTGGCGGCGTTAGATGAGCCTTCCGGGTCTATGACCGGGATGTCGAGGCGGGAAGGGGAGTTGAAGTCGCCCACAAGGATCCAGTTGGTGGTGGAACTGTAGGATGAGTTGTTGATGGTCTGCTTGATTATGTAATCCATCTCGAACTCGCGGTATTCGGCTCCGCCAGAACTGCCCGAGCTCTGGCCGTAATCATAGGCGAATGGCCACATGTGAGCGGTTACTATGTCTATGGTCTTGCCGTTCACGGTAACCCTGAACATTCCGGCGCCGCGGCTTATAGGCCTGCTGGTGCCCGTGGAAGTTATCTTTTTTATGGTGCTGATGGGATACTTGGAGGTTACCACCTGCGGGAATATGTAATTGGTGGAACCGACTATGCCGCCGACGGCCGTGTTGCTGTGTCCGTATCTTGCTGCAAGTTCTTTCCAACCGTTGGGCAGGTACCTTGAATCGCCTACATACGCGCTACTGTTGTTCTTGAAGACGGAAGCTGCTTCGCACCATACGCAGATATCGGGATCGTACCTCTTGACGAATTCCACGAAGGTGTTGTAGTTGTTGTGCTGGTCGGCCCACATACCGTAGTCGATGTTCCAGTACAGGACGCGCAGGCTGCCTTTCTTGCCGTCGGTGTCAGGAATGAGGTTGACCTGTATGTCGTCGAGGTAGAATCCATGCTTGACGCCGGTGCTTGTCGAGTTGCCGGCGATATAGAGGCTGGCGGCGTCGGTGAGGTTCTCGGCGGTAATCTCGCAGGTATGCCACTCTTTCCTGGAGGCCAGGGAAGCGGGAATGGTGACGCTGCTGTGGTTCAGAACGCCGCGTCCGTTGACTGCATTGTAATCAATTACGGCATCGGCGGTTTTGCCGTCAATCTTCATGGAAGTTATCTTGCCTCCATAAACGAGCTGAGCGAGCAAGTCGTCCTCGCAGCCGTCGCGAAGGCAGAACTTGAAGGAAATGACGGCGTCCGTGAAAGTCTTGATTTCGCTGAAAGCAGGAGTCTGCACAACGCCTCTGTTCACCTCAAGCCCGGCTGCCATGGCGCCGTGATACTCCTGGCATCGGTAAAGGTACTTCCAGTCCGCCAGATTGCGGCTGTTAATGTAACTCAGGGGCACAATGTGCGAAGTGGACAGCGTATAAGTCTTTACATCGTCCCATGTGTTGGACTGGATGAAACTTGAACCGGGATAGTCGTAAGTTACTTTGGTGAAAGCGTTGGCATAGCCGTCACGGTCCTTTCCGTCGGTGATTCCGGGCATGGTTGAGTCGGGAGCGTAACCTATGGAGCCTTCACCGCCCATGATGTCACCGCCCCAGACGAAGTTGTCGAAGCCTTCGTAGAAAAGAAGAGTGCTGTCGGGAGTGTAATTCACGCTCGTCTCGTAGGTCTGCCCGGCCTCGATTACGCCGGGATAGACGGTCGTGCGGACCATCTTGTGCTTTGAATCGCAAACTGTAATCTCCAGGCCGCCGGTATAATCGCCGGGAGCTATGAGGACGGGAACCGTTGCAGGCATAGATACGAAAGAACCCTTGTTGGTGCAGTTGACGACCGCCCAGCCGAGGCTTTCCGTGAGGGTGAAGGCACAGCCTTCGACGGACGCTTTGCCGCTCAGGGGCTTGCCGTCGAGCGAACGCACCTTTACGGATGTGGCTGACGCGCTGCCGCTGAGTTTGACGTTAAGCAGAGCCACTGCATCGGAGAAAACAAGGATATTTCCCGTCTCGGGGCTGTAGGATGCATAACGGGGGTAGTTTGCGAAATCCTGGACCGTATTGTTCCAGAACTGTGAGTAGGGGACCACAACGTCTGTGAGTGCGCTGGTGCCGTACCACATGGGAGAATTGGCATTGTAAATCACTGCATCGTACTTCTTCTCGGCATTCTCTGCGACCTCTATGTAATAGCGTCCTGCTGCATCGGTCTTGATTATGCAGATGCGGTCGTTCACCTTCATGGACCAGTCTTTGACGGTGCCGTCCTGCAGCCCGAGTTTGCTGCGCAGATTACCGTCGAGCTGAAGGTAGAAGCGCACCTTGCCGTTCGAAGCTATGATGGAGTTCAGTCCTTCCAGCACGCCGAAGGTGCCCCTCTTTATGGTCCTCGCCTTGGACGACACGAGTTCGGAATCGGGAACGCCGCCCGTGTGCCTGAGGGTAACGTCGATGCCTTTGCTCAGCGACCCGGGAAGCAGTACCGCATAGTAGAAGGTACCGGGTACGAATCCTCCCTGGGGTGCGGTGAGCACGACTTCCTTCTGCCCTTCGGAAACTCCCTTGAGTACGGGGACTCCGCCCTCGAAGGCGAAGCTTGCCCTTCCTGCCAGGTTCTCGCCGTTGCAGCCCTTTATGACGATCTCGCTGATGCCTTCTTCGGAGACGGAGAACTTGATACCGCCGGCGGTGTTGAAGAACTTCATGCTGAGGCTTGTTGACTGTGCCAGGGTGGGGAAGGCCTTGGCGTCGAAAGAACCGGCTACTGCCTGCTGGGCTGCAGGGAGCGTGAGCGTGAACACACCGCTCTCATCTACGGAAGGATTGCAGTCGGCGGGATATACGGCATAATATGTGGAAGCGCTGCCGATTTCGCCGGCAAAGCTGGCGGTGCTTCCGTCCTGCGTTTCGGTGGATGTGAATACTGAGCCGGCAGAGCCGCCGCCGGCGAATACGGAAATGCAGTCGCCTACGTTCCACCAGACGCTCTTGCCGTCGGGCTGTACCGAGGCACGGGTGGCGGGATCGAGGCCTTCACGCTCCGCTACGATGGTTTTGCTGCCACGGGGGAGGACGGTGGGTTCGGCCTCCTTTTCGGGCGTGCAGGAGAATGCAATCAGGGATGCGATTGCCATCAGATATGCGTTGTGAATCTTTATCATGGCCGAAAGTTTAAAAATCCCAGTTCTCATCCACAATGTCTTCGGAGCCTCCTTCAACGAGGCTGTCGCAAAGCAGGGCGGGGATGTATGCGCTCGCTTCGGTTTTAGGACTGTTGTAGTCCTTTCTGTGATTGCTGGTCATAGTTCGTTTAATGCTTGTTTGGGAGCAGGCCCCGCGGTCGGGCGGAACCTGCCAATAATGCTTACATCTTCAGGAGTACGAGAACAGGATAATGGTCTGACGGGTGACAGAACTGTCGCATCGATGAGTCCCTTTCTGCGGCTGGGAAACCCTCGTGGAGGTATTCTGCGCTCCGGACCCGCTTCAACAGGGCCGGAGTCGCATAAACCATGTCTATGCGGCGTCCGCTCTGTGTGCTCTTGCAGAATTCACCTTTGTGGAAATGCTCTACCAGATCTACGTACGGAGTGTTCTGCTTGATATAATCGTGAACGAGGAAAGCCGGATCGGACTCGTCGAGGCCGTAATGGAAATTGTCCACCCTTGATATGGCGTTGAAGTCGCCGGCCATGAGCCACAGCTGTGCCGCGGCCCCTGGTACGCTGCCTATGGTCTGGCTGCAGATGTACTGCATTTCTGCGGCCCGGAAATAGTCTCCGCCGTGTGCTGCCTCGCTTTCCTTCTTGTCTTTGGCGCCATAGGCGTACTTGAAGGGATACGTGTGCAGGGTAACTATGTTGAGTTCTTTCCCTTTGCCCAGGTCCACCTTTGCCCAGCCGGAACCGTGTACGACTATGATGTCGTCTCCGTTTCCGGTGATGCGTTTCACTATCTTGATTGGGTACTTGGAAGTAATGACCTGAGGGAATCCGTCGCGTTTGCCGCAAATCAGGGTGTAGTCATGTCCGTAGCGGGCGGCAAGCAGATCCCAGTTCCAGGGGAGGTACTGGCCTTCGGAGACCATGAGCTTCTTGTCGGACCCCGTTATGTAACGGGATTCGGCCTCGCACCAGATGCAGATGTCGGGATCGACTTCGCTTACGAAAGCGACGAAGTTGTCATAACCGTTTCCCTGGTCGGACCACATTCCGTTCTGGATGTTCCAGTACAGAATCTTAAGCTCCTTCCCTCCGGCCCACGGGCAGGAGAGAAGAAGCGAAAGAAGCAGTGGAATTATGCGTGTAACCAGTCGGATCATTACGGTGCAACGTATGTGAGACCTGTGATCTTGTCTGCAAATCCTTCACCCACAGGACCGATGTAATCCATGAAGTTGGAAGCATCGACCGCGAAGAAATCGCCACCGTAAACTGCGAGTTTGCCGCTCACGGTAACGCCGCTGATGTGGTCGAAACGGACGAGGTTGCCGCCGATGAGACCGGAGTGACGGGGGGAGTCGGCGTTGGCGCTGTAGATGTTGCCGTAATTGGCTCCGCCTTCAACGATGTTGCTGGTCTTGTCCAGAAGGCCGACTATACCGCCGACGTGGGTCTTCTCGTTGGATATGAAAAGGTTTCCGTAGTTGACGCAGTCATAAAGAGCAGCATTATCCCCGGCGTAACTGAGCACATTGCCGATTCGTGCGTTTACGAAGGCGTTGGTCTGGTCGGCGTAGGTGGTGCAGCGCGTCAGGGCGGTGTTGCAATAGGCGGTTGCAAGTATGCCGCTCACGCGGCCGGCATCCAGCTTTATCTCTCCGCGGAAGGTGCAGTCTGTGATGGCGTTGGTGGCACTCCCGCCGGAATCTGTAGTGGAATATCCGGCCATGCCGCCGAACATTACGCCGGTCGCGCCGTTTTTGGTATTCACGCCGCTATTGCCGGCAACAGAGAGGGTGACCTCGCAATTCTTGATGGTCGAAGGTCCGTTTTCGGAATTGCCGCAGATATATCCGGCGATACCTCCCAGAGCGAAGCGGTTGTTGTCTTTTTTGTTCCCTGCCGTAGTGAGCTTGCCGTTCACTGTGACGTTGCTCACGGTGGAGCAGATCATCGTGCCGGCAACTACGCCTGCGTCACCTTTGGCTTCAGCGCTTATCGTTATGTCGCAGTTGATGACAAGATCCTTTACGGTAGCCGCCTTGAGCACTCCGAACAGGCCCCAGGTATTATTGTTTTTTACGGAAACGGTGGGCTTGAAGTTCTTTATGGTATGGCCTCCGCCGTTGAAAATGCCGGTGAAGACAGCACCTTCGGGGCCGCTGCTGTTGGCTCCGTTGGCTACCTTTACCTCGGGATAACCGATAGGGGTCCACTCAGAGTATGACGAGAGGTCGATGTCGGCCATGAGGGCGATTTCTCCGGCCTCGTTCTGCCACTTAGAGAGGTCTTCGGCGCCGCTGTTCACGGCTTCGGCGAAAGCTTTCAGGTCTTCTGCATTATAGATTCCGGTGGGAGCGGCAGCTGCGATGTGTACCTCAGGCATGCTTCTGAGCTCTCCGACGGCAAGCGTACGGGCGTTTGTACCCTTTGTGATGGTAATGTCGCTCGCAGTCTTGAACTCTATCTCCAGACCGCTGGCGTATGTACCTGCGGGAACGGGGATGTAGATGTAAGTGGGGGTACTGCTAAGGGGGGCATTCTCACAATTGACGGTAATCGTCTTGTAGGTGCCGTCGAGTCCGCCTATAAGCTCCGGTACGGTGTAATCTATACCAAAGGGACCGCTTATCTGTTCATTGCCGTTGCTTTTGAGGGTGACGGTGGCGAGGGAAACTCCTTCCTCTCCGGTGACAGGAATCTTGATGATTGCGGTGAGGGGCTTGAAACTGAGCGAAGTCTTCGAATCGGAATAAGCGGCCATAGGAATGGACGTACACTGCTCCAGGTACATCACATCGCTGAGCTCTACGATTTCGTCTCCGTAGTAAATATATGGAGGATATACAGCACAGTAAGGAGCATTAACTTCGCTCGTCAATGTGAAGCTGGCTGTCGCTCCTCCTTGGCTCAAGCTTTCGGAACCGACGCCGTTTACGGATATTGCATCGCCTTCGGCCCAACTGACTTTGACTCCGTCGATAGTCGTTTTGACAAGCGGGGACAGTGAAGCCTCAAGAGTGGTTGCTCCCACCTTGGCGGTGACGTTGTTCTCCTTGGTGCAGCTCACCGAGAGCAGGGCAGCACAGGCGGCTGCGAAAAACAAATACTGTTTCATTGCTTTCGGTGATTAATAGTCCCAACTGTCATCCACGTAGGTAAGATCAGTAATATCTGCGGATACATCCAGGAGGCTGAGCTCCGGGACAAACTGCCCGGACTCAGCCTGAGGGGTTATGTATGCTCTCTTCATACCTTACTTGGAAGCAAAATAGAGGTCGCTGATCTTGGTCTCCAGACCTTCGACTACGAATCCGATAAGCTCCATGAAGTTGGTTGCGGAAGCGGCAGTGAGGTTGTTGGCATCGTCACCGATACGTCCGCCTACGCCGACTTTGCTGACGTGGTCCAACTTGCTGAAGTTGGCACCTATAAGGCCGCGGTACTTTTCGTTGGCGCAGATGATGTCGCCATAGTTGGCACCTCCTTCGACATAGCAAGTAGCATGATTGAGAAGAGCAAAGAGGCCGCCAAGTGTGGTACCTGTGTCGATGGTGGTGAGGTTGCCGTTGTTTACGCAGTCAATGATTGCGCACTGCTCTGCGATGACGCAGACGACACCGGCCTCACGACCGTTGGTGAATTCGTTGTGCATGCTGGCGTTGTTGACGCAGTTCTTGTAGATGGTGCCCCAGTTGGCTGCTCCGCCGATGCCTGCTGCACGTCCGGCTGCAACGTTCATTGCGCCGCCGAAGGTGCAGTTCTCGATGTGGTTGCGGGCATCGGTCTTGTCGGAGGTGCTGAAGCCGGCGATGCCGCCGAACTGGACGCCTGTGCCGCCGTTCTTGACGTTGGCACCGCTGTCGCCGGTGACGTTGAGGTTGGCTTCGCAGTTGGTGATGTTGCTCTCGAGAAGGGCTTCATCCACGGTCGCGGAGAATACGAAACCTGCGATTCCGCCGATGGCGAAACGCTTGTCATTTGTCCTGTTGCCCTTGATGTTGAGGCTTCCGCTGACGGAAACGTTCTCGATGGTGGTGCCGTATGCGGTACCGACGAGGATGCCTGCGTCGGCGACGGCTTCACCTTCCACGGTTACGTCTGCAACGATCTTGAGGTCCTTGATGACGGCTCCCTTAGTCGCACCAAAGAGACCCCATGTACCGCCGTTGGGAATGAGGGCGCTGGATTTGAAGGTGATGGTGTGGCCTGCTCCGTTGAACTTGCCCTCGAAGCAAGGTCCTTCGGGGTTGGAGGCGTTGTTGCCGTTGCCGCTCTTGGTGGCGGCGCCGATGGGAGTCCACTCGCTGTAGTCGGAAAGGTCGATGTTTGTCTGGAGCTCAACCTCGCCGTCGCTGTTGAGCCAACGTGTGAGTACGTCACCGTTGTTCACGGCCTTTACGAAGTCTTCGAACTCAGCCATGTCGGGAATGCCGCCTATGCTTGCGTTGGGGTCAACTACAGCGGTGTGGCCGTTCTGGGAGATGGGAATCTCGAGTGTCTGGCCGGAGCCGCTGAACTTGAGGACGCCGCTGCGGGGAGCGGTGTCGGTGCTCTCATTCTTGTAGTTGGATGCAATCTTGAGGGTGATGACGGTACCGTTCTCGTTGCCTTCGCCGGAGTTGGGAGTCGCACTCACCCAGTCGGGAGTGAGGACAAGCCAGGTAGCGGTGTTGGTCTTGAGCACCAGGGTCTCGTCGCTGGGATTGTTTGCTGCGACATCGCTGATGGCGGTCTTGTCGGCGGTCATGTAGTAGGTGACTTCTTCCTTCTCTTTACAGGAGGCCAGCAGTGCTGCTCCTGCGAGGAGCATGCATGCAGTACGGAAAATTGTTCTCATAATATACTAAATTGTTAATCAGTGTTTTTGTCTGAGTATCATGTATGTAAGGCAGCTGCGCTCGCCCTTCGGGTCGCAGGGGCTGTTCACCAGCCCGCTCCAGCCTGTGGAGGGGTTGCGGACCCACATAGCCGACGAGCCGCCTCCGTCCATTCGGGATACGCTCCAGCCGCCGAGTTTCTTGGCGATGCGGTAAACTTCGTATGCCTTGACTCCCATGGAGTACCAATCCTGGCGGCCGTCTATCTCGACAAGCCACACCTTACGGCCGTCCTCGCTTACGACGGGGAAGGTCATGGGGTCGTAGGTTGTGATGTTTGAGTGCGACGAAGGAATCGAGGAAGTGTTGTCTGAGCCTTTGTCCATTATCTGGAACATGGTGGATTCCAGGGAGAAAATGGGCGTGGTGGCATGGCCTTCCACGGTAATCTCGCATTTGAATTCTATTGTATCTCCAACTTTGACGTCGGCCAGGGCGCTTGCATAGCTGCCGCTGAGCGCTATGCCCACTCTCTTGCTGGAGCTTATGTATGGAAGCTCGGATATGGCACCCATACGTCCGTCGAGTACCTGAACAACCTTTGCCGATGCGAATCCTGTGTTGACTTTCATGGGCTCTGAGCTGTATTCGCAGATTATATACAGCACGTTCCGTGCCAGATCGTTCACCAGTTTGGGATACTCCGGATGAGGTGTACGCACATAACTGGACGTAAACAGGTTGACGGGGGATATGGTGGAAGCGTGACGCAGCGTGGTGTCGTTGACGGTGTAGAAGGGATACTCGGAGCCACCGGTGCGCAGGGTACCCTTGAAGTATTTCTTTCCGCAGGCGGCGGTGCCGTCGGTATAGACCGCAAAACACCAGCCGTGATTGGGAAAGTCCTCTACCACCTTGGGGTTGTTGATGTACATGGGCTCGCAGTCCTGCACGTGGTAACCTCTTGATATACCGTTATGGGAGTCGAAGAAGCAGCAGTTCACTCCGGCAATCACGTCCTGACCCTCGCTGCGCTTGCGTGTGCAGAGCTGCGAAAGGGTCTCGCGCTTGTTGAATCCGTTGTTGCCGTTGTTGTTGCCATTGGGATTGGGGAACACGTCGTCGGCAACTGCGCTGGCAAGCTCGATACGCGGGTTTGACAGGTCAACCTCCAGCACGTGCATGTGCCTGGGAACACCCGTCCAGCTGTAGTGTGAATAAGTGACTCCTTCCGCGAGCGGGTAGCTCTCGAGGGTCTGCCAGTCGTAGTATGAATCAGCAGTCCAGTCTATCGTGTTTTTCTCGATGTCGTACCCTTCTGAGGCGTTCATCATGGAATTCAACAGAGCGTCTGCGGGAGCTGCGGACGGATTGGAGGCATAGCGGTCGTAATCGCCTACGTGACCGTAGCCGAAGTTGCCGAAAAAGTTATCCTTGGCGGCGTTGTAGGAGCAGCCCCAGCCAGGGCCGAGGTTGCCGGAAATCTTGCCGAGTATGGCTCCGTAGTTGGTGCTTGACGTAACAATACCATCGTTGTGTCCGACGAGTCCGCCTTCCTTGCAGGGGACGTTCACCAGCAGATCGCCGTTGTTGATGCATCCGCGGTTGCCGCTGTCCAAGCCTACGTTCGAACCGGAGTCGGAATATCCGACTATGCCTCCTATGCTCAGGTTCTTGCCCGGGCAGGAATTCTCCAGCATGACGAGAGTAGCGTTGTTCGTTACTCTTTCGAAGGAGGAGGAGAATGCCGCGCCTGCGATGCCTCCGGCCTGGGTGAGCGAGCTGTTGCTTCCCTTAAGTTCGACCCTGCTGCCGGGGGAGCCGAAGGTCAGCCTTTCGACGCTTATGCCCTTGGCGTATCCGATGAATCCGGCATAGGGGTATTTGGATACGTCTATCCTCCAGTTGACGTTGAGTATGCTGTGTCCGGCGCCGTCGAAACTGTAGGTAAGGGGCCTCTCCTTTGAGCCGGCAGGAACCCATTCCTTGATGGAAGATGCGTCGATGTCGGCCATCAGCCTCACGCTCCCGTCCACCAGGTAAAGTGAGATTGAGCCCTCTCCGTTTACAGCCCGGGCAAAGCCAAGCAGGTCTTCGGCAGTATAGATGCCGCGACGGGTGCTTTCCCCGCTGCCTGCAGCCTGGTTTACCGAAATGCTGAGCTGCTCGCCGTCGAGGTTGGAGATTGTAACAGTGGCGCTTCGCTCCTCAGTTTTTTTATTCTCTTCCGCCATGATGGGCAGCTGCTGAGGTGCGTCGCTTCCTTTACCGCTGGCTGTCAGTATCTTGAGCCATTTCTCGGACGAGCGGGCATACCAGTCGGTGGACGATGTCAGGGTAATGGTTTTGTTCTCTCCGAGCGCCGCCATGCTTACGGACTCAGGGGAAGCGGACATGGGAACAGTCTCCTTTTCCGTTTCCTTGGGTTCGCAAGCTATGGCGAGCACTGCGGCGAGGGCCGACAGCAGTATGCTGTGCAGTCGTTTCATTTATCAGTCGTTGAATACAACTCCGTCGTCCCAACCGGGGTTCTGGGTGAGGGCGCCGTGGGTGAGTGAACGCTGGTCGGCGGGGATGGGCCAGAGATAGTCGCGGCTTTCGTTCCACTCGTAGGCTTCCTTGGCGAAATAGGTCATGTAGCCGTGGTCGCCTTCGGAGAGGGTGAGTTCGCCACCTACCTTGAGCTGGTTGTTCGCAGGAGCTGTGGTCCCGGGCTTGGTGCCGCTGTAGAGCAGCAGGTCAACCTTGCCGTCCTTGTCCAGGTCGTACTCGCCGAGGGCGGGGATGTAGATGCCCTGGAACCCGCCGTTAGCCTTGGCGGTGAGCCACTTGCCTTCGCCCCAGCGGAGCAGGTCCCACTGCCTCAGGCCTTCGCAGAAGAGCTCCACGGTGCGCTCGCGGCGGACTTCGAGGATGGCTGCTTTCTGGCTGCCCTTTGCATTGGGATAATACTGTGCCATGAGTGCGTCTTCCCTGGTGGGGACGGCAGTGAGGGCCGGCATGCCCACGCGGGCGCGTATCACGTTGATGGTCTTGTCAAGGTCATCGACGGTGAGCTCACCCAGTTCGGCCTTTGCCTCTGCGTAGTTGAGGAGAACCTCAGCGTAGCGCAGCACCGGATAGTCGGTGGTGGAGGTGGTTGCAGTCTCGTGGGTGTCGTCCGAGATGTACTTGATGATACGATAACCGTTGAAAGTGCGCTTGCCGAAGTCAAGTTCCTCGTGTACGGACTTGCCGAGGGCAACGTAGCTGGGGCCGTGGAGTGTCTGGGCCATACGGGGATCGCGGTTCTGGAAGACGTCGTAGTAGGAGAGGGTCTCCCAACCGCTGCGCTCCTGGATGGGAGTGCCGTCGGCCTGCAGATAGTGATTTACGAAGCGGTTGGTGGCACTGCGCCTCTGGTTTGCGAAATCGAACTGGATGCCGTGGCGGACGAGAAGGTCCACGTTGTAGCGACGGGAGAGGATGGTCTCGCTGGTCTCTGCATCTTCGAGCAGGAAGTATTCGCGGTATGAGGCGTTAGTTGCTTTGGAGGCGAGCTTGAGGCTGTTGCCGGTGTAGAGCTTGCGGGAGCCGAGCATCTTGCCTGCAGCGTCTGCAGCCTGACGCAGGAACCACTCGGAAGAAACGGTAACGCCGTCGAAAGTCTCGGAGTCATTGGGCACGTACCCGGTGCCTGCATGGTACTTGCGGAAGGTGCCTTCAAACAGGGCGATACGGCTCTTGAGTGCGAGAGCTGCGTCCTTGGATACGTGATAAACGGCATCTGAGGACCATTTTGCAGGCAGGAGCTCGTATGCCTTGTCGAGATCCTTGATTGCCTTGAGCATAACGTAGCCGCGAGGGTCGCGGGGTTTCTTGAGGTCGAGGGAGTCGGCGGAGCCTACTACATGGTCGTACCAGGGTATGTCGCCGAATACGCGTACCCTGTAGTAGTAGAACCAGGCGCGGAAGAAGTAGCATACGCCGTCATACATGTTCTTGGTCGCCTCATCTGGGCATTTGTTGTTCTCGAGCATGTAGTTTACACGGCGAAGGGCCTTCCACATGTCATTGCTCCAGGGGGTGGAGGTGGGAGTGCGGGTGCCTCTTTGGATTGCTGAGAGGCTTGAAGCCGAAACCTGGTCGTCTGCGTTGAGTTCGGCGAGGTCAGCGGCTCCGGGCATGAGGTCGTTATAGAACTTGTTGGCCCAGAGGTCGAGTTCGGCAGCCGAGGAGAAGTAGCTTCCGGGAGAAAGCTTTGTCTCCGGAGTCTTTGTGAGAAAATCCTCGCAGCTGCTCAGTGACAGGGCCGCAAAGAATATTGCTAATGGTATGAGTATCTTTTTCATAATCGTCAGAAAGTAATGTCAACACCGAAAGAGAAGGTCTTGGAATAAGGATACATGATGTCGCGGGTCGCGCTGTTGGTAGCGACTTCGGGATCGACGTACTTGGTGACCTTCTTGAGAGGGGACCAGTAGAAGAGGTTCTCGCCGGAGAAGTAGATACGGGCCTTTTCCAGAACTTTGTTCTTGGGCAAAGGCAGGGTATATCCTATGGTGAGGTTCTTCAGACGCAGATAGGCTGCATTCTGAAGCCAGTAGTCGGAGGTAACGAGGTTGCTGCTTCCGGCTATGAGTCCGCGCTGCCTGGGGAAGAAGGCCTTGCTGTTGTCGGCACCGGGTTCGGCAGACCAGCAGTTATCCCTGAAATTCTTGGGAATGAAGGTAGGCCTCTGGTATGCGTAAGGGCCCCAGAAATAGCTGCAGTAGCTACTGGGCATCCAGTCCATCTTGCCTACGCCCTGGAAGAATACGCTGATGTCGAGTCCGGCCCAGCTCAGATCGCCCTTGAAAGAGTAATTGTAACGGGGACGGCTGTTGCCTATGACGGCGCGGTCGCCCGGGTCGTCGAGGGTGTTGGTTGCAGTGTTGATAGCGGGATCGTCATCCAGGTTGTGATACTTGATATCTCCGGCCATGAGGTGGTTGTAAGGAGCAACTGCGTCGAAGATACCCTTGTTGACAATGCTTGAGTTGTATGTGGCCTCGTATTCGGCAGCTTCTTCGTCGGTGGCGAACAGGCCGTCCGTAGTGTAGCCCCAGATTTCTCCGAGTTCCTTGCCTACGTAATTGTCGGAGAGGAGTTTGTCGGGATTGTCGAAGCGGGTGATCCAGGTGCGGAAATCACCAAGCGAAGCGCTTACACCGTAGTAGAAGGGCTTGCCTGCAAGTTTGAAGTTGTCTTTCCAGGAGAGTGCGATTTCGTATCCGCGGGTCTGGAGGTCGGCTGCATTTTCCTTGGGTGCGGTTTCACCATATACGTCAGGCAGTGTCATTGCCTTGGTGAGCATGTTCTTGGTGTCGCGGATGAAGAAGTCAGCGGTGATGGTGAGGCGGTTGCGAAGGAAACCGAGGTCGAGGCCAAGGTTCTTGGAAACGACGGTCTCCCAGGTCAGGTTGCTGGATTTAGGAGAGCTGGCGTTTGCGTATCCGGCTTTTGCGAGGCCGTCGAAGGTGTAGCCGCCGAGCGTACCTGTGGAGATGGTGTCCCAGTAGTAGTAGTTGTCAACCTGCTGGTTGCCCAGGGTACCGTAGGATGCGCGGATCTTGAAGTTGCTCACAACCGGTTTGATGGGTGCCCAGAAAGGCTCCTCGGAAACACGCCATCCGGCGGAGAAGGAAGGGAAGAATGCCCAGCGCTGTCCCTCGGGGAAGCGGGAACTTCCGTCATAGCGGCCCGAGACCTCGAAAAGGTAGCGGCCCGCGAAGTCGTAGTTGAGTCTTCCGAAGAATCCGAGGGTGCGGTATGCGGATACAGCGTCGATGGCTTTCTGAATCTCACCGTCTGTGAGGTTGATGTAAGAGAGCTTATCGCTTAGCGAGCCCTTCTGCTCGAGGGTGACGCTGCGGCTGTAGTAGTCGTCGAAGTTGGCGCCAAGGGTGGCGGAGACGTTGTGGTTCTTTCCGAAGGTGTTGTGGAAGTTGAACCAGGCATTTGCCACATTGCCGTCCTGATAGTAGTTGTACTCGCGGAAGTAGTCGTAGATGGAGCCGTTGGAGAAGTAACCGCCGCTCAGACCGTTGCCGACGTACATCCTTTTGTTATGGTTGTCGTAGCTGTTGGGCGTAGGGTTCATTCGGTTGGTGGACTGACGGTCCCTGCGACGGTAGGAGTAATCTACGTTGAAGTCGAGCCACTTTGCGATGTGCGCCGTGAGGCGGTTGGTCCATGTCCAGTAGTTGTTCTTGTTCTCATTGTGGTTTACGTTGGACAGGAATGCTCCTGCGCGGCCGCTCATGAGAGGAGAGGTTGCGTCGGCCATGAAGTCCGGAACCATTACCACAGTACCGTCGGGGTTGAAAGGCACATAGGTGGGGGATACGTTCTGGGTAAGGTTCCACATGATACCCTGGCTGTTGAGGTCGGTGGAGCCGTCCATCTCCATGTAGCCGCCCCATTTGTAATTGGAGCGGAGCAGGCTCACGTTGGTGGAGAAGTCGAGCCAGGAGGTCATCTTGGCGTCCACCTTACCACGCAGCGAAATGTTGTTGAGGGCATCGGAAGCGTTGCCGTTGAATACGCCCTCACGGTAGAGGTAACGCACAGATGCGTAGTACTTTACCTTGTCTGAACCGCCGCGTACGGTGACGTTGTGCTCAGTCTCGGGACGGGTGCGCTTGAACAAGAAACTGTACCAGTCGTAGTTGGCGAGATACACGTAGGTGTTGACTCCGGTATCATCGGGAATGACCCAGGCACGTGCCGGGTTCTCGGTCACGTCGCCGTGACGCTCACGCAGCATTTCCATCTGCTCGTCGGAGTAGGTGAAAGCATTGTGGCCTTTGTTGACGGAGTAGAAATCGTTGCAGAGGGTTACGTAATCGTAACCGTCGGTAATGAAATCGGTGCTGGTGGTGTTCTGCGAGATGCTGTAGCGGCCGTTGTAGGTAATCTTGGCTTCGCCGCTCTGTCCGCTCTTGGTGGTGATGAGGATCACACCAGCCGATGCCTTGGTACCGTAGATGGCGCAGGCGCTGGCGTCCTTGAGCACGGACACGCTCTCGATGTCGTTGGGGTTGACCTGGGCAAGTGTTCCCTCTACGCCGTCAACGAGCACGAGAGGTGAGCCGCTGTTGAGCGAAAGCTTGCCTCGGATGTTGAAGCTGTAGCTGCCGCCGTCCAGCGAACCGGAGCCCTGGGTAAGTACCAGGGAAGGGTCTGCACCCTGGATTGCCATTGCGGTATTGGTGACGGGACGGGCGTTGAGGTCCTTGCCGTCGATGACGCTCACGGCGCCGGTGAGGTTGACCTTCTTCTGGGTTCCGTATCCCACTACGACGGTCTCTTCGAGCATGGTGTTCTCGGTGTCCATAGTGAGGGTGATCGGTGATGCTTCGGTTCCGTTGATAGTGAAGACCTTATCGTCGAAACCGATGAAGGAAACCGTAACTGTAGCGGGGAAGTTGATGCCGCTGAGGGTGAAGTTACCGTCGTTGTCGGTTAGGGCGTATTTGCCGCTTTTGTCGACTATGGAAGCTCCGATGAGGGGCTCGCCGTATTTATCGACTACCGAACCATTGACGGAATCTTTGGTCTGTGCCGACAGCCCCTGGCCCGAGAGAAGGTGCAGGAGCAGCGTTAGCATGAACACGATTCTTTTCATTTTAGGTTGCTTTATTGATTGTGAAATTCTTCTTGGCTGCTGCCAGTGCGCGTGAAGGCTCCGGCGCAGCGTTATTATTTTTTCTCGCCGAGGGAGGCCCAGCGGATGAAGGGGATGCGGCGGAGGAGTTCGTACAAGAGAGGGGAGAGGGTGAAGACGGCCACGGTGAGGATGGCGTACATCGCCCACGGCGGCAGCTGGGTGTAGAGTTTCAGCTGGTAGCCGATTGCGGCAACTACCAGGTAGTGAACAATGTAGAGCCCGTAGCTGCTGCGCGTCATATATCCTGCGAACTTGCCGGTGCTGTCGAATCTGGCACTGAACCAGGCCATCATTGCAAGGCACATCAGCCAGCCGTAGAGGCAGTTGAGCGGGCTGCTCAGATACTGAGGCGAAGTGTTGTCCTGGCCGAAGGTGGTGACAATGAGTACTGTACCGGCCACGGCGGCGCAGCCAAGAAGCGGCGCCCACGCCTTTTTGAGGGCCTCCTGCACACCTTCGTGCGCGAACACAAAGTACCCAAGCAGGAACACAATCAGGTAGAAGAGAGGCTTGTACAGATTGTATAAGCCGTCTGCGCTTTCCGGCCTGGGGTTGTGGATGAGCAATTGCTCAGCTGCCCAGTAAACCAGCCCCAACAAGATAATCCAGGCGATGCCGTATTTTCCGTCAAACGCCTTCCCGCAGGCCTCGTACAACTTGTTTTTGCCATCTATCTTGCGCACAAGCAGCAGAATCAGCGAAAACAGCCACAGGTCCTGGGCAAACCAAAGCGGTCCCGTGCCGCTGATGGCCCACATAAAGTATTTCGCCACACCGGGCATCCCGTCAAACGCCTCCTCCTGCGCCGCCACGGCAGTGTTGAAATAGCCTGTCATCCATTGGAATACGAGCAGACCGATGGTTGCCGGGACGAGGAGTTTCCGGGTACGGGCCTTGAACCAGGCCTTGCCGTCGTACTTGTCCAGCGCGTAACGCGCACTCGCGCCAGCCAGCAGGAACAGCAGGGGCATAAACCACGGATACAGGATATACATCACGACATCCTGATACTGAGGGAACTCGGGATACGGGCCGAAGCCGCCAATTCCGCCAAACACTCCCTTGTTGTTATAAAAGTATATGACGTGATAGAACAGCACCAGAAGTACGGTAGTCCAGCGCAGATTGTCGATCCAATGCTTTCTCATCTCGAAAGGCCCTCCATCGCCTGGTCTATTGCCGCTTGTCTCCAACCTTCACAACACCGAAGATGAATTTTCTTCCTTTTCTGCATATTCGTGGTAAATGTTAGAAATTTCCCACAAATATAACAATTATTCCGAATGATGTAACTCCTCTTTCTGCTCCAGGCCAAGAGCGGGAGAACAAGCCGACGCCCAGATGAAAGAACTTGCAGACGCGTTCGGACTGTAACCGGATCTATAGGAACGGGCTGATAAAGCCGAGGAGGAACTGCTGGAAGCGTTCTTTGGAGTCCCAGGACGCAACGGTGGAATAATCGGCCTCGGATGCATCTTTCATTGCGTCAAGGAGGTAGGCTTTATGATCCAGGGCCGCCGCCTCGTCGTAAACAAGCACGTTGACTTCGTAAAGGCTTTCCAGGCTAAGCCTGTCGTAATTGGAACTGCCGACGTTCAGGATATAGTCGTCGCACAGGAAAGTCTTGCTGTGGTTGAACGGCGGATTCCGGTAATAGACGTGCACGCCTATGTCCAGACAGTCTTTAAGGCTCGACCGGTAGGCTGGGTCGAAAGACGTCATATCGCTTACCAGCGGCACGAGGAGCCGTACATCAACACCCCTCTCTGAGGCTCGTTTCATCGCCTTGAATAGAGGGCGGCTCGGAAGGAAATAGGGTGTCTCCAACCATACGTACTCGCGGGCGTTGTCCAGAACCCAAACCATAGTCTCCTCCATCATAAAGGCCGGCTGGTCGGGACCGTCGGCGACGGCCTGGACAATCGGTCCGTCGCTACATAGAGCAGGTCCGGCAACTACTATGGCCTGCTCGTCCCGGTCTGCCTTGCTGTGCGCGAGGTCGTTCCAGTTGAGCAGCAGTATGCCCCGCAGGCTCTGGACCGCAGAGCCCGTTATCCTCAACATTGTGTCGCCCCATCCGGAGATGCTTCCAACGGTGATATTCATTCCGCCGGTATATGCGACTTTCTTGTCTATAATGTTGATTTTGCGGTGGTTGCGCCAGTTCGGATTGGCCCAGGCAGGATCGATTTCCCAGAGCGGAGAAATATTCCTTACCTTGAATCCGCCAATCGAAAGACTGTCGTAGAAGCCCGTGAATACCGGCCGCCCGTCGAAGATGCTGTCGAAGAAATTTCCGAAGTTGTCGTGGATGTAGCGCACCTCCACGCCTTCTTTTATCTTCTTGAAGAGTATGTTGCAAGCCTGCCTTCCGTCCGGATCCCGACCCAGGAGGAAGAGTTCAAGCTCTATCAGTTCCTGAGCCGAACGGAAATCTGAATACAGGTGTTCGGAGTAAGCCTGCCCGGAGCGTAACACCTCCAACCTGTTACCGGTGGTTGGAATGAAGGCGGGCCGCACCGCCAGTTTACGGGCAAGAGACTGGTATTCAGCGCGAATCAGGGGCGTGGCATCATTTACAACAATAGTATCCGCGTTCCCCCGGGGCCCTCCGAGAAGCGCTGCACCTATCAATAAACCGCACAGAAAATGCATAATTCCGTTTATAAGAGGTGCGCAATTTACGAAATAATCCCTTATTTGTATTAACTTTGAAGCCGATGAAACGTATTCTGTCCATATTGGCGATATGCCTGCTCGCATTCGTATCAGCCCCTCTCTGCCGCGCTGCAGACGGGGATGAAGACCTCACACTGAAGTCCGGGCAGCGCGTGAATACCTGGCTTCATATCGTACTTCCCGCTTATGCGGGCACTGCTGTCATCTCGGATACATACGGCCTTCACCTTGGCTTCGAAGCCGCCGGGCTGCGCTTCAGCTCAAGGGGCAGCGGGCTGGAAGGCGACGCCGGAGTGCGTTTTACGTTCATCAATTTCTTCCAGCCTGATGTCAGCGCCCCGTACGTAGGCATTCCTGTTCGCGCGGCTTACAAATTCAACCGCTGGTGGAAGGTCTATGCAGGCGTTTCCGGCGACATACTTATGGGGAAGTCGGACCTGAATCGCTATAGGGCATCCGTTGAGGGAGGAGTCTCCTGGCACGGCTTCGGCCTATGGGTCTCCTACGGCCTTACCCCATTCTTCCAGCCAACTGAAAACCATGCCGGAACACTGTCGTTCGGCCTGGTCTTCGGACTGTAGTCTTCCCGAATAAGAATCCTATTCGAATTCGAAAAGGGAGACGAAGCCGGTGAGGTTCAGGACGTCGCGGACTACTTCATTGACGTTTTTAAGGATTACGCGGGAGCCTACTGACTTGGCCTGCTTGAGGATGCTGAGAAGGAGGCGGAGGCCACTGGAAGCGATGTACTCCAGTTCAGTGCAGTCAATCACTATGTCTTTGCCTTTGCTGTCCAACAGGGGCTGCAGGTCTTGCTGTGCCTGAGGGGCGGCAGCCGTGTCAAGTTCGCCGGAAAGGATGGCGACCAATTTGCCGTCTATCTCCTGAATCGTTGTTTTCATATTATTGATTTTGTAAGGGTTAATACATTTTTGCCGTCTTCCTTGTAGCAGAAGGGCTCGAACAGGCGCCCTTTCTTCGGATAGTAATCAGGCACGAAGGCCAGGCAGCCGCCCACCACGAACGGATTGTCGTCGATAAGCAGCCGGACGCTCCTGAAAGTCGAATCCGGATTGGGGAGGCTACGTTGAATCTCCCACAGGTTCTCCATCTAAACGCAGCTATTTCGACGAATAGATATGGATGTCTCTCTGCGGGAACGGGATGGTGATTCCGTTCTCGTTGAGGGCGTTGTAAATAACCTCCCTGGCCTTCTCGGAGTAAGGGATGTGCTCTGCGGCCAGGACGTACTGCTTCACAACAATCTCCACCGCGCTGTCGGCGAAAGCATTCACGCGAACGTAGATTCCGTGCTTCGGCTCCACGACGTCGCGGCCGTAGGAGTCCTTTGTCTTCATCACCTCCATCGCTTTCTCGAGTGCCTCGCGCACTTTCTGCACGTCGGTACCGTAGGCCACGCCTACTGTCAGCTTCAGCAACTCGTAGGAATTGCCTTTGGTGAGGTTGACGAAACTCTTGCTGAACAGGGTAGCGTTGAGGAAAGATACGTATGTGCCGTTTATGGTCTCCACCTGCGTGCTCTGGTAACTTATGTCGTTCACCTGGCCGCGTACGCCGTCGCATTCGATCCAGTCGCCAACGCGCAGGCGCCCGGACATAAGCTGGATGCCGTAGATGAAGTTGTTGATGATATCCTTGAGGGCGAGACCGACACCGGCCGACAGACCTCCTGCAACCAGGCTCAGCGAGCCCATCGGTATGTGCAGCATCTGCACGAACGCCACGATGTATAAGAACCAGACGATTACCGTAATGAGGCTGTTGCCTAACGACAGGTTGATTTCGTTGGAGCGCACCATGCTGCGTTTGTACTTGCGCGTGAACGCTGCGTAGCGCCCCTCCTGCCACAGGGCGTGGAAAACCTTGTTGAGGTACTTGAACAGGAAGAACAGGGCGGCCAACATCACCAGGCTGCTGATGGATGCCCTCAGTGTAGCTTCTCCGTCACTATCGTACAACTGGATGAAAGAGGAATAGTAGAAATTCTGGAACAGGTCCTCGAAGTCGAATACGTCCAGCGAGAGTTTTATACAGAGGGGGATGGACAACAGGGCCAGCAGTGGTATGGCGAACTGGCTCAGAAGGTCGTAGAACCAGGTAATCCTGAAAGTGAGCGCTTCCTGGTTCACGCCCGTCGCCGCCTGCATATGCGACTTGTAAGCCCTCACGCGCGGGGTCATCCGCTTGTCCTTGTACAGTTTAGCCAGGTATGCAACGGTGCTGATGGTCAGCACTGCCGCAAGCTGGAAGTACCACCATACCAGTACCATAAGGGCAAGGAATATATATCCGCAAATAGCTGTTATGGTGGCGGCCAGGGTTACTCCGAACGATATCCAGCAGTAGAACCTGTCGAAGCCCTGGGCCTTGCCGCTGTTGCGCAGGCAGGAGACCAGCTGCCAAATGGAAAGCAGTATCAGGATGGGCGGGAAGAAGTAGTTCAGGATGGCGTTGGGGAGGAACGTTACCCTGCAGGTTATCACGGTGAGCGCCATAAAGAATGTAGGCACATACATCCTGATGCCGTATTTCAGGCGCTCCGGCTTCATCCTTATCATCAGTGCCACAATGATGATGGCAAGTAGCCAGAACAGGGTGGCGAACTGTCTCAGGGCAAGCTGCACAAATGCGTTCTCCGCGTTGTTCCATTCAGCGCCGAAGAGGAAGAAGTACAGCGCGATTCCCAGCAGCAGGGCGTAGGATGGCCGGTGCTCGCGCGGGATTATCCTGCCCAGCGGTTTGATGATCTTGCAGAGCAGCCAGAACACCGCGCTTCCGATGAGCCAGCTGAACAGCAGCATAACGATCAGCATCATCACCATCACCACCTGAATGGTCTTCTCTCCCTTGCTGTCGAAATTGCCAAACTCGTCCGGCTTGGGGTTTTTGGCGTACTGGGCCTTGGCGCTTGCCTGTACCCTTCTCCAGTAAATCTTGGGATTGGCAAGGATTCTGGACCAGCGGGTCTGACCGTCCTTGAAAATCTCGTCCTGGAGCATCTCGTAACGTATCGCGGCGTAGTCGTAAGACTCCTTCAGACGTATATACGCTTCCTGGTAGTGGGTGCTGTCCACGACGGTACGTTCGCGGCCGGCCGCATACATTTTCAGGAGCTCGGATGCGTAGAAGATACAGGTATCGCGGTCCAGCTGGCCGGCCTCGCTGAGTACGTAATGCACGCGGGCCGAGTCGCTCATTGCCATCGCTATCACCTCGTTCTGCAGGGATGTTCCGGCCTGCCTGATGAGCACCTCAAGGGAATCGTTCTGGTAGGAGAGGCTGTCAGGCACCACGTTCAGGTCTGTCAATTCCGGCGGAAGGCGGCGAAGGGCCTCCAAGAGGCGGGCGTAACGTCCGATTTCAACGTCCATATTCCGCACTATCTTGTCGAACGGCCGGCGGTCCTTGGTGAAGTCGTTGTACTGGTCGTCCACTTGCTTGAGCACGTAACTCAGGTCGAAGGTGTAGTCCTTTTTCTGGAGATACAGGGACATTGCAAGTTCGTTGCCCTCCTTCAGCATATCAAGCATCTTGGAGTGCTGACCCTCTATCAGCTTCGACATTTGCGCCTGTGCCGCCTGCAACTGCCGGTAGTCGCCGCGCAGTTCCTCTTTTACGCCGCGCAGTGAGCGGTCCAGGGTGTGACCGCTTATGAAAGCCGTTACCGGCAGGGCAATAACAGCCAGAGCGAAAAGCACGCTTATGATTCTCTTCTTCATTTGGTCATAGTTAGCTTTGCAAATATAACATCTTTTTCGTCCGTTCCTTACAGGGTTATGACTCCCATTTAAAAAAAAATTACTAACTTTGCGCGCAAATGTGCCAAACTAAACTTATACTTATCCTTTTTCTTGCAACTGCGGCGATTGCCGGATGCTGCCTGGTAGATGAAGACTTAAGTGAATGTGGCACAGAATGTAAGCTGGACTACGAACTTCAACTTGTGACGAACATTACGACCGAGCTGCAGACGCAGTTGAATATGGAGACCGAGATTTCGGTTGCAGCGGCCCTGAAAACCTTCCTTGCAGATGTTTTCACAGACCACGCCCACGACGTGGACCTTTCTTTCTACGACGTAAAGGGAGATTCCACCCGTCTGCACCACGAGAGTCACATAATGAACGCCAGCCAGTCGAGTTATACCCTTCACATACCCGTGCGTAATTATATGCACCTCGCTATTGCCAACATAAACGACAATAGCCAGGTGTCCGTGGAGTCCTATGAGACCTGCCATAATGCGCGCCTTTTTTCCTGACTTTGGCGGTCTAAATTGACGATTTTTCGTTAGTCTCTATATATCAATCAGTTACATAGAGCGGTGAAAATTTTTGGGTGAATCGCTCCACCTTTTCGTACCTTTGTAGGTATGTTTGTACGCAAAAGGAGGAACCGCTCAGGCAGCACCAGCGTGGTGGTGATTGACAAGAGTTCGGGCAAGCCGAAGGAACTTGTCTGCATTGGCATATCCTCTGATGAGCAGGAGATAGAGGCGTTGGTCAGCAAAGGTAATGACTGGATCCTGCACTACGGAGGTCAAACGGTCCTGGACTTCGATGGCGTGGGCAAGGCATCCGCCCAGGTGGATGAGATGCTTGACAATATCGAATCCGCGATGATAAACGGTACCCAGCTCATTCTGAACAAGGTCTATGATGCCATTGGCTTTGATGCCATATCAGATGACGTACTACGCAATCTGGTGATTGCCCGTATCTGTCAGCCCGGCAGCAAAATGGCCACTTCAGCATATCTGAAGGCATATTTCAAGGAGGATCTCAACCATTGGCGGATATACCGCTACATGGATAAGCTGTACAACACTCAGCAAGAAGCCGTCCAGAAGATCAGCGTTACACATACCATGAAAGTCCTTGGTGGGCAGGTAGGATTGATGTTTTACGATGTGACCTCACTTTACTTTGAGACCCCAGCCCGTGATGACTTGCGTCAGCCAGGATTTTCGAAGGATGGCAAGACAAGCGAGTCGCAGATCATCCTGGGGCTGCTTGTGAGCGCAGGCGGATACCCGCTTTCCTATGCCGTATTCAACGGAAGCCAGTATGAAGGCCGAACGATGATACCCATAGTTGACGACTTCAAGCAGAGGTTCAATCTGGATGACTTCGTGGTCGTTGCCGACTCCGGCCTTATGTCCAAGACGAATGTCAAGTTGCTTAACGATGCCGGTTACAAGTACATCATTGGTGCCCGCATCCGTAACGAAAGCGAGGCGGTCAGGGACTGGATATTATCCTTGGACAAGGTTGACGGTCAACTGTACGAACGGCCTTATAACAAACGTGAACGGCTCATCGTGGGCTACTCTGCCAAGCGAGCCGCCAAGGAGGCCCACAACCGGGAACAGGGCGTAGAAGGCTTGCGCAAGCGCTATGCAACCGGTTCTCTGACAAAGGATAAGCTCAACAAACACGGCTATAACAAGTTCCTGGAAATCAGCAAGGATGTACAAGTCGTCATCAATCAGGACAAGATTGAACAGGATGCCCGTTGGGACGGATTGAAAGGCTACAGGACCAATACCGACCTGCCGGTACAGACAATCCTTGAACAGTATCACGGGCTTTGGGTAGTGGAACGTGCCTTCAGGATATCAAAGGGCAATCTTGAGATGCGCCCTATCTTCCACTTCACGGAGAAACGTATCGAGGCTCACATCTGCATCTGCTTTGTTGCTTATAAGGTCTACAAGGAACTTGAAAGGGTTATCAAGAAAGCAGGGCTCGACCTCAGCGTGAATAAGGTGCTGGATATAGCTAAGACACTTATCACCTTGCAGGTGAAGATACCAGGAACTGACCATGTCCGTACCAGGACGCTGTTCCTAACCCCCGAGCACCGGTCCCTGCTGCCGCTTTTTGGCAGCCTGGGCATCGAAACTCAAATTGGGTGAATCTTCGCCAAAGTCAGGACGACGTGGACCTTTCTTTCTACGACGTAAAGGGAGATTCCACCCGTCTGCACCACGAGAGTCACATAATGAACGCCAGCCAGTCGAGTTATACCCTTCACATACCCGTGCGTAATTATATGCACCTCGCTATTGCCAACATAAACGACAATAGCCAGGTGTCCGTGGAGTCCTATGAGACCTGCCATAATGCGCGCCTTTTTTTACACGCGCGCGATACGGTGGAATCTCTTAACACCGGATTATTCACCGCCCGCCTGCCTATCGATATGCAGGAGGGCGTGGACCAGAAGTTCAACGTGAGCCTGTTTATGGCCGGTTGCGCCAACGCGCTGGTGCTCGATACGCTGGGCAGCAAGATAAAGGACCTCAAGGTGTACGCCACCGGATTCGCAGACAGTTTCAGCATAGCCGACAGCACCTGGCATTACGACCACTCGTACGTGGTCCGCACGCAGAAGGTGCAGCTTGATCCGGAAGAAAACAGCGGCCTGATGTGCTTCGCCGCAGTAACCTTCCCGTCGAAAGACATACCAGAGACCAAAACCGTCATAGAGACCACCGATCCTTTCGTATCCGAGGATGCGGAAGATGCTCTGTGGCAGCTGCATATTTACGCCACGCTTCCCAACGGCAGCGTTACGAAGACGGTATTCGGCATAAAGCAGCCGCTACGCCCGGGGCAGGTGAAGGTCATCAGGGCAACGGTTTACGACGACGGCAGTTCGCACACCCACGTGCCTTACGTTGGCGCCAGCGTAACGCTGGACTGGAACACCGGCAACTCCCACGAGATTGAAATGTAAAAACAATATTTACCAACAACACCAACAACAAACAACAAATCAAAACGTTATGAAAAAAATTCTATTTTGGGTAATCGCCGGCGCGGCAGCGCTTGCTACCCTCAGCTGCCAGAAAGAAGGAGCCGACTCCTTCAATGGCAGTGACGTAAAGGAAGTTACTACCAACTTCGTGCTGAACGTTGCCTCTGCCCAGGGCACCAAGCAGGATGCTACTACCGTTCAGCAGAACAGCAACTTCCGTGGTATCCAGGACGCTTACCTCTACACCCACGTTACCGGTATGGACGGCATCCCTTACGTTGCCAGCGCCGCTGCTCCTGCAGCAGGCAGGGTGAAGGAATTCAACCTCGGAACCCTTTATGCTGCGGGTGGCATCAACAATTCAGGAGACGCAAACGAGAAGAGCTCTTCCAAGCGCGTTGTGCAGCTCTCTCTGCCTCTTTCTTCCGACGCAGTGCTCTTCTATGGTAAGGCCATCAATGCAAGCCCGGGCTCTGCTACCGGCAAGACCTTGGCCAATTATTCCTCCACTCCTGCAGATGTGGAATTCTCTGTTTGCAGGAGAATCGGTACGGACGATGACCTCAAGGATTACAATGCAACTGCCCGCCTGATGATTTATCTCATCAACGATATCCTTAGTGCTTCCGTTGGCTATGACGCAGACGGCGATTATGGGTACGCACCTCTTCCGGCTCTCACCTGGAAAGACCTTGGCGCACAGTACGAGTACAATAACGGCCTTTACGGCAACCGTTTCGGAATGTCCGGAGAAAAGGTAGCCCTCGACCCTCTCGAGGAAATTCTCGGCAACGCATATTCCACTCTGACCTACATCAAGGACGGTGAATACCGTGCCGGTTCTTCCAACGCTATCAAATGGATGCTCCAGGATATGGCAAAGGTAGTGAGGAACGTAGAGTCTGCAACCCCGAATACCCTAAAGGAAGCAAATGCAAAGAGACTTGCTATTGCTATTGACGATCTCGCCGAGGATTATTTCCTGGATGGCTTCGTTTATAAATCTGTTCCGACTATCCGTGGCATTATTGACGAGGCTGTATGGTCTGACGCCAACACCGGTTTTGTCGGAGCACGCGACCTTAACGATTACCCTTACGGAGATTTCGGTATCCCTGAAGGTGCCGCTCAGCTTGCTTTCAACGCCAACACAGGTAAATTCTCTTATCTGAACCCCAACAAGCCTCTCGTGAACCAGGCCAACGGTACTTTCGACCCCAGGAAGTACGTTTATCCTTCCGAGCTCTTCTACTATGTGAACAGCCCTATCCGCACTACCGGCAACAACTCCCTTACCGTCGAGAATTATCCCAACGGCTGGGCCAAGTGGATGGACGGAACTCTGTGGGACGGTTGGACCACTCCCGGCAAGGTGCTTGCTGAGACCCGTGGCGTTGCAGTTCGCGACAATATCCGTTACGGTACCGCCCTGCTCAAGACTTCGGTTACCTTTGGCGCAACCACACTTTACGATAACAGGGAAGCTATGACCAACGGAGCAGAAGGCCCCAAGGCTATCACTGCTTCTGAATCCGGCATCCAGCTCAAGGGTATCCTTGTTGGTGGCGTATGCGCAAGGTACGGCTGGCAATACATTAGGAAGTACGAAACCAGCACCAATCCTGGCGCAGCTCAAGGATATGATTTCTCCAAGTTCGACGGAGTTATCTACGACGACCAGATTGTGTATGCCTCCATCCCTACCACGACCGGCAGCGAGACCTACACCCTTGTGTACGACAACTACGACTCCTCCCTCGGTGCAGCAGCTCAGAGCAGCGTGTTCGTAGCACTTGAGTTCGCCAATACCGGCGGCGACTTCTGGGGCAAGGACAACCTTATCCGCAGTGGTGCAACCTTCTATCTGGTTGCTGAACTCGTGAACGATGAGACTCACCAGAACAGCATCTCCTGGCCTTCCGACCATCAGATTCCTCCCGTGTACCTTGAGGGCGACACCATTCCTACCGGCAAGGCTCTTGGCCAGTCCAAGCAGATTCCCCGCGTGTTCATCCAGGACTTCATGACCACCGCTACCTTCAGCATTGGCCCCGAGTCCCTGAAGAAGGCTTACTTCTCTATGCCTGACCTCCGCTCCACCCAGATGTCTCTCGGTCTTTCCGTGAACCTCAAGTGGGAGCCTGGTTACACCTACAGCGTAACTCTCTAATTCGTGAGAATCCGTAATCTCATATGGATTTTGCTTGCTGCGCTTGCAGCGGGTGCCTGCGAAGCCAATGATGGCTACAAGGTGCCCGCTCAGGCGGAGCTGGTGAACGTGGACCTTTCGCTCGGAGTGGGCGGGGGCGCCCGCACCAAAGGCGATCCTGCAGTGGTTACGGAAATGAATTCATCTTTCAGGGGCATAACCGAGACAATCATACTGCCGTTCGAAGAAAGGCGGCAGGTGCTTGCCGGCGATTACTGCCTCGACAATCCGTGCCTTCCGGGAGGGATTCTTTCGACGGGGCTGGTGGAGAACAACAATTCCCACCTGTTTACCGGCACAACGGTATCCCTCCCGAAACACACGGCTTCCGTGCTGGCCTACGGCCGCACGCCAATTGTCGATTATCTTTATAACGAACTGCTTACCAAGCAGGTATATGGCGCCCAGGCGGAGGAGAACCTCAGCGATATGGGTACGGTGCGCGACCCTGCCGCCATCAGTTTTTCGCCTGTGCCCATTTATGACGGCGGAATCCCTTCCGAGGGCACCCAGATTGCAGATATCCTCGGAGACGTGGTGGCTGCCGCATCTGCCACCACCGACTTCTGGTATTACGAGAACGGCGTGTGGAAGAGCGGTCAGGTGGCAGTGTCCTGGGACTCTGAGACCGACAACGTGAACCTCCGCGAGTGGTACGACTGGATTACCAACGACGGTCGCATTATGGCCGGCAGCGGACGCAACGTTGAGTCGATGCTCACCCGCCTCTACAGGCTCTTCAAGAGTTACACCAGTTCCAACTGGGACTCTTACACCTTCGCCGCCACGACTGGCACTATGACGGTCGTGAAGACCGAAGGAGGCGACGACACCCTCACCTGGGCCGACATCTACAACAACCTCAGGGATGAGATACTCTATCGTTTCGAGCACAATCCCGACCTTGTCGTAAATGTTTCAGGCACAACCTATACCGTTCGTTTTGCCGACCACCGCCTGACGAATTACCCCGGCTCCTACGGCCTTCCCGACGGGGCTGCGGTCATTCGATGGAACGGTACCGGTTTCCAGCCGGTAGATGAGAGTATAGACGGAGCAGCCCCCGTGAGCCGCTTCTGCTTCCCTCCCAAACTGTGGTACTTCGCTAACACCACCATCAGGACCTCCTGCGACGACCTGTCGGACTTATATACTTCCGCCAGTGCCGGATGGGACGACATTCTCAGCGAGTACCGCGACGGAATTGCCATTACCAGCGAAACAAGGGCCGTGGCGCTTGAAGAGCAGCTGCAATACTCCTGTGGGATGCTGGTATGTACGGTACGCGCTACCAGCGCTATCCTGGACGACGGCGACGGCGACCCGACCACGACCGTGAAGGCCACCGGCACCAATTTCCCCATCACCGGAGTAATCCTGGGCGGCCAGAAGAAGCTTGGCTTCGATTTCACCCCCAAGGATGGTGAAGACCAGTACTTTATGTACGACAACAGGATAAGCGGCGTGTACCTCACAGACGAGACTTCCGCTCCCCTGAAGTCGCTGGTGTCGCAGACCGCAGACGGCGAGAATGTCTATTTCTGCCTGGAACTGCGCAACGACAGCGGCGTGATATTCGCCGGTGCCGAAGGCGACATTATGCCGGGCAGCACTTTCTATCTCGTTGGCAGTATGGATATGCCGCCGGTAGAGTCCGGGTTCAGCAGCGTTTTCGTGCGCGACCATACTTCCGCCGTCAATTGCGTCGTGCCTTCGCTGGCACAGGCGCTCAATTCAATCCCCGACCTTGAAAACCCCCGCCTGACGCTCGGCGTGCAGGCAAATATGAACTGGGTGCAATCCACCCCTATCTACATAATCCTCTATTGATGAAGGCACTTAAAGTAATATTGTTGTTGGCTGCAGCCGCCGCGTCGGTGGCCTGCGGAACGAAGGTGCTGCCATCAGATGAGCCGCAGATGGGAATCGTGGTGGAGATGCCCGGTCCGGTGGTTTCCAAGGCAGACATCGGGGAGATTCCCCCGGCAAGCGAGGCCGAATACAAACTCCACTCCCTGAAGATCTGGGCGTTCACGAGCGAAGACAAGAAGCTCGTGGCGTACCTCGACCTGGACGAGAGCGAGTTCCCCGCTCCGGGGCGTACCCGCAATTATTCCGTTCCTGTGACGCGAGCCTTCGCTACCGCCAGCCCCAGACCGTCAGTGGACGTGTTCGCGCTGGCCAACGAGGCTTCCGTGGGCATCTCCGGCCTGGGTCGCGAGACCACGTGGACGGAACTCCACGAGGCCAGTTTCGGCGGCAGCTGGTTTGGCACCGACCCTCTCGTCCGCATTCCCGACAGCAGCCTTGGCCTGCCGATGAGCGCTATGGGCCTCAATATGGAGGTCAAGGGCGACGAGCCTGTGCTCACGCTGGATCCCGTGCAGCTCCGCCGTATGGTGTCCAAGATGCGTTTCATCTTCTGCCGTATGGAAAATGCGAACGACCACGATGTGGTTTCCGTGAACAGCATCACCATCAACGGCAATATGATTCCAGTTACGGAGCACGTTTTCGCACTTCCCAATACGAAGTACGACATTGTAAGGAACGACGGTTACGTGTTCGAGCCGTTTACCATTCCCGGACCCACCGGCACGCTGGCCAGGAATAGCACCCCCGAGAAGCTCACCTGGGCAGGCCAGAACGCCCTGAACTACGACAATCTCATCAACAGCGCAGTTGAGGCTGGCATCGTGAGCGACGCCGGCTCGGTATATCTGCGCGAGAGCGACAAGGACATCCGCGGGCGCATCTCCTACACCATCAACGGAAAGGAGTTGGAGAGGAACTTCTATATGACGGCGCCGGGCGACTTCGGCCGCAACCACAGCTGGATAGTCTATGGATACTTCCTCAGCGGCCGTAACATCCAGTTATCCGTCAACGCTTTGCCGTGGGACTATAATTCCCATTCAGTTTCCTTCAAGGACGGCCTCCAGTGCACCAGCCAGTTTACCGTTGACGATACCACAGTGGAGCAGGTTGAGTCGTCCAAGGACCACTTCGACAACTACCTTCGCAACGGAGTCACCGCCAAGGGCTTCCTTAGCATCACCACTCCCGAGGGAGGGCAGTTGTACATAGAGCCGGTAGGGGAGGCCTGGGCCTTCGAGGTCAAACCCGACGTGTGGGACATCAATCCCGCGTATCAGGCCGGCCGCGTGGATGTTACCATCCGCCGCAATCCCAATATCGAAGGCGACCTTACCGGAAAATCCATAACCCTGTCGTTCAAGGTTATGGTCGGAGAACGCGTGATTGACGCCAACTCCGACGTGCTGAACGGAAAAGAATACAGGTTCATATTGTGATAAGGAGACTCTCATACTGCATTCTTGCCGCCCTGCTGCTCATCGCCTGCAACGGGGTGGAGCCGGATGCGCCCAAGGGCCCGTACATCGAGCTCAAGGTGCAGTGCAACGAGCTTCCGGAGACCAAGGACGGATACAACGGCACTATGGACGGCGTAGACCGTTACAACGAGAACCTGATTTCCTACGTCGACTTTTTCTTCTTCCCTGGCACCGAGGCCACCGGCCACGCCACGTTCCACGTGCGCAAGGAATCGGGCCAGAGGAATTTCGACGTTTTCCGTATAGACAACATCGATTCCGATGTCATCAACTCCAGGATATTCCCCGTCATCCCCAACGACGTGCGCGACGCGATAGTCTTTGCCGTGGCTAATTATCCCGGGACTATGGTCGCCGACGAATCCGACCTGTCGGCTTATACGATGGAGTATCTTGAAGGCCTGAGGGTAACTACCGATTTCGTTACTCCGGAGCGCCAGCCGTCGTTCGTAATGACCGGCCAGGCTGCGCTCGAATTCCGTGGCCGCAACCAGATTATGGCGGCTACCGGAAGCGTGCAGCTGTCGCGCCTCGCCTGCAAGATGACCGTTGCCGTCAAGATAGACGAGATGGTCATAATGGACAACCTGGAGGTGTGGTATCCTATGCTGGAGCAGATGGAGCTGTACCTTGTGGACGGGGCCAAGACCGTAAAACTCGGCGGCATCGACCCGGAGCCCGAGCATTTTTCCTACTCCAATAACAGGCGCAAGTTCGCCCGCCTGGTTTCCGACGGCGAGGGCGAGCACGTGGAGGCCATAATGGAAAAGACGGGAGACTACTTCAACACCTACCCGATGTATATGTACCCGCAGAACTGGACCTACGGCGCCAGCACGGGTAATGATGCGGAACCGTACTTGAAACTGGTGCTCCCGTGGCGCAGGAGCTCGGAAAACGGGCACTACGCTACCCAGAAGCAGTTCTACTACAAGATAGTGATACCCGACGACCTGCGCGGCGACGAATTCCACCGCCGATTCGTGCGCAACAACTGGTACCATTATAATATAGATGTAGCTATCCTCGGTGCCGAGACCGACGACGCTGCGGTTACAATTACCTCCGGTTCCTGCTTTATGGTGTACTGGCAGGACAAGGACGTGGTGGTGAAGCAGGCGGAGATAGGCAGCGCACGCTACCTGTCCGTAGAGCGCAACGACTTCTCCCTCTACAACGTAAACGACGAGACCGTCCGTTACGTTACCAGCCACGCCGTAATAATCAAGCCCGGCAGCATCCGTGTTACCAGGCCGTACTACGGTGAATCTGCTGCTGGAACCAATACTCTGGGAGGCACGGTGCGCAAGGCCGGAGCCAATGATATATACCCTGAGGGCTCCATGTATCTGGAGTACAGTCAAAGCCAGCGCGAGGCGAAGAACGGCGGCAAGGACTGGTTTACGAATACCGGCGTTGCCATAGAGTTCCATCACGAACTGGAGAACGACTATACTCTTGCGGACTTCGACTATTCGCCTTATACAATATCGTTCGCGCTCGTGCACGAGGACAGGCCCGACGATCCCGAATACACCAAGGAGATAAGCATTTACCAGCGCCCTGCCGTTTACATTGTGGCGACGGCGAATTCCGACGATACGGTCAAGAAGAAAGGGGATGTTTATACCTCTGATCATTGGGGCTACGTTTTCGTGGACGGTGAACAGATAGTCCGTCCCAGGAAAGGCAAGGATTCCGACCTGGGCCCTACCGTGCCGGAATGGCAGGCGCAAGGCTTCGATTACGGAGACGACCCGGAGGAGTACCACTGGCGTATCATCTGGCTCACCGCAGGAAGCCGCGACATTTTCAAGATAAATGCCAGCGTGCTCCCTCCCAATGCCGATTTCGTGCTCGGGGATCCCAGAGTCGACGAGATAGACAACCTTGGCAAGTCTTTCAACACTTTCGACGCCCTGGACGGAACCCGGCGCTCTCTTATGTATTACTATCCCACGGAGAGCTCCGACAGGACTGTGAATATGATGGCTCCCAGTTACCGTATCGCATCCAAGCACGGAGGCATTGAGTATGGCGGAATAGATTATCAGAGAGCCCTGTATCGTTGTGCAACCTACCAGGAAGACGGCTTCCCGGCCGGCCGCTGGCGTCTTCCGACCAAGGGAGAGATACGTTTTATTGCTATGCTGTCGTCCAACAACGCCTTTACTTTCCTCTTCTCCCCGAATTCCGCGTACTGGTCTGCCAACGGCTGTGTGATTCCCAAGTCAGGGGGCGGCGTGGATGATTCAAACAAAACAGTAGCCCTTACCCGCTGCGTTTACGACACCTGGTATTGGGGTGACGAACAACAGGAAGACCGAAACCATCCTGTTTGGGGAGACGCACAGAGATGAGAAAATGGATGCTCATATTGCTGTCGTTCCTGGCGTTTGCCTGCGCCGGCGAGGTAGATTATACCCCGGCGCCTCCGGGCGAAGAAGAGGAGCTGGACGACCGCAAGGTGAAGATAGTCTTCGCCCTGCCTGCCCAGACCCCTATGCAGACAAGGGCTCTCGGCGAAGACGGTCCCGACGAGCCTATGCAGAATCTTTATCTGGCGGTATTCGGCAGCACGGGGTACCTTAAGGAGTACGTGCAGGCCACCCCTCTGGGCCTTCTTCCCGACAAATGGGTTTACAACGATCTCGAAGGTGTAGAGCGCTCAGTAGATCAGTATTCTTACGAAGTTGTCCTTAGCCTCTCCGACAACACCAGATACATTCACTTCATTGGCAACGGCCCGTCCAGCATCACTTTCGGTTATGCCTCCAACGTAATGCCTATGCTGCTTTCCGAGAACGGAGAGCGCGCCTACTGGCAGATGATTACGGTGCCGCATATCATGGCCAGGAAGAGCAAGGAGAAGGATATATATGTCGACGGCAAGGGAAACGAGGTATTTCCCGGTGACTTCATCGACGCCGACGGCAACAAGATTACCGACGGCACGGGTTACGTTGCCGACGACGAGACGCTTGGCTTCTTCGCCCACATCCCGCTCGTGCGCAACTGGGCCAAGATAGTGGTGATGAAGGACTTGGTAACCGACGAGGAAACCGGCCTGCCGAATGATCCTTACTTCGAGCCAATCAGCTATGCCGTGGTGAACGTGCCCAAGAGGGGAGCCGTGGCCCCACATTCTGCGGCGACCGGCTTCATTTCCAACTATCAGGACTACGGATTTGCGGATCTGGAGAACGTCCTGAAGTATCCGGCCAACCTTCCTGCCGGCACGGCCTTCGACACCACCGTTCCTACTGCCGAGGATTTCGAGAACGGAACTGGCGGCGTGGTTATGGTAAGCGATCCGGACAACGCTGTATATCTTTACGAGCGCCCGGTACCGTCGGACAAGATTCCGGCATCCTCCGTTATCGTTTATGGCACTTACCTCAATCCTGATCCTGAAGAGAGCGCCTATTACGGCAAGAACTATTTTTATAAGGTAGACCTGATGGAGAACGCGGAGTATTATCCAATATACCGCAATTTCAAGTATCAGGTGCTGATACACAAGATACGCTCCCACGGGCACTATTCTCCTGCGGCCGCAGCAGCTGCAGCAGGAAGCGCCGACGTTTCCGCCGACATCAACACCAGTTCGCTGAACGACATCTCCGACGGCGACGCGCGTCTGGTCATCCGTCCAGATATGGCGAGGACATTCATCCTTCCGCAGACCGATAACACTATTTATTCGGCTTACTTTATGAAGGACGTGCACGATGGCATCGTGGATATGGACCCCTCCAGCGTAACCGTGACCCTGTTGCCGCGCTCTTATGGCGGAGAAGATATCATCCACGACCTGAGCATCGACGCACCCGAGACTTCCGGTGAGGAGACCGGCTGGCGCACCATACATTTCTCTACCGTGTCGCCCGGTCTTGCCATCAGCACCCAGACCATACGTGTGCAGGGCAACTATAAGTCCTCTGCCGGCAAGAAGATGCGCCTGTATCGCGACATAGTCATAACCGTGCAGCAGAAGCAGCCTATGATTGTCAAATGCGGCAAGGAAAAGGTTGCCAACTTGAAAGGCAGCGAGCAGTGGCTGGACATAAGCATCCCCGACGGTCTGGTGGAGTCTATGTTCCCCCTGCATTTCCAGATAGAGGCCGAGGCCCTTACCCTCACTCCGGACGACACCAAGCCGAACAACAACCTGCCGGTAGATTCCGGAGTGTCCCTTTCCGGCTCAGGCAAGCCGGCGTTCCATTTCGTGCGCACGCTTTCCTGGGACGAATACAGGTCGCTGACCCTCACGATGGACGATGACGACTTCTCCTGGCGTACTTTTACCTGCTACTTCAAGACCAACAGGAATGAGAGTTCCACCAACATATTGGTAACCAACGAGTTCTTCAACTCTGCAAGCGATTCGTTCTACACTTTCGTGGACGATGAGTTCCGCAAGCTGTGGTTCTCTTCAACGATTCCCGCCACTGAGGATGCTCCAGTTTCCGTTGATATTACTATGCGCGAGGATCCGGGGCATACTTATCCCGACGATTTCCCCGTGGTAATGATGACAATGTCAGGCGTGCGCCCGTCGCCCGATTCCGATGTGGTGTACGACGAGTATCTGCGCAAGTGGGTGTTCAGGCCGACGCAGGCCGATATGACCCTTGATTTCCTGACCACCGACACCGGAGGCGATGTATTCATCACTTTCCAGGCGGACGGATATCTGGAGACGACTATCAGATCCTGCAAATTCTCCAACGTGCTCCTTGTGGACGGCCACCCGCTGAAGAGCGGAGGTAATTCCAACGTGATTCTGGGCCACGTGAACAGGGATGCCAACAAGACCATACTTCTCCAGTATTACGAGGACCCCAACGGTATGGGCGTGCCGGTGTGGATTAAAGACCTGCAGGGCCTGGTTTACAACAGCCCTGCTTCCGGCAGTTTCCCCACCGTGGGCTTGCAGAATAATGATGCCAGTTCGAAGCTGTTCAGGGAGATAGACTTCAAGACCCCCAAGACAAGGAGCGCCGATCCCGTTTCCCTGACCCTGTGCGCTAATGGATACGCAGAATTTCCCATTTCCGTGGGCCGTTTTGACGGTAACTTCTATACCAAGGATTACGGATACACCGCTTTATCGACCAGCAATACTTCCGTGAATGTAGTAATCGACGGCTACCACGGATGCGATGTCACTTTCAGCGAGATTTCCGACATAAAAGGTAAAGGTTCATCCCCCGAAGGAATTATACTCGATGCCGGCGGTACATACACCGTCACTTTCTCGCTGAACGGCCAAACGGACCGCAAGCTTTACTACGTTCATTTCATTATGCGCCCCAACTTCAACTGGAACGGCACCAAGCAGGACCTGTTCCCTGTAAGCGTAACGCCCTCCGTTGGAACGTACAGCAGATGGGGCAACAACAGCACCGACTTTATCTGGAACATCCCTGCAAATACCCGGGAAGCCAGCATCACCTTCCAGGCAAGTGAAAGCTGCCCGATAAACATATCGGGCTTCAATATCAAGACTTACAGGGGGACGTTCAATTAGTCGTCCGACTCTCCCATTATGATGACCAGATGGTCGCCGGGGAACAGTTTCATACTGCCGTGCGGCACGAGCATCTTGTCGTCGCGCTTCACCATCATAACGCGAATGCCGTGCGGCAGGCCCATTTCGCGCAGGGTGCCGTTGCCGACGAGGTCGGCTTCGGTAACGGTATGGTCGCGCAGCATACCCATCTCTTCGGGAATCTCCATTCCGAAGGTCTCGGCCTGCGAAGGGATGTCGTAACTGAGTCCGAGCCACTTGGAAAGCGGCACCAGCGTCATTCCCTGCAACAGCATGGAGACCAGAGTGACAATGAACACTATGTTGAAGATATCCGACGCGCCGTCGATTCCCATGACCACAGGATACAGGGCGAACAGGATGGGGCCTGCGCCCCTGAGGCCCACCCAGGAGGTGAACAGTTTGGCCTTGAACGGCAGTTTGCGGAAGGGGAGCAGGCTCAGGAACACGCTGGCCGGCCTTGCCACGAACATCATAAACAGGGCAATCATCAGCGCCGGTATCAAGACGGGCGGCATCTGGCTGGGCCTGGCGAGGAGTCCCAGCATAAGGAACATCAGCAGCTGCATCAGCCAGGTCATACCGTCGAAGAACTTGAGAACGTCTTTTTTCTGCGGTATCGTGGCGTTGTTGCCGATGATGATGGCGCAGACGTAAAGTGCCAGGAGGCCGTTGCCCTTGAGCATACCGGCGAGACCGCTGGAAAAGAACGCCGAGCTGAGTATGAGGATGGAATACAGCGAGGCGCCGGGCAGTTTAATCTTTTTGACAATCAGGACCGTGAGATAACCCACTCCAAGGCCCACTCCGAAGCCTGCGCCCATCTGTAGCACCAGGGCCAGAACTCCCTCCAGTGTCATCAGGAAGGGGCCTTTACCCTCCGGAATTGCAACCACCAGCGAAGTGAGCATAATGGTCAGCAGGTAAGCCATAGGGTCGTTACTGCCCGATTCCAGCTCCAGCATCGGGCCGAGGTTGTGCTTGAATCGCAGGTTACGCCCGCGCAGGAGCGAGAACACGGAAGCGGAGTCCGTGGAAGACATAATGAAGGCCATCAGGAAGCAACCTATGAGGGAACTTCCCAGAATCCCGAAAACCTTGCCGGCTATCATATAGATGAAGCCGCCCGTAAGCATACCGGTGATGAAAACCCCAAGGGTGGCTAACAGTACACCCTGCTTCATCATCGGCTTGATGTCGGAGAGCGACGTCTCCAGACCGCCGGTGAACAGGATTATCGTCATTGCGAAATGCCCTATTGACTCTGCGAGTTCGTAGTCCTCGAACTCCAGGCCCAGACCGTCCTGGCCTACGACCATACCTATAATAAGGAACAGGAGCAGGGAAGGAACGCCGAAGCGGGCTCCCACCTTGGTCATCATTATGGCGGCGAACACCAGGATAGACGACAGCAGCAGGAGGTTCTCCGACAGCAGGTTGACGGAAAAGATGGCCAGCGGAAGCATCAGCCTTCTATCTTGAACAGGTTAAGGAATCCGGTCATCACGAAGATCTGGCGGATTTCATTGGAAATGTTCTTGATGATCACGTCGCCGCCCTTGCCTGCGGCTGCCTTGCGCAGCGACAGGAAGAGGCGGAGACCGGAGCTGGAGATGTAAGCAAGATCCTTGCAGTCAAGGATGACCACTCCGGAAGCCTCTGCTTCCAGCGATTCGAACATAGGCGCGATTTCCAGACATGCAGGGGTGTCCATTCGTCCTTCCAGGCGTGCAATCGTTACGCCGTTCTCTTTTTCGATGTTGACGTTCATTTTATTTCAAGTTTTTTTATCATTGTCAGTATGTTCTTTCCTCCTTCGCGGCGGTAGGTTACCTCGTCCATAAGATGCCTTACCAGGTGTATTCCGAGCCCTCCTATCGGCCGCTCCTCCACGGACAGGTCTATGTTGGCCTGCGGCGCGGCGGTGGGGTCGAAGGGCTTGCCGCTGTCGGTCAGCGTGAACTCCAGGGAATCGCCGTTGAGGGCGGCTTCCAGTTCCACGGAGCCTTCGGTGTCCTTGGGATATGCGTACAGCACTACGTTTGTGACGGCCTCTTCCAGGGCCAGGTTGAGGTTCATCTCTTCAGCTGTACTTAGATGCTTGCTGTTGGCTATGGTACTCACGAAGTCCGCCAGTTTGGAAATCTGCTTCACATCGTTGTGCATCACCAGGATGTGCCGCTGCGGCTTCACAGACTGGTCCGGCAGGTAGTGGATGAACAGCATTGTGAGGTCGTCGCTCTGGGGGGCGCCGTTTACAAAGCCTTCCACGGCAGTCTGCATAGCTTTAAGGTGGTCGATGGAACTTCTGCGCTCGTGCAGCACCGTCTCCATACGGTCTTCGCCGAACTGGTCGTGCTCGGCATTCTCGGCCTCGGTAAGTCCGTCCGTATAGAGGAAGAGAGCGTCGTCGTAATGCAGGTCTATGCTCTGCTCGGTGAAGTCCATTCCAGGCAGCACGCCGAGTGGCACGTTGGGTACAACGTCAAGATGGCGAATGTGGTCGGTGAGTATGAGCGGGGGATTATGGCCTGCGTTGCAGTATTTCATATGGCCGGTTTTGAGGTCCATTACTCCCAGGAAGAAGGTCACGAACATATTGTTCTCGTTGGTCTCGGCAACCGAATCGTTCATTCCGGACACAATCTTTGCCGGGCTTTCTTCGTGGGCCGACTGGGCGCGGAAGAGGCTCCTCGTTACGGCCATCACCAGTGATGCCGGTACGCCCTTGCCGCTAACGTCGCCAATGCAGAAGAAGAGCTTTTCGTCGCGTATGAAGTAGTCGTACAGGTCGCCGCCAACTTCCTTGGCCGGGATGATGGAGGCTGCGAAATCCAGGTCGGAACGCTCCGGGAACGGAGGGAACGTCTTGGGAATCATAGCCATCTGTATGTTATGGCCGATCTTCAGTTCGTTCTGCATCACTTCCCGCTGCTTGTCCAGGTCCTGATACTTTTTCTGGCTTCTGGCCACTGCTATCAGCAGCACGGCTATCATTATGAGACCTATAGTCTGGAACAGGATGACGTAGAAATCAACCTTCTTCAACACGCTGAGAAGTTCGGTCTCGGGAATCGTGACGGACATTTCCCAGCCTGTCCTTTCTACGAGCGAGGAATATGTCTGGCATTTCTCGCCGGGCTCCAGCGGGCCGCCGGTGCTAACGATTTCCTTGCCCAGGCGGCTGGTTATTTTACTTACGGCGCGGTTGTAGGTTTCGATGCTGTCCACCACGGAACTCAGCCAGCTCAGGGAAATGTCGGCTGTAAGGACGGCCGCAGCGTGGCCCGTATAGTCTTTCACGGGCACGGAATACGTAACCATAAGCATTTCGCCGCCACCCTCGTCGAAGTAGGGCTCGGACCAGTATGGACCATCCTGTTCAATGGGCATTGTGAACCATTCCCAAGAAGGGTAATCGTATTCTTCTGTTGCCAGGGATGAATTCTTTACTTCTCCGGTGTTGAGATCCCTATAGGAATAGGGTGCGCACAGCGGATAATCCTTGCTGTATCCGGGAACCAGGGCGAGTGCGGCGCCAACCAGGATTGGATTGTCTTTCACCAGGCGGCGCGGGATTCTCCATATACTGTCCTGATTTGAAAGGCACCAGCGGGCAGTCCTCATATTATTGTTTACGGCCGTCTCAGCCTGGTTGAGGATATTCATTATTTCGCTCTTTGCCCAGTCCAGCTCGCTGGCGGCCCTCAGGGATGCCTCGCGCCTTATGCCTTCCCTGGAGAAGTAACTCTGGATGAGGTTGGTGGCCGTAAGTGTCACGGCTGCAACTATAACCAGCAGCAGCCTGGAGACAACAGACGTAATCTTGCTTAGGGTCGCGTTCGGTTTCCTTTTCATAAGATTGAGGCTAGTGCGGCGCGGAATTCAGGCATAGGGCAATTGGTTTCGCGCTCAATTATAAGTGTCTTGAGGCCGGCATACGGCATCAGCATCTCGTCTATTTCCTTCTGGGGTACGCCGCTGCCGAAGTACACCGGCACGAAGCAGTCCCAGAATTTCATTGCGAGAGACTTGGGCATATGGAAGGTCTCCCGGATGAAATTCTCGTCGCTCAGGTAGCAGCAAAGGTACACCATTGCAACGTCGAAGATGTGGTTGCCCCAGCAGAAGTCGCCCAGGTCGATGAAGTAGCGCTTGTCGCCGACGAAGATGGCGTTGCTGTACTGCAGGTCGCCGTGAATTGCCGTGTCTTCGTCGGGAGTGTCGGCGATGAACTTTGTGAGTTTGTCTTTCTGCGCAGGCGTGAAGAAGGGATTCTGCTCCAGCAGGCGATAGTAGCGGTCTTTTACGCTCTCGAACTGAGTTGGGTCAATGTGTACGGCGTGCAGTTGCTTGCACATCTCCGCGAACTCCGATGCGAACTGCTGCACTTTCTCCGGCTCGTCGCCTGTGGCGCGTGAGTAGGATTTCTTGCCGAGGATGCGGCGGAACCTAATACCGTAGCGGCCGTCTTCCGTTACCACGAAATCGCCCGGCTCCGGCGTGGGGATGCCCAGGTCGTAGACCTTGCGGGCAAGCGTCATCTCGTCCAGCGGCTGCTGTATCTTGCCTGGCAGGTACAGCTTGAGCATTAGCGTGGGGTCGCTCTTGTGGTCGTAGCTCTCTCCGTTGGCGCCTCCGCCGAAGAGTACGTAGTCGTCGAGGGAAATCTTAATCGCGTCCATTGTTGAATACCTTGTCTATCAGTGATACGAATTCATCATAGGCCGCCGTACCTTCGAGTTCGCGCAGGGCTCCGGCGAGCCCGCGGTAGTGCCACTCGTGTTCGGCGGGGTCGGTGGTGTGGAATATCTTCCATAGTTCGTCGCCCTTCACGGCGTAGTCGCGTGCGATTGCACGCATATTGGAGAGTTTGTCGCCCATTGCCACGACCTTGGCGTCGAAAGGGGCCGCGGCGAGCCGGTCGATGGCCGCCTGCTTGCGCCCGTGCCAGCTTTCCTCCTCGCTCATTCCCTCCGGCATCTGGTCGCTCTCCTTGGCAACCAGGTCGGCAACCCTGTCGCCGAACTCGCGGCGCAGGTCTTCAATGGTCACGTCCGTATCTTCCACGGTGTCGTGCAGCGCGGCGGCGGCCAGCAGTTCCTGGTCGGCCGTCATCGTGGCCACTATTTCCATAGCCTCCATAGGGTGAACTATGTAGGGAAAGCCCTTCCCGCGGCGTTCCGTGCCGGCGTGGGCCTTTACTGCGAAGATGATGGCGCGGTCGAGCAGCCTTGTGTCAAGAGGTTTGTTAGCCATTGTTACTGGTTCATAAAAGGCAGGTCCTTTGCCTGTTCGATTATCATGTCTGCAAGCATATCGTTGCCCTCGGATTCGCCGTTGAGGGCGTCGAAGAGGTACCGGAGACCGTGCTTGCCGGCTCCGTTCTTGAGCAGGATGGCGATGCAGAGGTTCTGCGGGCCGATGGAGGACGATATGATGTCCAGGTCGGTCAGGCCCATCTGGTAGCAGGCTATCTGGTAGGCGTGTTCGGAATACTCCTTCACGAGGCGCGCCACGTCGCCCAGAGTGTTGCACCGCAGGCCCTTGAATACCTGCAGGAAGGGCATCAGCGGCACTTCCTGTATTTCCGCCTGGTTAATGGAGGCGATGCGCTTGTTCAGCCGGTCGAAGGGGCCCACGTTGAGGTAACTGCGGAAGGTCTCTCCGTCCAGCGGCACGTCGTCGAGATTGCCCGAGGCCACCAGGGCCTGTACGCGGCGGCGGTAGTCCGCCAGTTCGGAGCGTATGCGGCCGAATTCTTCGTCGGCCAGTTCCAGCAGGCCCGCGAGGCGGTTGAGGCTGCGGATGTACTCTTTTGGCACCTCAACTCCCGACTTGTAGCCGGTGTCGTGGTTCAAATTGGCCCAGGCGTGCTGCAGCAGGGTGCGCATCTGCACCTCCGCCTTGTACGGCAGGCCGGGGATGCGGCACACGTAGTGCAGCGACATATAGCCGAAACTGTCCAGGTTGAGCAGTTTGCGCTTATCTACCGAGTTCTCCCAATCGACCTCGAACAGACGGTCGATTGCCGATGCCACCTTGCCAAGGTCTGCGGAGTAGAAGGTGATTACGCGTACGCCGATGATGTCGGTTATGTCGGCCAGGCTCTTGTACTTGTGGCCCTTGAGCTCCAGTTTGCCCGCCAGGGAGTCTTCCGACTTGATGCGGGACTCCAGGCCGGCCACCAGTATGCCGGCTTCGTTCAGCTGAGCCTTGATTGACTCAACAATCTTGCCTTCGGCCTCGCGGAACAGGGGGAGGTTCTCCCTGTACTCTTCGAGTATCATCTGGGAATGTGCGTCCAGTACTACCATCGGATTTCGAGTTTAGAGAAGGGTAAGTGCTACCTCCATCATTCGGGTGAAGGTGGTGCGGCGTTGCTCGGAAGTGGTGACCTCGCCGGTGAACACGTGGTCGGACACGGTGCAGATCACCAGGGCCTTGCGGCCGGCGCGGGAAGCGTTCATATAGAGTGCCGAGGCCTCCATCTCAACGCCCAGCACGCCCATTTTTAGCCACTTGTCGCCTTGCGGGTGGTCGGAATAGAAGACGTCGGAAGACATCACGTTGCCCACCATATAGTCGTAGCCGAAGTGCTCGCAGGCGTCCACTGCCTTGCGCAGCAGGCCGAAGTCGGCTATCGGTGCGAAGGTGCCGGGCAGTTCGTACTGGGCTCCGTAGTTGGAGTCGGTGCAGGCGCCCATCGCGAGCACCAGGTCGCCCAGCTTGAGGTCTTTGTGGTACGCTCCCAGGGAACCCACGCGGATGATAGTCTGCACGTCGTAGAAGTGATAGAGTTCGTAAGTGTATATGCCGATGGACGGAATACCCATTCCGTGGCCCATTACGGTTACTTCCTTGCCTTTGTAGGTGCCGGTGAAGCCCAGCATGCCGCGAACCTGATTGACCTGACGGATGTTTTCCAGATAGGTCTCTGCCATGAATTTCGCGCGGAGGGGGTCTCCGGCCATTATTACGGTGGAGGCTATGTCGCCCGGTTTGGCGTCGATGTGGGGAGTAGGTGCGCTCATATTATCTTTCGGAAAGACTGAGGATTGATGTTACTTGAATGTCGTCGGGGATGGCGGCGGAACGGGGTACGTCCGTGATGTCGATGATGAAGTTGACGTACACAGCCTTGGGGTTGAATTGCTTCATCAGCTTTACGGCCGCACAGGCGGTGCCGCCGGTGGCCAGGATGTCGTCGTGAACAAGCACCACATCGCCGGGCTCGATGGCGTCGGCGTGCACTTCGATGGTGTCTGTGCCGTATTCCTTGTTGTAAGTTTCGGACACGGCGCGGGCGGGCAGCTTGCCGGGCTTGCGGATGGGCACGAAGCCTGCGCCCAGGCGCGCGGCGACGGCCGCTCCGGCTATGAAGCCGCGCGATTCGATGCCGGCCACCTTGGTGATGCCTTTGTCTTTATAAAGCTCGCATATGCGGTCCAGCACTTCATTGAAGGCCTCGGGATTCTTGAAAAGCGTAGTTACGTCGAAGAACTGGATTCCCTCGATGGGGAAGTCGGGGACTACGCGAATTGCCTGCTTGAGTTCGTTGTCTGTCATTTGTGGATACTAATCGTAACCTACAAATATAAAAAAAATTTGTATATTCGCAGTAGTTAAAAACTGCCAGTATGAGAATTGTCGTTATCGGAGGAGCAAATGTGGACATCGGTGCCAGGGCCGCCGGCCTTTTCGTAGCCGGAGATTCCAACCCGGGAACCATTACCGTATCGCCTGGCGGGGTGGGCCGCAACATCGCCCACAACCTCGCGCTGCTTGGCGACAACGTGCGTCTTGCCACGGTCTTCGGCGACGACAGTTTCGGCCGTATGCTCCGCGAGAGCTGCGCCGCCGCCGGAATGGATCTCAGTCTGTCCAAGACGGTCACGGGCGCCCGCAACGCCTGCTTCGTGAGCCTCAACGGCTCCGACGGCGAACTCTTCGGCGGCGTGGCCGATATGGCCATCACCGGGCTGATGACGCCCGCGTGGCTGGAGGCCCGCATCAACAAGATAAACGACACCGACGCCGTGGTGGCCGATGCAAATCTCCCGGCAGAAACGCTCGCTATGCTGGTTGGCTGCTGCATTCCGCCGCTCTACATAGACGCCGTGTCGTCCGCCAAGGGCCCGCGCCTGCGCGAGGCGCTCAGCTCTTCCCGGCTGCCCGGAGCAGGCCCCATTACCGTAAAATGCAACCGGCTCGAGGCCGATGTGCTTGGCAGGGAAGGCCTCGCAGGGGTGGCCCGGCTGATAGTGAGCCTGGGCTCCGAGGGTCTGGAAATCATAGAGAACGGCGAAACCGTAGCCGTGCCGCCGCTTCCGGCCAAGGGCATAGTGAACACTACCGGAGCGGGCGACGCCCTGCTCGCGGGCATCGTGCACTGCGGACCCAAGGCTTCCCCGGTGGAAGCCGCGAACTTTGGCCAGAAATGCGCCAGGCTGGCCTTGATGTCGCCCAATCCCGTGAACGAAAGAATCAAGGACCTGGCGTAGAATCTTATTATGAATCAATATCTTGACATTTCTCCGGAGGTAAAGGAGGCGCTGGACGCCGGTCGTCCCGTCGTCGCCCTTGAATCCACCATCATATCGCACGGAATGCCGTATCCGCAGAATGTGGAGACGGCGCTTCGGGTAGAGAACACCATACGCGAGAACGGTGCCGTTCCTGCGACCATTGCCGTTATTGGCGGCCGGCTTAAGGCTGGCCTTTCGCGCGATGAGATCGAGCATCTCGGCCGCAGCGGACGCGCGGTGGCCAAGGCCTCCAGACGCGACCTGCCGGTTCTGGTTGCCCAGGGCCGCGACGGCGCAACAACCGTCACTACAACGATGATAATCGCCGCAATGGCCGGCATTCGCGTGTTCGCCACCGGCGGCATCGGCGGAGTGCACAGGGGAGCGCAGGTCACTATGGATATTTCCGCCGACCTGGAGGAGCTAGCCCGCACTCCGGTGATGGTCATCTGCGCCGGCGCCAAGTCCATCCTCGACCTGGGCCTCACGCTTGAGTATCTGGAGACCAAGGGGGTGCCTGTAATCGGTTACGGCACGGAGGAGTTACCGGCCTTCTACACCCGCCGGAGCGGCTTTAAGGTGGATTATCGCCTGGATACGCCGGAGGAGCTGGCGGCCGCTTTCCGCGCCAAGCTGGAGATGGGCCTGGGCGGCGGAATGCTTGTCACCAACCCCATCCCGGAGGAGTACTCAATGGATCCGGAGCGCATAGGAGCGGCCATCGACGAGGCGGTCGCCGAAGCTGAGCGCCTGGGCATACGCGGCAAGGAAACCACCCCCTTCCTGCTGGCCCGCATCAAGGATATCACCGGCGGCGACAGCCTCGCCTCCAACATACAGCTGGTGCTCAACAACGCCCGTCTCGCGGCCCACACCGCAAAATGTCTTGCCAATGGATGACCTGCTGAAAGACCTTGCGCAACAGGAGTACAAGGAAGGCTTCGTAACGGAAGTCGAGCAGGAGTATGTACCCAAGGGCCTTAACGAAGACATTATCCGGCTGATTTCCGCCAAGAAGGGCGAGCCGGAGTGGCTGCTGGAGTTCCGCCTGGACGCCTTCCGCAAGTGGCAGAAGATGAAGGAGCCTCATTGGGGGCACCTGAAGCTGCCTCGGATTGATTATCAAGACATTATATACTACGCCGCCCCCAAGAAAGACAGCGAGCGGCCGAGTGAAATCGACCCGGCCCTGATGGAGACCTTCGACAAGCTCGGCATCCCTCTGCACGAGCGCGAGGTGCTCGCCGGCGTGAAGAGCAAGGAGGTGGCGGTGGACGCGGTGTTCGACTCGGTGAGCGTCGCTACGACCTTCCGCAAGACGCTGGCAGACAAGGGGATAATCTTCTGCTCCTTCTCCGAGGCCGTGCGCGAGCATCCCGACCTGGTGCGCAAGTACCTCGCCACCGTGGTGCCGGCCGGCGACAATTTCTTCGCCGCCTTGAACAGCGCCGTGTTCTCCGATGGCTCCTTCTGCTACGTGCCGAAGGGTGTGGAGTGCCCTATGGAACTCAGCAGCTACTTCCGCATCAACGCCGCAGGCACGGGCCAGTTCGAGCGTACGCTCATTGTTGCCGACGAGGGCTCGAAACTGAGCTATATGGAGGGCTGCACGGCCCCTATGCGCGACGAGAACCAGCTGCACGCGGCGGTGGTGGAGATAATAGTTGAGAAAGACGCCGACGTAAAGTACAGCACCGTGCAGAACTGGTATCCCGGCGATGCGCAGGGGCGTGGCGGCATACTTAACCTGGTGACCAAGAGGGGATTGTGCCGTGGAGCCGGCTCGCACCTGAGCTGGACTCAGGTCGAGACCGGTTCGGCCGTTACCTGGAAATATCCCAGCACCGTGCTGCTTGGCGATTACTCCTCGTCCGAGTTCTACAGCGTAGCAATGACCGGCAACTACCAGCAGGCCGACACGGGCACCAAGATGATACATATCGGGCGCGGAACCCGCAGCAGGATAGTGTCCAAGGGCATTTCCGCAGGGCATTCGGAGAACAGCTACCGCGGGCTCGTGCGGGTCAACCCCGGGGCGGTGGGCGCGCGCAACTTCTCCAGTTGCGACTCCCTGCTCATCGGCTCCCAGTGCGGCGCGCACACCTTCCCGGTGATTATGAACCGCTGCCCGCAGGCCGTGGTTGAGCACGAGGCCACCACCTCCAAAATCAGCGACGACCAGCTCTTCTACTGCGGCCAGCGCGGCATCGCCCCCGAAGACGCAACCGCCCTGATCGTAGGCGGTTACGCCCGCGAGGTCCTCAGCCGCCTCCCCATGGAGTTCGCCGTCGAAGCCCAGAAACTCCTCAGCCTCTCCCTGGAGGGAGCCGTCGGATGAGTTGGGTTGAGATAATATCGGCGGTACTCGGGCTGAGTTGCGTGTTCCTGGCGGGACGCGGGTCGAAGTATAACTTCTGGGTAGGGTACGCGTACAATATATTCCTGTTTGTATTGTTCTGGCGGCAGCATCTCTACAGCGCTATGCTGCTGCAGCCGGTGTCGTTCGGCATCAATCTCTACGGACACTGGAGGTGGACGCATCCCCGCGAGGAAGAAAAGAACAGCAAGGGGGAGCTGCGCATAGGCTCGCTGAGTCCTGCAATGTGGGTCAGTGCCTTCACGGTCGTGATTCTGTGTGGTCTTCTGTGGGCCCGCGTGCTGCAGTGGCTGCCGGAGCGCTGGCCCGGGGTGTTCGGCCCCGACCCGTCTCCGCTGCTGGATTCCCTTGTGCTGATGACGACCTTCGTGGCGCAGTTCCTGAGCGCCCGCAAGTGCTGGGAGTGCTGGATAGTGTGGCTGGTGGTAAATTGCGCAAACATTGCGCTTTACATCAGCTCCGGCCTTTACATTATGCCGGTGGTCAGCTTGCTGTACCTCGCAAACGGCATCTGGTCGCTGGTCAGCTGGCGGCGCAAGTTCGGCAAGCGCGAGTAGATTTTGATATCTGAAAAATATTCGCGTACTTTGCACCTTATTGTTTTATAATTAGATAGTTCAATATACAGTTTTTATGAAGACAGACTATTCAGTCTCGGAGAAGTACATTTCTCCGGAGTGCGAGCCGGTTTCGGATTGCGCGCAGGATTTCTTCCTGCAAACTTCAATCAGTGTTCCAGGTGTTTACGAAGAAGAGGGGGATTGGCAATGAAAACACGTTATTTCTTCGCGCTTGCGGCAGTGGTGCTGCTGGCAGGCTGCAACAAGGAGTTCCAGTCTCCTGAGATCGTAATTACCGACGCCCGTACCACCCTCGAGGTAGGTATTGCTCCTGCGGCCACCAAGACCTATATGGGCGAGGCCGCCGAGGGCGAGCGCAAGGTCTATTGGTCCAATGGCGACCAGGTCGCCGTGAACGGCATCGCTTCCGACGCCCTCGCCGGCGTGGAAGAGGGTTCCGCATCCGCCCAGTTCACCTTCCAGAGTGTCCTGGATACCCCGTACAACGTGCTCTATCCGGCTTCCGCTTACGTTGACGCTTCCCATATCAGCCTGCCTGCAGTGCAGGATTGGGATGCCTCCGGCTTTGCCGACGGATTCTTCCCTATGGCCGGCTACAGCGAGGACGGCAGCTCCATCCAGCTTGCCCACCTCTGCTCCGTCCTCAAGATCCAGGTACGCCAGGCTGCCGACGGTGACGCCGACAAGCTGGTTGCAGTACGCTTCAGGGGAGGCAATGGCGAGCAGGTGAGCGGCAACTTCAATATCTTCTACGAGAAGGGAGCGCTGGTCGGTGAATCCACCGCTTCCGCCGACCAGGTGGTAATGGTGGTTAAGAGCCAGGCCACTTCCGTCGAAGAGCCCGTAGTCTATTATGTCGTCGTTCCTGCAGGCACGTATTCCAACGGCTTCGCAATAACCGTACAGGACGCCAACGGCCACATTATGACCAAGACCAAGCCTTCCTCAATGGAGCTCGAACCCGGCCGTCAGTACAATATGCCCGCCTTCGAATTCGTTCCTACCGGCACCGAGCTTGGTATCGAAATCAGCTCCGCAGCTGAGCTCGTCGCTTTCGCACAGGCCTACAACAACAAGACCTTCGCGGCCCTCGGCTCCAGCCTCGTCGTCACCCTCACCGCCGACCTCACCTTCGACGCCAACACCTCCGCCGCCTTCAACGCCACGGGAGGTATTGGTACAAATAATGGCGGAGATAATTTCTTCAATGGACTCTTCAACGGTAATAATCATACAGTTAGCGGCCTCGAGGCCACGGTGCCTCTCTTTGCGTACGTCGGGTCAACAGGTGTAATTGAGAATCTTACTTTGGGAGAAACCAGCTCTTCAGTTTATTCTGCGGAAATTTCTGAAGATAAGAGCCTGGGAGCAATTGCCGGTTATAGCGAGGGTAATCTGTCCAATTGTGTAAACAAAGCCCCTGTTAGTTGTTCTTCAGCTCGCACAGATGGCGTGTTGAATATCGGAGGTGTCGTAGGTCGGCAATATGCCTATGGCACTGTCTCAAACTGTGTCAATTACGCCTCTGTAACTTGTACTGTGGACGGTAGTTCCGACATATATATGGGCGGCATAGCTGGCTCCGTTGAGCGCCCCAACAGCGATCACACAGCTCTCATTGAGGACTGTGCCAATTATGGCGATGTGAAAAACGGCCTGGATTCGTCAGAACCCGCCCAATCTTGTATTCTGCATATCGGCGGTGTCGTGGGCTGGATCTACTCTTCCGCCAGCTCTGCAAGTATGGAAGTCTCCGGATTGATTAATACTGGAAATGTTTATAAAACGAATAATTCCGCTAGAACCGATGGTAAAGCCGTGCTAGTGGGCGGAATTGTAGGTGGTATTCACGGGGCTGCTATTTCTGATCATTCGGGACAAGTCGCTATAAAGAATTCCCACGTCAGTAACTGCCGTGTGCAGACTGGAAACTTCAATAATAGTAAGGGCTATGGAGAAGCTTCCCAGGTTGGTGGATTTGTAGCAGTGGCCAGAGGAAATCAGGGCATCAGGAATATAAGCTTCAGCGATGATTGCTACGTAGAAGACGTGTGTGTCATCTGCCGCCGTGGATTTGCCGGAGGGTTTGTTTCATGGGCTAGAGGGGTTGTATTCTCGGATTGTCAAGTTTTAGAATCTTCTGTCAGGGGGTCATTGGCTAACTGCTATTATGCCGGTGGTTTTGCTGGCTGCGCTTATGATTGCGATTTAACAGACTGCACAGTGCTTCTTACAAAAGAAGACTCTGCAGGAAACGCTTATGACACATATACTCTTTATGCAAAAGGGAACGATAATATGGCAGGTGGCATTGTCGGACAGGCAAGAGGATCCATATCTATTGATGGGTGTAAGGCTTATGTTAAGAATATGGTTCAAGGAGATAGCGGGAAAGAAGCGTATCGCGGATGGATTGTCGGTTATATCGATGACAATGCCGGGAAGGAGTCACCCAGCGTAACCATCACGGATTGCTCAATCGGCGGATCCAGTACTTCTGCGACAGCAGTTACTCTTGATGCTGACAATTTCGACGATGACCATAACGATCATACATATGGCTATTTTTATGGCTCTAAAGGATCTAATGCAACTGTTACCTTTACGGGAACTCAATCTTATTGGGAAGCCATAAAGCCCAGCAAAACCCTAAAGACAGTAGATATAACCATTGCCGATTATGCTACAAGTCATAGTTGGGAATCCACTAATTCTTACTCTATTGAGCAGGACGATGTCACTTTGACTCCATCTGACAATGGTGCAGGCAGTCCTAATGGTGTCTATAATACTCAATGGCGTTTTTATCAGGCACGAGGTGGCGGTCTCACTATATCCGTATCTGGCGACTACTCGTTGGTCCGGGCAACTTTTACTTATAGTGTGACTAATGACGGAATTCTGCTTGCCCCTGACGGTTCTACCCAGATTGCATCTGGTGGATCATGCGATTTATCTGGCACTTCTGCATTATTCACCCTAGGCAACACTGGAACGAACACCAAAGGGCAAGTCCGATTCACCAGAATTGTCGTAGAATACGAATAGTAGTCCATAGTGACCGGCATCTACCTGTAGCCGTAGCTATAGGAGAGTGCGCCTTAAGGTACATTGAATTGGACCTTCGGGCGCAGTTTTACGGGGTTTTTGCTCCCGAAGGTACACGACGATGTACCTTCGGGAGCATTCTCGTTTCCGTACCTCTCCGATCCCGCCCTGCCAGGGCAAAAAAAACCACCCGCAATCGCTTGAACTATACCTCTAATTTGTTATATTTGGAGGTTACATTATCTAACCACTATCGATGAAACGATTATTGTGTATCTTGACGGTCTTGCTGATGCTGCCCGGAATGCTGGCGGCACAGAAGGCCAAGACGTGGAGCGGAGTCGTCGTGGACGTGAACGGCGACCCGATTCCCGGAGTGGCGGTATTCGTGTCCGGAGTTGTGTCCGGAGGCTCGATTACCGACGCAAACGGCGCTTATACCATCACCGCCGACCCCGATGCGGACATCCAGTTCGCCTGTCTGGGATATGAGACCGTGACCATCAAGGCCAACTCCACCCAGATGAAACGCGTGGAACTCAAAGACGAAGCCGAGCTGCTCCAGCAGGCCGTGGTCACCGCCCTCGGTATCAAGAGGGACGAGAAGGCCATCGGCTACTCCGCCCAGAAGGTGGAGGGCGAGAAGTTCGCCAACTCCGCCACCACGGGCAACTGGCTCAACGGTATCTCCGGTCAGGTGGCCGGTCTCAACATCGACCGCAGCAGCGGCCCCGAGGGCTCTATGCGCGTTACGGTCCGAGGCGAGTCCTCCGCCAGCCTGGAGAACAACACCGCCCTGTTCGTCGTTGACGGCGTGCCTATGTACAACACCGCCACCCAGTCCGATGCGGGCGGCGAGGGCAGTTCCTATGCCATCGACTACGGCAACGGTATCGCCGATATCGACCCGGAGAACATCGAGAGCGTGACGGTGCTGAAGGGCGCCGCCGCAACCGCCCTCTACGGTTCGCAGGCCGCCAACGGAGCCATCATCATCACCACCAAGTCCGCCGAGAGCCAGGACGCCGTGTTCAGCGTGAGCTACAAGACCAGTTTCGCCGCCGACGTGGTCCTCAGTTCCCCCGACCTCCAGTACACCTACGGTCAGGGTACCGCCGGCCAGGATTATTACTACTACCTGGTCTCCGGTGAGGGCGAAGACGTGGCCGGCCTCAACCCCCGTCCCGACTACAGCACCACCGCCACCCTCGAGTCCTGGGGCCCCAAGCTCGACGGCACGCCGTACTACCAGTACTACAACGTGGACAAGGGCATAGGCGGCCACATCAACGAGCTGGGCGACTTCGTGCGCGACGCCACCCCGTTCGTGAGCTACGGCGACTGGTTCAAGGATTACTTCGAGACGGGCAAGACCTTCTCGAACTCCATAGTGATGTCCGGCAAGATAGGCAAAGACAACAGCGTGCGCGTCAGCTACACCAACAACACGTCGTCCGGCATCGTGCCCAACTCCCCGAGCATGACCAACTTCATCTCCGTGAGGACCGGCAGCAAACTGGCCAACTGGCTCAAGATGGACACCTCGGTGAACTACCGCAGCCTCAAGCGCGACAATATCCCTACGTCGTCCGGCTACGGCTCCACCGCCATAATGTACAGCCTCTGGTGCTACGCCCCCAACATCGATATGGACTGGGTGTCCAACTACTGGAAAGACCCTCAGGCCTACCAGCAGGACGCATCCCTCACCGGCGGCAAGAACAACGCCTACTTCCTGGCCAACGAGTGTATCAACAACCAGGTGCGCGACCGCTTCTACGGCAACGTGTCCCTCAACGCCGACATCGCCAAGGGCCTCACCCTTATGGCGCGCGGCGGTCTTGATATCACCACAGAGTTCCGTACCCAGCGCCAGGCAACGTCCACCCAGGCCAAGCCTCAGGGCTGGTACCGCGAGCAGGACATCGACTCCAAGCAGTTCTCCGGCGACTTCCTGCTGCGTTACAATACCCAGTTTGGCTCTGACTTCGACTTCACCGGCAACTTCGGCGGCAGCATCATCTGGCGTAGCTACAGCAACCACACGCAGACCGCCAGTACCCTCAAGATCCCCGGCGTCTATTCGCTTATCAACGCATCCTACGAGCCCAAGTCTGCCAACAACGCCTACGAGCGCCAGACCAACTCGCTCTACGGTATGCTCTCGCTGGCCTGGAAGAACGCCGTGTTCCTGGATGTGACCGGCCGTAACGACTGGTCCAGCACCCTCGCTGCAGGCAACCGCTCATTCTTCTATCCGTCCGTCTCCGGAAGCGTGGCGCTCAACGACCTCTTCGAGTTCGGCCGCGCCGGCGGACTCATCAACCTTATGAAGGTCCGTGCATCCTGGGCACAGGTGGGTAACGATACCGCTCCCTACCGCGTTGCCGACTACCTGCAGGGCACCGGATTCCCCGGCACCGTGCAGATTCAGACCTCCAAGAGCAACACCAACCTCCGTCCGGAGATCGTGAGCTCCTGGGAAGTGGGTTTCGAACTCCGTATGTTCAAGAACCGCCTGAGCTTCGACGCCGCCTACTATGACTCCGTCACCAAGGACCTCATCTCACAGATGCCAGTGTCCTACGCCAACGGCGTCAACTATATGTTCGTGAACGCCGGCTCAATCCGCAACCGCGGTATCGAGCTCACCCTCGGAGGCACGCTCATCAAGAAGCGCGACTTCCAGTGGAAGGTTGGCACCAACTTCACGATGAACAAGAACACCGTGGTGTCGCTGGGCGAGGGCATCGACTCCTGGATCATCGCATCCTACAGCACCCACGCTTATATGATTGCCTACGAGGGCGGAAGCCTTACCTCAATGTACGGCAAGGGCTACGTGCGCGCGCCGGAGGGCTCCACCGCCATCGACGCCAACGGCAAGATGATCGACGTGTCCGGCCTGCTCGTGCTCGACAAGCAGAACGTGCCGCAGACCGGCTCCGAGCTGCAGTATCTCGGCGAGGCGGCCCCTCTCTGGAAGGGCGGCTTCAACACCAGCGTCAAGTACAAGGACCTGGAGCTCCACGTAAGCCTCGACGGCCAGGTGGGCGGCCACGTGTTCTCGTACACCAACTGGGTGCTCAACTATCGTGGTAAGGGTATCGACACCGTGGAGGGCCGCGAGGGCGGACTCGTCCCGATCGGCGTGCGTGAGACCGCGGACGGCAACTACGTGCTCAACACCGACGCCATCCCCCGCGAGAACATCGCAACCTACTACCACAACAAGTACGAGCAGACCAACGGCGAGGCCAACTTCGTGAGCACTCAGTTCCTGAAAGTCCGCGAGGTCCGTCTCGATTACTCTCTCCCCAAGAAGATGCTGGCCAAGACCAAGGTGCTTAGCGGCGTGACTTTCTCCGCCTTCGGCAACAACCTCTGGTGCTGGACCAACTTCCCGGGCTTCGACCCCGAGGGCGTCACGATGCGCGGCAGCGCCGTCATCCCCGGCTTCGAAATCCTGCAGATGCCTTCCACCGCGCAGTTCGGCGCTTCAGTCAACCTTGTATTCTAATGGAGGACAGATTATGAGACACAAAATCATACCCGCTATAATCCTTGTTGTCGCACTCGCCGGCTGCGCCCGCTTCGACGAGATGAGCAAGAATCCGTATGCGCTCTACGAGGCTCCGGCCGAGTCGTTCGTGCATCCGATCATGTTCAAGACGCAGTACAGCCTGATAAGCATCTTCCGCAGCACCACGTCGTTCCTCTCGCAGTACGCCGTGTCCACCAACTCCGAGTCCAGCTCCCGCGTGATTGGCAACTACAACATTCCCGAGGGCACTTCGGACGATATCTGGACGACCATTTATCTCCAGTACGGCAACGCAGTTTATATGTACGAGCAGGCCGTCAAGGAAAACAGCGCCTCGATGCAGGCCGTGGCCCTGGTGCTCCGCTCCTTCCTCATAATGCACATCAGCGATACCTACGGCGACGTGCCGTTCCGTGAGGCCGGCAAGCTGTCGCTCGTTGGCACCACCGACAAGTACACCACCGAGTACGACACCCAGGAAGATATCTACCGTGCAGTTATCTGTATGCTCGAGGAGGCCAACCTGCTCTTCTCGCAGACCGAAGACCTTCACTTCTCCGCCGTCTGCGACAAGACCTTCGGAGGCGACCTCGACAAGTGGCGCCGCTTCGGCAACTCCCTCTACGCCAGGGCTCTTATGAGAATTGGTATGAAGGTGATGGAGCAGAACCGCGGCGTGCTCGAGTTGGACGAGACATGGGAGTCCGTCAACGTGCGCATCAAGCTCTCCGAACTCTACGACTGCTTCGTGAACGGAGGCGGCGAGTATCCTATGATGCGCAGCCGCGCCGACCGTCCGCTCGTGCCGTTCAGCATCCAGAACGAGACCGAACAGACCCCGTTCTATACCACTACCAACGGTATCTGGAACTCCACGGCCGTATGCGACGTGCTTACCCGCCGTATGCTGGACTACACCGAGGCGGTCGACTCCGACGGTCAGACCTACTACAAGTACAAGGCGAGCAGCGCCGGCGGCCACGTTGAGGATCCCCGCTACGATTGCTGGTGGCGCAAGGCCAACGGTATGCCCAACCAGATGCTCAACGCCGCGTCCATCAAGTTCCTCGACAGCGCCGAGCACAAGTCCCAGGCCGGAAACTCTTCCATAGGACGCATGACCTACGGCAACGACTATCCTTCCGCCATCACGCAGAAGATATACGACCTCAAGAACGCCGACTACTACCCGATGATGCAGTACTCCGAGCTGTACTTCATCTTCGCCGAGGCAGGTGCCAGGGGTTGGATCAGCTCTGCTTCCGGAATCGGCGCCTACCTTGCGCTGCTCCGCCAGGGCGTCACCGAGAGCATCCTGGAGTGGAATCCCTACGTTACCGCAGAGTCCGCCGAGGTGGTTGACTACGTGAACTACGTCACCAACGGCGAGCTCTACAGCGGCGACACCTTCAATTCCGAGAACGCCCTCGAGGCCATCCTCACCCAGAAGTGGATAGCCACCTTCTTCATCGGCATCGAGTCCTGGTGCGACTACCGCCGCACCGGCTATCCTCTCCTNNCGCCGTACCGGCTACCCCATCCTCCGCACCGACGGCCCTGCCGCCTCCAACAACCACATCCTCCCTACGCGCCTGCGTTACCCTTCGGACGAGCCTTACCGCAACCCCGAGCAGTATGCAGTTGCGCTGGAGCGCTGGCTTGGCGGCACCAACAACATCCAGACAGATGTGTGGTGGGCAGATACTAAAGAAAGCAAGGCCATCAGGCTTTTGGGCAGACAGTAAAACAGGAAGACAATGAAACGAATATATTATTTGCTTGTATGCTTTCTCCCGCTCCTGCTCGCAGGGTGCGAGGAAGTTGGGCCTACCGATGAGGAAATCCTGAACTCCCGCGAGTTCATCGACCTCGACGTGCATTATTCCTACGCCGGAGCTCCCGTTTCCGGCCTGGAGTTCGACCACAAGCCTTCCAGGTATGTGCTGGACGTGGATCTGAACGACGACAACCTCCGCTGGACGCTGGAGTCGGACCGCGAGTGGTGCAAAGTGGCCGGGGAAGGCAACAGGGGCCCGGGCTCGATAGCCCTTGAGATAGCCTCCAACGAAGACTTCGAGGCCCGCGAAGAGGCAACGCTTACCTTCGTGGCCGGCGAGTACCGTGGCTTCAAGCTGAAGGTTAACCAGGACGCCACCGCATTCGTGGTGGCCCAGCCGTTCTTTGTGGCGCCCGTCAGGGATACCACGTACTACTGCAACATCACCACCCTGGCCGGCACCGACTGGCAGGTGGAGGCGGATTCCTGGATATCCGTGAAGAAGGGAAGTTCCGTCGGTAACGGTGAGTTCAACGCAACTTCGCTCCGTATCGACGTGGCCGGCAATGCTGCCGGGGCCTCCCGCTACGGCACCGTCACGCTCAAGTCTTCCAAGGGCGACAGCACCCTCAACGTGTTCCAGCTGGGCAACGAGTATCAGTACGACTCCTTCGGCAACCTGATGCTGCCCGGTTCCGCATCCGAGATCAGCATCACCGTGCCCCGCTATATGGTGGCTGGTGTTGACGTTCCCGAGTACGCCGGATACAAGATTACCGAAGGCGAAGGCGACACCGCCGTGCTCACGCTCAGCATAGAGGAGAACTACAGCGACTGCTCGGAAACCCGCGAAATCGAAATCGACCTGCGTCTGGCCAACAGCTCCGCATCCCTGGTTGACTTCCCCAAGATCGTGCAGGACTACACTCCCGCGCACGGCCTCGTGACGGCCAAGGGCCTCAGGGCCTTTGCCGACGCGGTTGCCTCCGGCGCCTCCACTGCCGACTGGGAGCAGAATGGCGTTGTTGTGGTTGTCGGCGACATCAATATGTACGACGCCACAGACTGGCCGGGTATCGGCACAGCCACCAAGCCCTTCACGGGCAGCTTCGACGGCGGCGGACATTCCGTCCTGAACCTCCGCAACTCCAGCCACGGCCTCTTCAATTACTGCAAGGGCGCTACCATCAAGGATATCACCCTGGGCAAGGGCGGCTCGCTCTTTACCGACATCTCCTACGGCAAGACTACCGCGTTCGGTGGCGTTGTGTCCTATGCAGAGGGCACTACGGTTTCCGGCTGCGGTATGGCCTGCGACGTGGAATTCGGCGGAGGCAGCGAGGACGATGATTCCATCGTTTACCTTGGCGGCGTGGTAGGATATGCCGACGCAGGCTCCAAGATCGAAAGGGCCAAGATGAGCGGCAAGATTACGGTTTCCTCGCCGCCTATGTCCGACGCTACCTGCTACCTGGGCGGTATCGCAGGCGTTTGCGAGGGCTCCCTCAGCTCGTCCGAGGTACTCGGTCAGGTTAACTTCTCCTCCGGCCTCGGCATAGTGTACGCCGGTGGCGTTGAGGGTGCACTCAGTGGTGTTGCAACGGCATCCGGCAACTCCTTTATGGGCACCGTCAACCTTGGCGGCAACGCCGATTATGCAGTGCTCGGCGGCCTCTACGGCCGTATCGACGGGGAGCGCAGCTTCGACAACGCATCCGACAAGTCGGTCATGCTTGGCGCCATCAACGTCAACTCGTATCACTCCACAACTTCCGCGATAGTGTACGCCGGCGGCTTCACCGGTCTCGTAGCCGGCGGCTCGGCCCTTACTTTCAAGGGCTACGAGGCGCAGACCAACATCACCCTCGACTTCGCCTCCTCAGCCCTGCAGGGCAGGAACATCTGCGTCGGCGGAGTGCTCGGCGGATGCGACCCGGCCGCTCCCGTGGCCTCCCTCACCTTCGACGGAATCGTCTCCTCCGGCATCAGCAAGACTACCTACAGCACCGGTGTTACCTGCCTGGTCCGCCGTCTGTGGGTTGGCGGAATTGCCGGATACGTCAACGGCCCCGCCTCCTTCACCGGCTGCACCAACAAGGGTGAGGTTGGCAAGGTCGACACCGGCACCTACTGCGCCAGGTCCAACGGTTACAACCAGATTTCCGGAGGAATCGTGGCGTATGCCCACGGCGGCGATGTGAGTCTCAGCAACTGCATCAACCAGGGCAACATAGCCGACCAGCTCTACAACAACAACGGCGTCACCGGCGTGTGGGAGAATATGTACACCCCGCTCGTGGCCGGCGGTATCATCGGAGCCTTCAACTACGGCACCACTGCAGAGGCTTATAAACTCACCATCAGCTCCTGCACCAACGGCAAGGACGTTATGGCTTACCGTGGCTACACCGGCGGTATCGTGGGATTCTGCGTTAACGCCGATATCAGCGGCTGTAACAACATCGGTCGTCTGAACTGCGGCACCACCGACCTCAGCGCCTATCGCGGCGGTATCGCAGGAGCGGCCGGCAATGCCACCATCAGCAACTGCTCTGCAACCTGCGACATCTATGCAAAGGTTTATGGCAGTGCCGATTACGCTTGCGCCGGCGGTATCCTTGGCATTGCAAGGGAGGATGGTCCCGTGTCTGTCAGCGGCTGCTCGTACTTCGGTACCGTGAAGGCCGATAAGATGAGCACCACGAAGCCTGAGTATCCCGGCGGTGTCATCGGCCTCGCAACCGAAGGCTGCACCGTGTCCGACTGCAAGTTCGGCGGCAATATCCAGGGTATAGACATCTCCGAGAACAACGCTGCGGCCAACGCAGTCGGCAACGGCCTCGGCACGGTGTCCGGCATCAGCTACTGGTCCGGTAAATGATGAAACGGTTAGTTTACATACTCTGCGCCTTCGCGCTCTTCGCCGCCTGCGAGCGGGTTAATCCGGACGACCAGGGCGGCGAAGGCGGTGGCGGCGGCAAGGTGCCCGCCGAGTACACTATAAGCGGCGTGGTCTCCGGGGCCGACGGCACGCTCCTCGAGGGCGTCGTGGTCTCCGACGGCCACGACTGCACCGTTACCGGCGCCGACGGCAAGTATTATCTCAACTCCGACCTCTCCGCCACAGACTACGTATTCGTGTCCACGCCCTCCGGCTGGTCCGCGCCGGTGCAAGACGGCTTTGCCGTGTTCTGGACCTTCCTGAAAGACTGCACCAAAGGCGCCAACGGCAAGTATTCAGGCGTCGATTTCAAGTTGAACAAGGTTGCAGACCCGTCGCGCTTCACAATGTTCATCTTTGCCGACCCGCAGCCCCGCAGCCGCGGCGCCGGATACGACAAGATGGCCTACCATTCCCTCGATTGTATGGACGATATGGCCCGCGATATGAAGGACCTGGCCGCCACCATCAAGGACCGTCCGGTTTACGGTATCGCCCTGGGCGACATAGTTCACCAGAACCTCGACCTCCTGCCTCAGTACAAGAAGGCTATGGGCACGACCGGCATAACTGCGTACAGCGTCATCGGTAACCACGACCACGGCCACCGCTTTATGGAAGACTCCGAGGCATCCAAGGACTACGAGGCCATAATGGGTCCCGCCAACTATTCCTTCAACCTTGGCGGAATGCATTTCCTGGTGCTGGACAATATGATTTCCAGCGACCCGGCAACCGGCAAATACTGCGACGAGTGCGCCACCGGACTCACCGAGGACATCTGGCAGTGGGTGCAGAAAGACCTGGCCCACGTGCCTGTGAGTACGCCCCTGATGGTATGCGCCCATTCTCCAATGATGCGTATGCAGAGCGGGAAGGACCGCAGCGGCGCGCACCTCGCAGACCTGCGCGGCCTCATCTCCAAGTACTCCAAGGCCTATGTGTGGGCCGGGCATACGCACTCCACCTTCAATTATGTGGACAAGTCCAACCCGGTTCTCGAGAGCCACACCGTCACCCGCGTCACCGGTGCCCTCTGGACCAATGAGTTCCTGGGCTCCAACGGCACGCCCAGGGGCTACCTTGTGTTCGACTGCGACGGCGGTTCGGTGAAGTGGAAGTTCAAGCCGATCTACTGGCAGACAGGTACTTTTATGGACTCCTACGGCGGCAGCGGCACCCCTCCGGGTTACGAGTGGAGGGACTGGAACTACGACGCCACGGGCCGCGCCATAATGAAAGACACCGGCAAGCCCCTCGACGACAGCTACCAGATGCAGCTCTTCGCCCCCGGCACATACGGCGACAAGTACGTCTATGCCAACATCTTTATGTGGGACGAGATGTGGAAGACCCCGGTGTTCACCACCGACGGCCTCCCATCAACGATGAAGCGCGTGACCGAGAAGAACTACCGCTATTCCTGGTCTGACTGGAACATCACCCTGTACTACCAGCAGAACAACACCCATCTGGTCAACGAATTTATCCCCGACGCCAACAACTGCGACTCTATGTTCCGCGCCTATGTGGAAGCGGAGCACGGCACCGGCAGCGTGAGCGTTAAAGACAGGTTCGGCAACACATACACATCAACAATTACCTGGTAATGAAAAGGATACTGATCTGCATACTGCTTGCGGCATCCTGCCTGGCCCTGAGGGCCGGAGGCATCAGCAACGCCAAGGAACTCCAGGCCTTCATCGAAGCCTGCAACTCCGGGGCCGACCTTATGCCTTGGTGCGACGCCGACAGCACCGTGTGCCTGCTCTCCGACATAGACCTCTCCAAGACGCGCAAGATGCCCCAGGTGGCTGCCTTTGGCGGCCGCTTTAACGGCAACGGCTTCTGCCTCAAGGGCTGGAAGACCCAGTATGGCCTGTTCCACGTGGTTCTTGCGGGCGGCGAGGTGAGCGGACTCAACATCGACTCCTCCTGCACCCTCAGCGTGGATTCCAAGGCTGCCGAGTTCCGTGCCGGCTTTATCGCCGACACCAACGAGGGCGTCATCCGCGACTGCGTCAACAAGGGCTCCGTCAAGCACAACTGCTCTTACGCCGCCGGCCCCATATACATCGGCGGCCTGGTGGGCTACAACAACTTCGTCATCCTGCGTTGCAGCAATGAGGGTAAGATATTCTCCGACGTTACCGGCGAGGCCAGGGAGACTGTATATCTGGCCATCGGCGGCATCTGCGGAGGCGCTCCCGGCAATGTGGCCGTCGGCAGCACCGTAGCCCGCTGCAACAACTCCGGAGAGGTGTCCGCAGTGTGCAGCCTCACGTCGCTCTTCATCGGCGGCATCTCCGGCAACAGCGGCAAGACCTCCATCAAGTACTGTGTCAACAAGGGCAAGATAAACGGTGACATCCGCGCTACCGAAGAGGGCGCGGTGAACGGCGTTGCCCGCGTGGGGGGCATCGTAGGTCAGGCCAAGGCCGACATCATCCGTTCCGACAACTTCGGCGCAGTGACTGCCGAGGGAGCCTGCGGAGCCAACGTCGGCGGCATAGTGGGTATGCCTCACTTTGCCCTGGTTATTGCCGACTGCCTTAACTACGGCAAAGTCACTTCGCTCACGGAGAACGTATCGCACACCGGCGGCATTGCGGGCAACATCGGACGCCCGGTGCACGTGCGCAAGTGTGAGAACTGGGGTGAGATCCGTTTCGACGGCATCAGCTCCCGCGTACGCTCCACCGCAGGCGGCATCGTGGGCAACATCTACGTGGTTGCTACCGCCACCGCCGGAACTTACGTGCGCGAGTGCATCAACCACGGCAGCGTGTACGCCGGAGCCGGCGGCAACAAGTACGACTCCAACAACCGCAACGCCATACACGCCGCAGGCATAGTGGCGTACGCTGAGGGCCGCGGCGACCTGCGTGCGTTCGTGATCGACTGCACCAACGAGGGCAGCGTCACCTGCGTCAGCGGCCGCAAGGGTTCCATCTGCGCTACTGCAGCGACCATCGCCACCGGCGGCAGTGCCACGCGCGACCAGGCGGTACCCGTGAAGGCTGTGGCCGGTGCGCCCAACGTGACCGGCAGCGTCAAGACCCCCGACGGGCAGCCCCTGGAGGGCATAGTAGTCACCGACGGCCGCCAGTGCGTGAAGACCGCCGCCGACGGCAGTTACTCGATGACCAGCGACCTCGCGGAGGCCCGCTTCGTCTATCTGAGCCTGCCGGCGACCGTGGCGATTCCCCAGCACGACGGCGTTCCATCATTCTTCCTGCGCATCCCCAGGTACGCCGAGGCGGTGCAGGCCGACTTCGTGCTCACTCCCAAGGAGAAGGTAGACAACTACACCGTGCTGATGATTGCCGATCCGCAGGTGCGCCCTTACGGGGTTGACGGCTCTATGGAGACCTGGCACGACACCGTGGCTCCCGACGCCGAGGCCTTCAGGGCAAGCTGCGACGGGGAAGTGTACTCCATCAACCTGGGCGACCTGGTGTATAACTTTATGGTTGCCTGGGACGACTATATGGATGCGGCCACGCAGGTCAAGTGTCCCACTTTCAACGTGATAGGCAACCACGACTACGACCAGGCCAACCTCTTCGAGACCGAGCAGGGCAATGTGTACTACGAGACCTACGTTGGTCCCGACCACTACTCCTTCGACCTCGGTGAGATTCATTACGTGGTGCTGAACACCATCCTGTACGACCGTCCTACCATCAAGCAGAGCTACCATTACGGCCTCGACGACCGCGCCCTGGCCTGGCTCAAGGCAGACCTGGAGAACGTCCCCAAGGATAAAGTCATCCTTACCTGCTCGCACCACAACCCCTTCAAGACCCCCAACACCTCTCCTCACGGCTCGCACAACGTGTACAGCCAGAACTATCAGGAATACCTTTCCCTGCTCAGTTCATACAAGGAGGTATATGCGTGGAACGGCCACAACCATCAGAATTTCTACTACAACTACAAGGGCAAGGCTACCACTCACGGCGCTCCTAACATCCAGTGTATCAGCGTTGCCCGCTGCACCGGCGCCCTTCGCCTCAACAAGTGGCTCGGTCCCTTCGGCGACCCCCAGGGATATATGGTGGTGAACGTTGCCGGTGATTCGCTGGACTGGTACTACAAGAGCGTAGGCCGCGACAAGGACTTCCAGATGCACGTTTACGACCCGTCGCGTTCTGCCGACGGCAACGTTATTGTGAACATCTGGAACTGGTCCGAGGGCTGGACGGTGCCTCAGTGGTACGAAGACGGCAACCTTGTGGGCGAAATGACCTACAGCCCGGGGGCCGACCCCGACTACGTGGACCTTTACGCCACTGTGACAAACCAGACTACGCGCAAGTACTGCACTCCTTCAGAGAAGTCCCAGTTGTTCAAGATACGTCCCACGCCCGGCGCCAAAGGCGGCGAAGTGCGTGTCACCGATATGTTCGGAAACACTTATACCCAGTCTATAACATGGTAAAAACTATATAATTATGCTAAGACTCACTTACAAAGTCCCGGCTTCTGAGGAGCTTGTGGCAATTACAGAGGAGGTTCTGGCGGATTCCGCCGTCGGAACGACTACTCCTGATTTGACGGAAGAAGATCTCGTATGGTAGTTATGAAAAAGAGCATTGTACTTTCGCTTGCGGCAATGGTGTTGCTGGCAAGCTGCGAGAAGGAAATCTCCGTACCCGAGGTCATCGTAAACCCCGACGACGCGACCACCGTCCTTCGTATCGGCATCCCTGAAACCAAGACTACGCTTGGCGCCCTCGACGGCAGCAAGCGCAAGGTGTATTGGTCCAACGGCGACAAGATTGCCGTGAACGGCAACGAGTCCGAGGCCCTCTCCGGCGTAGCCGAAGGGAGCACCGTGGCCGAGTTCCATTTTGCGTCTCCCCAGGCCGCTCCGTTCAACATCCTCTATCCGGCATCCATCTGGAAGGACGCTTCTACCGTGACCCTTCCTGCCGAGCAGGCTTTCGTGTCCGGCTCTTTCGCCGACGGCTCCTGCCCTATGGCCGGCTACAGCGCCGACGGACAGGCAGCTTCCCTCAAGTATCTCTGCGCCGTCGTGAAGCTGCCCATCAAGAAGGCGTCCGACAGCCACAACATCGCCAGCGTCTCTTTTGCCAGCTCCGGCAGCGAGAAGGTCTGCGGTGATTTCTCCATCAATTATGAGAACGGAACTATTTCCGGAGGCTCCGGCAGTGCGGTTTCCGTGAAGGTCGGCCAGGCCCTCTCGGCAGATGCTGCTCTGGACGTTTATGTCGTAGTGCCTGCCGCTACCTACGCTTCCGGATTCAAGCTCACAATTACCGATGTGCAGAATCACGAGATGGTAAAGGCCAAGGAGGGTTCAGTAACCCTCGAGGCTGGCCACATCTACAATCTGGAAGAGGTTGAGTTCAAGCCCGACATCGCTCCTACCGTGCTGAACATCAGCAGCGCAGAAGCCCTCATCCAGCTTGCAATGGATTACAATTCCGCCAAGTATCTCGGCCAGCCGCTGACTGTCAACCTGACTTCCGATATTACCTTCAACTCCACCACTTCCGCCGCTTTTGCCGCTACCGGCGGTATCGGCAGCATCGATAACGGCCAGGGCGATACCAACTACTTCGACGGCACATTCAACGGCAACAACAAGACCATCAAGGGCTATGCCGGCAGCGCTCCTATCTTCGCCTACATCGGCGGCAGCGGCGTTGTGAAGGACCTCGTGATAGATTCCAGCTGCTCATTTACGTTCTCTCACAATAATGAGGCGGACGCCTATTTCGCAGCCGTGGCCGGTTATCACAAGGGTGTGATAGACAACGTGGACGTTGCGGCCAAAATTGCGCTCGCAGCTAAGGCAGATATCGCCAAGATAACCGCCCTCGGAGGCATCGCCGGCCGTGTTACTACCGGTTCCGTGACCAACTGCTCGTACTCCGGCGCCATCAGCGTTCCTGCTGGATTTGCAAGTTCCGCCAAGATCCTGGTTGGCGGCGTTGCCGGTTATATGTCCAACGCAAATGGTTCCGTGACTGCATCCAGTTTCGACGGCACCATTGAGTTTATGGGCGTAGGTGCCAACAAGGAGGCCTGCAACGAAGACAAGAACAATCCTTTCGTGGTGATTGGTGGCGTCGTGGGCTACAAGGCAGGCGGTCTCGTGGCCAACTGTACCACTTCCGACCATCCGGTAATTGCCGGTGCGTATAACAATACCCTTGGTACCATAGTCGATAAGGGTACCATTGCTTGGGTTTCCGCAATCGGTGGCATCGTCGGCGAGAATGTTGGCGGCGAGGTCAACAGCTGCACCAACGGAGCCCAGGTTCTTGTTACCATCTTCAAGGATCAAGGCAGTGACGACCAGGCAAGACGTATCTGGACCGGCGGTATCGTGGGCGTGAACCGCGCCGACGGCGTCGTGACAGGATGCCTCAACAATGCCGCACTGGTGCACAGGTCCAACCCTCGTCTGCAGTGCTTCGGCGGAATCGTCGGTAACAACCTTGGTACGGTGACCACCTGCGCCAATGCCGCTGCCCTTTCTATGGGAACCTCCGGCACCGGCTCTTACAGTGCCCGCTGCCCCAACTTCGGCGGTATCATCGGTGAGAACGCAAAAGGTGCAGTTGTTTCCGACGTACATAATACCGGCGACCTGCTGATTTCCCGTACCGAGAATACAACCGGCACCGAAGTCCGTTTCGGCGGTGTAATCGGTACCAATTATGCTGCAATCGACGGCGGGGCTTCCAAGAATATCACGAACTCCGGCCAGGTGTATTATAATACGAATATCACCAATCAGGCCATCAAGTACAGCCTGGGCGGTATCGTCGGTTATTCCGAGGCTTCCATCTCCGGTGTTGCCAACAGCGGCTATGTACTCTTCAACTGGGCCAGCGATGCCAATATTGCTTCCCTGGTGCATCTTGGCGGTGTCGTCGGTTATATGAAGGGCGCTGCTGAACTTGAACTCAGCGGATGTGATAATATCGGCGGAGCAAGCAACGCCGGCGAGGTGAATCTGGCCGTTAAGGGTGGAAAAGGCGGCCACACCGGCAACTATGCCGGCGGTATCCTCGGATATGGCGAAACCGCAGTAGCAATCTCCAACTGCACCAACAGCGGATATGTCCACGGCGGTAATACCACCAAGGTTAATGGTAAGACCTTCGTTGTCGGCGGTATCGCAGCTTATCTGGTTGGAGGTTCGAGCGTGAGTTCGTGTACGAATAAGGGCATACTGCTCAACAACCAGTTCAACAATACCGCTACCAAGGAAGCGGGTGATTTTGAAGGAGGTATCGTCGGAATGGCTGTCGGTACTGCAGAAGCCCGTATAAGCCTTTCCAATCTGACGAATGATGTTCCTGATGTAACCACCATAATGGGCGGCCGTCGTGGCTATACCGGTGGTATCGCAGGTTATTGTGAGTACGCGGATATCGCCAACTCTGCCTGCGCCGACAGTTATGGCGGAGGTTCCTGCTGGTATATCGGAGGTATTGCCGGATGGGCATTGAACAGCACGATAAACGGTTGCAGCTTTACCGGCACGTCAATCAGCACCAGTCAGATACAGGCCAATGGCGGCGGCGGAATCGTTGCCAGGGCCGAGGCAAGTACGATTAGTAGCTGCAACAGCAGTATTACTGACATTTATCACGTCAATAGTGACGGTGTTAAGGACGCCGACGTCGAAGGCGGTGCCATAATCGGCGTTGCCGATGCCGGCAACACTGTCTCCGGCTGCCACTACAAGGCTGCCATAAACGGTTCTGCGTCCAATATTGCCGGAACCGGCGAGTTCACCGACGGCGGCGGCAATGCTGCTGATCTTTAGTCAATTGAGTCTATGGAATTCAAATCGTTCATAGTCCCGCTCCTGCTCCTGCCGGCCACGCTTTGGCTGGCGGGATGCGGGCAGCAGGGCCCCGAGACGCCTCAGGACGGAGTTACGGTCATCACCGTGGGCCTTCCTGAAGACGGCAAGACCAGCATCGGCGCTTCGCAGGACGGCAAGCGCAAGGTGTACTGGGCCGACGGCGACTGCGTTAGCCTCAACGGCACTGCCTCTGCCCCTCTTTCCGGAGTGGAAGCAGGCCAGACGAGTGCCACTTTCAGTTTCACCGGCTCGTTCTCCCTGCCTTACGACCTGCTGTATCCGGCCTCCATCTGGAAGGACGCCTCCACAGTCACCCTGCCTTCGTCGCAGCCGTATGCGGCAGGCGTCGCAGTCCCTATGGCCGCACGTCTTACTCAGGCCGGCGACGGGGCGCAACTTGCGCACCTTTGCACGGTGCTCCGCCTTGCTGTGGTCGGCTCCGGCGAACTGGCTTCGGTCTCCTTCAGCGGTAACGCAGGGGAGCAGGTGTGCGGCGACTTCAGCATCGACTATGCTGCGGCCGCTCTCACGCCGGCTTCATCTGCCGCGGCAGACAAGGAGTTCACCATTACCGTGGGCCAGGCTCTTTCTGCAGGCGAGCCGCTTGAGGTCTTCCTGTGCCTGCCTGCCGGCAGTTACTCCGAAGGCTTCACCGTTACGCTCAATGGCGGCGACGGCAAGAGTATGACGCTCATCCGCAATTCTGCCATACAGTGCGTTGCGGGCCATATCTTCGTGCCTGCCACAGTCACCTACGCTCCTTCTTCAGAGGCTTCTCTCCTCGAGTTGGAGCTCCCCGGAATGGATATGGACGTGCTGGTGATGGGCAACTACAACGTCACCGGCCGCGTGGTGGATAATTCCGGCAAGCCCGTCGAGGGCGTCGTCGTAACCGACGGAGAAGTGTGCGCCAAGACGCTCGTGGACGGATCGTTCTACCTGCTGAGCGAGCTGAGCGCGACGGATTTCATCTACATCAGCACCCCTGCTGGCTACCTGCCAGTGGTCGAGGGCGGCATCCCCAAGTTCTACAAGAAGATATCGTCGCTCAAGAAAGTGGGAGGCGTCCTGCAGTGCGGAGACTTCGTGCTCACTCCGGTGGCCAACCCCGACAACTGCACCCTCTTCATTACCGCCGACCCTCAGCCGCGCGGCAAGAAGTGGAGTATGGACAACATAGCCTACCAGTCGCTCGTCTGCTGCGAAGACCTTTACAGGGAACTTCGCGAGACTGCGGCGGGCGTTACCGGCCGTCAGGTTTACGGCGTTTGCCTTGGCGATATCGTTCACGAGGATATGGACCTCTTCAGCAATTACGCTGCAGGTCTGGCAACGCTGGGTTATCCTACCTTCAACGTGCTGGGCAATCACGACAACGATACTGCAGCTGCAGACGATGCCGCCGGAGCCAAGCCCTTCGAGTCCTGGTTCGGCCCCCGCAACTATTCGTTCAACATCGGCAAGATGCACTGCGTGGTGCTGGACGACCTCGCTATGTACAAAAGCGGCAGCAGCCTGACCTCGTATAACAATGGTCTGGACGATGTTGCCTGGAATTTCCTTGCGGCCGACCTGGCTACGGTGAGCAAGAGCACCACGCTGATGGTGTTCGCGCACGGCGCAATGTTCCGCAAGCAGCCCGACGGAGAGGTCTCCAGCAGGGAGGCTACTCTGCACGGCGAGGACTACGGCACCCTTATCCGTTCCTATAAGCAGATTCACGCCTGGGCGGGACATTCGCACTCCACGTTCAACTATATCTATCCTTCCACGCACCGCTATCGCAACCTCGAGGTGCATACCCTGGCCCGCTCTACCGGCGAGCTCTGGACCAACGAATACCTCTCTTCGGGCACTCCGCGCGGATTCACAATAGTTGAGGTCCGTAACGGCGAGATAGATTCCTGGCGTTTCCATCCCACCAAGTATCAGACAGATACTTTCCGTGGTTCCAAGGCTCCCTCGTTCAAGTACAGGGACTGGAACTACGATTCCAACGGCGTGGCCAAGATGGCAAACGGCAAGACCCTCGATGAATCGTACCAGATGCATATCTATCCTCCGGGAAGTTACGCCGCATCCGACGGGTACCTGTATGTCAATGTGTTCCTCTGGGACAGCAAGTGGGATACTCCGGTATTCATTTCCGGCGGCAGTATGAAGGAAATGGAAATGGTAACCTCTGAAGACAGGTACGACCTGGGTGAATACGAAATCGATACTTTCTACAAGGCGAACGCTTCCATCCTCAAGAACTACGACGGATATCCGGCCACTCCGAGCAATTATCCGCCTACACTGTTCCGTGTGCAGGCTCCTGCCAGCGGATCGGGCACCGTCCTTGCCGTGGACCGTTTCGGCAACGAGTATCGTCAGACTGTAACTTGGTAATATGAAAAACCTTATATTGACTATCGCGGCGATTGCAGCCGTTGCAGCCGCGTCCGTGGCTTTCTCTTCCTGCAAGCAGCAGGCAGAGAGCCTTACGGTAATGTCTTTCAATATCCGCAACGCGGGGGCCGCAGACGGCGAGAACGCCTGGCCCCTGCGCCAGGATGCGGTGAAGGCTATGCTGGACAGCCTGAAGCCCGATGTCTTCGGCATTCAGGAAGCCTGGCCCGAGCAGGAGGCTTACATCCTCGAGAACTGCCCGTATTATAACGGCTTCGGAGTCGGCCGCGACGATGGCGCCGACGCCGGCGAGCGTATGTCGGTTTTCTATCGCACCGACGTGCTGGAGTTGCTGGACGGCGGCACCTGGTGGCTGTCGGAAACGCCCGAGGTGCCTTCCGTGGGCTGGGATGCCAAATATCCCCGCACGGCTACCTGGGCGCACCTCCGCGAAATCGGCGGCGGCCGTGAGTTCTTCTTCGTGAACACGCATCTTGACCACAGGGGAGTGGAGGCCCGCAAGAACGGCCTGGCCCTGGTGGTCGATCTGGTGGAGGAGATGTGCCCCGGCGCACGCCTCATCCTCACGGGCGATTTCAACGTTGAGCCCGGCGACGAGACTCTCTCTGCCCTCGAGGGCAAGATGCTCGATGCCCGCACCGAGGCGGCCCAAACCGACGACCAGCCGTCTTTCAACGGTTTCGGCAAGAGCGGCAGGATTATCGACTATATTTATTATCGTGGCTTCAGGGCTGCGGAGTCTTTCCGGGTGGTTAACGAGAGCTATGCCGGAAAGCCTTACATATCAGATCATTATCCAATTATTTCTGTGCTCAAGTACTAAGAGATGGGAGTTATAGATTATTTCAAGATGAGCGCGCCCTCGGAGAAGAAAGTTCCGGCAGGGCAGATAGACAAGACCTATAAGAAACTTCGTTTCAGCTGCTTCGTTGCAGTCACGCTGGCCTATTCGTTTTACTATGTTTGCCGCACCACGCTCAACGTGGTCAAGAAACCTATCATCGACGCCGGCCTGCTCGATGCCACCCAGTTGGGTATAGTGGGCTCCTGCCTGCTGTTCGCCTACGGCTTCGGCAAGTTCCTCAACGGCCTGCTGGTGGATCATTCCAACACCAAGCGCTTTATGGCGTTCGGCCTGCTGATTTCCACGGTGGCCAACCTCGTGATGGGTATCCTCGGCTTTGCTTCCACCACCGCAGGTATTTCGTCGATGGCGTTCTTCGTCTGCTTCTCAGTGATGTGGGCCATTAACGGTTATGTGCAGAGTATCGGAGCACCATCATCCATAGTTACGCTTACACGCTGGTATCCAATTAAGATTAGGGGAACCTACTACGGCTTCTTCAGCGCCAGCCACAACTTCGGTGAGTGGCTGTCGTTCCTGCTGGTTGGCCTGATCGTATCGAGTTTCGGTTGGCAGTGGGGCTTCTTCGGAGCCACCGTCGCCGGCGTGCTGGGTCTCGTCATCATCATTCTGATGATTCACGACACCCCGGAGAGCAAGGGCCTGCCCAGTGTTGAGGAACTCGCAGGCGAGGAACCTGTACCTCCGGCAGATCACGCCGAGACGACTCGCATCCAGAAGGCAGTGTTCCGTAATCCCGGCGTGTGGATCCTGGCGGCTTCTGCGGCGTTTATGTATGTGAGCCGTTATGCCGTGAACAGCTGGGGCGTGATTTTCCTTCAGGAGAAGAAGGGCTTCGAACTGGCTGACGCAACTTTCATCGTGTCTATCAACGCCATCTTCGGAATTATCGGCACCGTGTTCTCCGGCTGGATTTCCGACAAGATGTTCAGCGGCGACCGCAAGCTGCCGGCTTTGGTTTCCGGTATCCTTGAGGTGATTGCCCTGGCGCTCTTCCTCTTCGGAGGCGACAGCTGGTTCATCAACATATTGGCTATGATACTGTTCGGTATCGCCATCGGCGTGCTTATCTGCTTCCTCGGCGGCCTTATGGCCATCGACCTGGTGCCCCGCAAGGCAACCGGCGCCGCCCTCGGTATCGTGGGTCTGGCCAGTTACCTGGGCGCAGGTATCCAGGACGTCATCAGCGGTGTGCTCATCGAGGGCCACGCCGTGGTGGACGAGGCCGGCGCGAGGGTGTACGACTTCGCTCCTGCCTCCTGGTTCTGGATTGCAGCGGCCGCCATTTCGTTCCTGCTCCCAATACTTAACTGGAAGCGCAAGCAGCAGCAGATATGAGTGAGGCGTTATTGGAGATAAAAGGCCTCAGAGCAGGGATTGAGGGGAAGGAAATCCTTCGCGGCGTCAATCTCACGATACGGCGGGGCGAGGTGCACGCAATTATGGGCCCCAACGGGGCAGGCAAGTCAACGCTGAGCGCCGTGCTGGCGGGTCGGCCCGACTATAAGGTACTGGAAGGCTCCGTGCTTTACGACGGCCGCGACCTGCTTGCAATGGCCCCGGAGGAGCGCTCCTGGGCGGGTATATTCCTGAGTTTCCAGTATCCCGTGGAGATTCCCGGCGTGAGCATCACCAACTTTATGAAGGCTGCGCTGAACGCCCGCCGCAAGGCCGCCGGCCAGCAGGAGCTGAGCCCTGCTGAGTTCCTCAGGCTGATGAAGGAGAAGATGGCATTCGTGCAGATGAAGGGCGAGTTCGCCAGGCGCGAGGTCAACGTGGGTTTCTCTGGCGGCGAGAAAAAGCGCAATGAGATATTCCAGATGGCTATGCTCGAGCCGGTGCTGAGCATCCTCGACGAGACCGACAGCGGGCTCGATGTGGATGCGCTCCGCATCGTTGCAGATGGCGTCAACCGTCTTCGCACGCCTGAGACTTCGGCTATCGTGATTACCCATTACCAGCGTCTTCTGGAGTATATCGTGCCCGATGTGGTGCACGTGCTCAAGGGCGGCCGCATAGTGGCAACCGGCGGCCGCGAGCTGGTAGATCAAATTGAAAACCTTGGATACGACAGTATCGATGGATAGCGTTTATGTGGTAGGCCGCGATGCGGTGCCGTCGCTCGTGAGGCTCGGGGAAGGGGAGTCCTTGAAGATGACCCTGATTGTGCCGGAGGGCGTTTCGGCTACGCTGGCGCTGGAGGTCGATCTCGACGGGTCCGGAGCCTCGCTGGACCTCGCCGGGGCATCGATGAGCCGTGGCGACGAACAGGTGCAGATCAATGTCGTAGTGCGTCATAACGTGCCCGGGTGCCGTTCCGAGCAGCTCTTCAAGAGCGTCGCCGGCGGGAGCGCCCGGGTGTCGTTCGACGGCCTGGTCTATGTGGCCCGCGACTCCGTGCACACCGTGGCGCATCAGCAGAACCATTCGCTTCTGCTGAGCGAGGGCGCCTCCGTTGAGTCCCGCCCTCAGCTTGAGATCTACGCCGACGACGTCGAGTGCTCCCACGGCGCCACCACCGGCTACCTCAACCCCGAGGAACTATTCTATATGAGAAGCCGGGGCATTCCTTACGATGTCGCGCGCCAGATGCAGGTAGACGCGTTCCTCGCTCCGATAATAAGTCGTACTTTATGACGCTGCGCACCTGCACCAAGGTAAACATCGGGCTTAACGTGCTGCGGAAGCGACCGGACGGCTACCACGACCTCGAGACGCTGTTCGTACCGTACTGGGGGTTCGGGGATGTGCTGTCTGTGGAGCCGGCGGAGCGGCTGTCGATAGAGATACAGCGCGAGGGCGGCGTGGACTGGGACCCGATGGAAGACCTTACCGTCCGCGCCTGGCGGCTCCTCAAGGCCGATTTCCCCTCGCTGCCTCCCGTGGCAATACGCCTCGAGAAGCACGCCCCGGTGGGCGCGGGCCTCGGCGGCGGCAGCGCCGATGCAGCCTTCATGCTCCGCGCCCTCAACGACCTCGCCAACCTCGGCCTCTCCGACTCCGCCCTCGCTGCCTACGCCGCAAAGTTGGGCTCCGACTGTGCGTTTTTTGTGTATTGTTCCCCGATGTTTGCGACGGGGAGGGGGGAGGTCCTGGAGCCGTTCGACATCGACCTTTCGGGCTACGAACTCCGCGTTGAGCTCCCCCTGGACGCCGCCACCGGCCGCCCCGTCGCCGTCAGCACCCGCGAAGCCTACTCCGGCATCATCCCCCGCCTCCCCGCCTCCCCCTCCGGACACATTTTGCCCGAAAATGTGTCAGAATCAGGGAAAATCGGCGTGTCCGGACACAATTCGCCCCAAAATGTGTCAGAACTCCGTGAATTGTTGAGGCGGCCGGTGGCGGAGTGGAAGGGGAGTGTGGTGAACGACTTCGAGGCCACTGTGTGCCCGCGCCATCTGGAGATAGCCGCGCTGATAGAGGAGTTCTATCGCCGTGGCGCCGTCTATGCCGCTATGTCTGGCTCCGGCTCCGCAGTCTTCGGCTTGTTTTAGATCCTTCGTCGCTGCCGCTCCTCAGGATGACAGAAAGCTCCGCTCCTCAGGATGATAACCTCCTGTCATTCTGAACGAAGTGAAGAATCTCTTTGTAAGTCAAAAATTTTTACTACCTTTGCAGTCCGCTCTCGGGTAGGGCGTA